>JAJRZU010000021.1 GCA_024275075.1 Deltaproteobacteria bacterium | reverse complement strand
TCTCGCACCTATGTTATACCGGCCGCCCTCTTTGAAGTACAGCGTGAAAGCGCCTGTCTCGTCCGTACTCGTCGAGAAGAAGTCCGGCTCCCTTTGGAAATCATCATCTTTATACGCGAATGCGTACACCCCTTTTACCGCAACGCCATCTACATCCACTATCACGCCGCTTATAGATGTATCTGTCTTCTTCTGACCGCTATCCTTCTGGATCAGGGCGCCAAACAGCTTCTTTAGCCGAAGATCCGTCTTAGCAGTGAGACCCTTTCTTACTATTATCGGTTCATATATCGGATCCGAATAGTAATCACCGGTTTTTATGGGGCCTGACCTCCTGTCACTTTGCCGCTTTCGCGCGATGATGTAATATTCCCCTTCTGGCACATCGATAAAATATTCGCCCCGGCTGTCAGTGACATCCATAAAATCAGCGGGGCCCCGGAAGTTCAACGACGTATTTCTATACAGGTACACCTCCACCCCTTTCATCGCCTCACCACCATACGAGACGCCGCCTGATACACCGGTAGCCCCCTTCTCATAATAATAAAAACGATCCATTTTATGATGGCAGGATGCAATGACTAATAAAACAAATAAAAGGTACTTACATTTGATCATAGTGATTAATATTCGTAACTAAGTATTAATACAAATAAAATTATACCGGAAAAAGGGAGTCTTGCAATATAAAAAACTAATTTTCGCGCCGGCCTGGTTTTCATTTGAAAAATTGTACGAATTAATGTACAAAGATATTAATATAAAGTTACAACTTATTAATTTTCAGTTCAGAGGTAATCTGTGCAAAAACAAAGTATTCTCATTGTCGATGATGAACTAAGCATGCGGGAATTCCTGACTATTATGCTTACAAAAGAGGGGTACAGCGTCGATACGGCACAAAACGGCGATCTTGCCATCAGGATGATAAAGAAAAACAGCTACCAGCTGGTGATAACCGATGTGAAGATGCCAAAAAAGACCGGGCTCGATGTGCTTAAGACTGTCAAAGAGAACTCTCCTGATACGATCGTCATCATGATTACAGCCTATTCTTCCATAGATTCCGCCATCGAAGCGATGAAATTGGGGGCGTATGATTACATCCCAAAGCCGTTTAAAATTGATGACATAAAAATTGTCGTCAAAAAAGCGCTTGAGAAGAGGAACCTTGAAAAAGAGAATATACTCTTAAAATCCGAGCTGAAGGATAAATACAAATTCGAGAACCTCATCGGTAACAGTGAGACGATGGTCAAGATCGCGAATCTGGTCAGGCAGGTCTCAAGGGTCTCCACCAATATCCTGATACTCGGGGAGTCCGGCACCGGTAAGGAGGTCGTCGCGCGGGCTATCCACTTCAACAGCGACCGTGCGGCAAAGCCGTTCGTGACGATAAACTGCGGTGCGATACCTGAGAACCTCCTTGAGAGTGAGCTTTTCGGTCACATAAGGGGCGCCTTCACCGGTGCGATAAACAACAAAGAGGGTCTCTTTGAGGTTGCGGACTGCGGCACGATATTCTTAGATGAAGTAGGTGAGTTGCCTTTGAGCATTCAGGTCAAACTCCTTAGAGTCATTCAGGAGAAGGAATTCAAGCGGGTTGGGGATACCAAGGACATCAAGGTGAATGTAAAGATAATATCCGCGTCTAACAGGAAGTTAGAGGAGGATGTGAAGGCTGGTACTTTCAGGGAGGATCTCTACTACAGGTTAAACGTTATCAAGATAGAGATGCCGCCGCTTCGGGCGAGGAAGGCTGATATCCCGCTCCTTTTCCTTCATTTTATCGATAAATACAATAAGGAGCTGGACAAGAAAATCACCGGTATCTCTGAGGAGGCGGTAAAGTACCTGATGCGCTACGATTTCCCGGGCAATGTCAGGGAGCTTGAGAACATCATCGAGCGTGCGATCGCGTTAGAGCATACCAACGTGATAACTGTTGACGCGCTACCCGAGTTGAAGTTCTCCTCAAGCGGCCTCGACGATGGTATCTTGAAAGACTTATCGGTACCGCAGGACGGGCTTGACATCGAGGACCTTGTCGGGCGGATAGAGAAGAAACTCATTATCGAGGCTTTAGAGCGGTGCGGCAACAACAAGACTGAGGCGGCAAAGCTACTTAATATCTCTTTCAGGTCGCTTCGCTACAGGCTTGATAAATACAATATCGATTAAAAAATATGAAAGACGCTATCTTACAACTCATAAAAACGGCTTCCACAACGCTGCCCGGCGATGTGGCCGATGCCTTGAAAAAGGCTCACGCCAAAGAGCGAAAAGGCTCAAACGCTAAAGCCGTATTAAGCGATATCCTGACAAACATAGAGATCGCGCGGCAGGACTCCATACCGCTTTGCCAGGACACCGGTACGATTAACCTCTTCATCACGCACCCTAAGGAGATCGCGCAAAGCTTCATCAAAGGTGAGGTCAACAAGGCCGTGAAGGCTGCCGTAAAGAAAGGTTATCTGCTGCAAAACGCTGTCGATCCGGTCACCGGTACAAACACCGGCACCGGTATCGGCGACGGGAACCCGAGTATCCATTTTACGCAGAGCCGCGCTAAGAGCGTCAGGATCGACCTTTTGTTGAAGGGCGGCGGCAGCGAAAACGTATCCGCGCAGTACTCGCTGCCAGACAGCGGCCTTAAAGCGTACCGCGACCTTGACGGTGTAAAGAGGTGCGTCATCGACGCGGTCTTCCGAGCGCAGGGCAGAGGCTGCGCGCCGGGCATCATCGGTATCGGTATCGGCGGCGACAGAGCCAGCTCATACAACATCGCCAAAAAACAGCTCCTTCGGAAACTCGATGACGTCAACGAAGACGCCGCATTGATGAAGCTGGAAAATGATCTCATGGCGAAACTCAACACGCTTTGTATCGGCCCCATGGGCGTCGGCGGAAAGACGACAGTCCTTTCGGTAAAAGCCGGAGCGCTGGCGAGAGTACCCGCCTCCTTTTTCGTCTCCGTCGCCTACATCTGCTGGGCGCTCAGACGCGCAAGCTGTGTGGTTAGGGGATAGGGTATCCCACCGGTAAAACTGTAGGTTGCTGTTAAGGCGTTTTCACGCTTATATGAAAACAGAGGATGGGTTACTGCGCAGCATAACCCATCAATATACGTATAAAGACTACACTATTGTGGTAAAAAAACCGTATGTGGGGTGTCCCCACCGGTAAAACGAGGGGTATTATGATCACACTGAATTCACCGGCTGATGAGAAGAGCGTGCGGGCGCTGAGGATCGGTGACGTAGTCCGTATAAGCGGCGTCATCGCGACCGGCAGGGACGAGCTGCACCGGCGCCTGTTTGGCAGGTTCGACAAAAAGATCGCTAATATCCTGAAAGGTTCCTTCATCTACCACTGCGGCCCGATCGTGAAAAGGTCCGGCGGCGGGTATAAGATAATCTCGTGCGGCCCCACGACAAGCATCCGCGAGGAGCCGTACCAGGCGGATATCATCAAGAGGTACGGTATAAGGGGCGTGATCGGTAAGGGGGGGATGGGCGGCGGCACCCTCACCGCGCTTAAGGAGCATGGCGCGGTCTACATGCAGGCGACGGGCGGCGCGGCGGCGCTCCTCTCCAGGTGTATTAAAGAGGTCATCGGCGTCCACTTCTTAGACGATTTCGGTGCGCCAGAGGCGATGTGGGTCTTAAGGGTCAAGGATTTCCCCGCGGTCGTCACTATGGACTCGCACTCAAAGAGCCTGCACGATGATATCTACGAGGCTTCGATGAAACGATATAAAAAGGCCGTGTAGAAGTGTTGGAAATTTAAAGCAAAAAATATTTGACTGAATTCAATGTTGGTGTTACATTAACCGTAAATTGATAAGTAATGGTAAGGGGATATATGTTAGGGTTAAAGTTTGTCAGCGAGAATTTAGAGCTTATTAAGGAGAAACTTGCGCTTAGGAAGATGAAAGTCGATCTTGGTGCGTTTTTCGCTATGGTGGAGGAGCGAAAGGCGTTATTGCAAGAGAGTGAGAGTCTGAAATATGAGAAGAACCAGGCATCGGCAAAGATAGCGAAACTGCCGCCGAACCAGAGGAGTCAAAGCCCGCTCATCGCTGATATGCGAAAAGTGTCTGAGAAGATAAAGGGGCTCGACGCGCGGCTGTCTGATGTGGACGCTGATCTGAAGGATGTCCTGATGACGCTCCCGAACTTGCCGCACTCTTCTGTCCCCGCCGGTGATGGTGAGCAGGATAACGTAGTGGTAAGGACGTGGGGCGAGAAGCCGGAGTTTGGCTTTACACCGAAACAGCATTTTGAGCTCGGTGAGGAGCTGGGCATCCTGGACTTTGAGCGCGGCGCAAAGATAACCGGTGCGCGGTTCACGTTGCAGTGCGGGCTTGGCGCACGTATGGAGCGCGCGCTTATCAATCTGATGCTCGACGTCCACACGACGGAGCACGGGTATACAGAGGTGCTCCCGCCGTTTATCGTGAACGATACGACGATGACCGGTACCGGTCAGCTCCCGAAATTCGAGGATGACCTTTTTAAGCTCGAAGGGCTGAACTACTACCTGATACCGACCGCCGAGGTACCTGTGACGAATATATATGCGGGCGAGATACTGCCGGCTGAGGAGCTACCGAAGTACTTCGCGGCATACACGCCATGTTTCAGGAAGGAGGCGGGCTCGTATGGTAAGGACGTCCGCGGCCTGATAAGGCAGCACCAGTTCAACAAGGTGGAGCTGGTCAAGTTCTGCGCGCAGGAGGATTCTTACGATGAGCTTGAGAAGCTTTTGCGCAACGCGGAAACTATTTTGCAGATGCTTGGTATACACTACCGGGTCGTAAACCTGTGCACGGCGGATCTTGGTTTCTCGGCGGCAAAGACCTATGACATCGAGGTGTGGCTGCCCGGGCAGAACGCGTACCGTGAGATCTCGTCATGCAGTAATTTTGAGGATTTTCAGGCGCGCCGCGCGAACATCCGTTGCAAAGGTAAGGGTGATAACAAGACAAGGCTTGTCCATACGATAAACGGTTCGGGTCTCGCGGTAGGGCGCACGCTTGTCGCGATCCTTGAGAATTTCCAGTTAGAAGATGGTAGCGTGATCATCCCTGACGTTCTAAGGAAATATACCGGCGGAGTCGAAAAAATAGCTTTAACATAAATTTTGAATTGACATATCTCGCTAAAGTACTTATATTGTAACGAGCTGGAGGGATGGCCGAGTGGCTTAAGGCGGCGGTCTTGAAAACCGTTGGGCGAAAGTTCCGTGGGTTCAAATCCTACTCCCTCCGCCATTTACAAAGAAGAGCAAAAGTACATATTATAGTTTTTTGCTTGAATTTAAGTATCTATATTATATACTTAAATCAGTTAGCCGTTTTTGTGCTGTTTAGTTAAGTTTTTTAAAGCAGAACTTTTTTAAATCAGAACATATATCTGAGCATTTATAGTTATTGTGGAGAGATGGCCGAGTTGGCTGAAGGCGCTCGCCTGCTAAGCGAGTGTACGGCCTAAAACTGTACCGAGGGTTCTAATCCCTCTCTCTCCGCCATGATAAGTTATAGAATATGAAGGAGCTAATGAAAATGAGAAAGTTGCTTGTCATATCTTTGTTATTCCTGATGACTGCCATGGTTGCCTGCAAGGGTGGTGACTCTGAGGCACCGGGCGAATCACCTGCGCCATTAGAGCCAGAAGCGCCCAAGGGCTTTAGCATGGACAGCCCCCCGATAGAGACGGAGCAGGAAGTCAAACTGAAGCGGATCGTAGAAGTACCCGATGAGATATCGGAAAAATGGGTAGCGATCAAGCTTGAGGTAACGAAGAAAGAGAGCGGCGACAAAGAGGAATATGAGATAAAGATCGGAGAGGAGATCACCGTAAAAGGTACTGATTTGAAGATAAAAGTGGCCGCCTTCCTGCCGAATTTCACTATGGGCGAAGGGGTCATGACATCCATAGACGCCAAGCCGGAGAACCCCGCGGCGCATCTCATCATCAGCGAGGTCGGTAATGAGATATGGGATGGTATCATTTTCGCCCAGTTCCCTGACACACATACGTTTGACCATGAAAAGTACCGTGTCAAGTTAAGCGATTATATTGCCGCGAAAGGCAGCGGTATTGTGAAGGAACCAGAAACAAAAGAAGAGGGTAATGGAGAATAAGATCAAGTAGTTATCGTTAATATACAGGTACGTCAGTTGTGAAAAACAGTATTGGGGGCATGGTTTGCCGCACCAAGAAAAGGACCGTAGGAAAGCTCAAAGAAGCGCTACAAGCATCTGTTGCTGGACAGTCTCGTTAGACTCATTCTATTCGGGCAGAATAGATAACTTAAGCAAAGATGGCCTTTTTATCAACACATCAAAGGATATCCCGATGGGCGCTAAAGTCTCCATCGAGTTCCTGCCACCGAATACAGATAACGTAGTCCGCGTAGAGTCGCAGGCAGTCTGGATGAAAAAAGATAAGGGCGGTAATATATTAGGTATTGGGGTCGAGTTCGTCAAATTATCAAGGGAAGATAAGGAAGTCATCAGTTTTTATCTTGACATCATGAGAAGGGAGAGGGATGAGAGAACGTAATAATGCTTGATCTTTATGAAGTAATCCAACGCGGGGGCGTAATCATGGCCCCTATCATATTCTTCTCTATCGCCGCGACCTACCTTATCATCAAAAAATGGTTTTACTATAATAACATTCAAAAAGAGGCGAAGAGCTTTACCCCTGAATTGTTGAAACTGGTAAGGTCAGGTGACATGGACAAAGCGAAAGCTATCTGTAAAGAATCGCAGGGTTTGATGTCAAGGATAATGGCCGCGGGGTTAAAGGATTCTGTGTCAGGTAGCGACGATACAGAGAGGTACATCCACGAGATAGTGCTCGATGAGATGCCGTACCTTGAAAAAAGCCTGTCAACGATCGCCATTATCGCGACTATGCTGCCGATGCTCGGTCTCTTAGGCACGGTCACCGGTATGATATCCACATTCAACGTGATCTCCGTGCATGGCACCGGTGACCCGAACGCTCTTGCCGGAGGGATATCAGAGGCGCTTATCACCACTGAGGCGGGGCTTATTACCGCCTTGCCGATCATGTTCTTCCATAACCAGCTGACGAGCCGTTTTGAGCTGATTGTCTCTGAGATGGAGAAGAACATCATGAAATTCCTGAATATAATCTCAGCTGGGAATAACTCTTCTGGTAAATAAAATGTCAAAATTCACCATATTACGCAAACAAACCCCGAAACCAGAGCTTAATATCGCACCGCTTATCGATATGGTCTTTCTGCTGCTCATCTTCTTTATGGTAGCGACAACCATGCAAAAAGAGAGCGGTATTACCATACAAAGACCCAGGGCGGAAACCGCGCAGGCACTTTCTGAAGACAGCCTCGTCATAGCGGTCACCGATACCGGTGAGTACTTCTTTGAAAACAAGAAGCTTTCGATCGGTGAGCTCAAAGCGCTCTTTGGTGATGATAAAACGATAAACGCTGAAAAAAACGTTATAATATTAGCTGATGAAAAGGCGTATACAAAAGCGGTGATAGACCTGCTTGACGCGCTCAGGGCTGTGGGTGTAAACAACCTCTCTATCGCCGCAGAAAAACCGTAATATGAAACAGGATATATTGCCATGAAATCATCGCTTGCACTATTACTCTCTATTTTGATCAATTTTACCGTGTTCGCGGCCGTACCGGTGCTTACTAACTCGTACAACCATATCAAAGACCGCCGCGAAAACAGACCGATACCGATTAATTTTGTCCGGGTGAAAAGGAAGATCGCCGAACCGAAAACCGAACCAGAACACAAAACTGTAAAAGTGACGCGGCGAAAGCGGGTAGAGTCAAAAGTGGTAATGCCAGACGATATACAGTCTATAAATCAGCCAGTAGTGGCAAAAGATGCGCCGATACCGGTAATAAATACCGCTCCGCCTTCACCTGCAAAAGACCCCGCGCCAAACATCGTACCGGTGCCGGAAGCCCCCAAGGAGGCGGCTGTGACGCCAAAACCGGTCGCGCGGGAGGATGCTGCTATAGTGAAAACACCCATGGAGCCGGTGATGACCGCGCATAATGACGCACCCTTGCCGAGCGCCGCCGCTACCGCCTACCCGGATGCTCCGCATGATGAGTTTGTACCCTTGAAGATGCTTACGCTGATGCCGAGCGTGGATGGCGGGCTCAGGCCGGTATACCCGGAAAAGGCGCGGCGGATGAACAAAGAGGGCGTTGTGAAGCTCGAGGTCGCGATCGACGCAGGCGGTCAGGTGATGGACGCGAAGGTCATCGCCGGCGCCGGTTACGGTTTCGATGAGGCGGCGCTCGAGGCGGTGACAAACGCTAAGTTCGCGGCGGCTATGGTGGACGAAAAACCCGTACCGGTAAAGGTGCTGATACCGATACAGTTCAAGCTTGAGTAGCTGATCGGTGCAAAAACATTCATAATAATTGCAATCGCAGGCCCTTAAATAGTCCTTAACTTTCTTAAACTAATAATGTATGATACGCATGACGCGTTTCCTTTGCGTATCTTAAATATTTCGGTGACTAATACAAATGACGAAACGGCTACATATATACATTCTAAAAGAGATAATACCGGTATTCTTCTCCGCGCTTTTGGTCTTCACCTTCATTCTCCTGATAGACAAGCTCCTCAAGCTTACCGGGCTTGTCATCAACAAGGGCGTCGCGTTTGGCGCCGTCATCAAACTGTTCGCCTACCTGTCGCCCTCTCTTTTGGTGATCACCATACCGATGGCGCTTCTGATCGCGATCCTCTTCGCGTTCGCCCGATTCTCGTCAGACAGCGAGATAATCGCGATGAAGTCGTGCGGGGTGAGCCTGTACAATATATTCCCACCGGTGATCTCGTTCGCCGCCCTTATGTACGTAGTCACGCTGCTGCTGATGATATTTCTCATGCCAAAGGGTAACTCCAGATTCAAAGAGAGCATTTACGATATCCTCAAGAGCCGTCTGGATGTCGGCCTGAAGGAGCGCGTGCTGAATGACGATTTCAAGAACATCGTGATCTTTGTCGACAAGATAGACAAAGAGACCGGTAAGCTGTATGGCGTAATAATCGCGAATACTTATGACCTGAAAGCTTCTCATACGATTTTTGCGAAGAGCGGCAGCCTGTACACCAGCAAAGAGGAGATGTCTGCTATGATAGTACTGAATGACGGCAGCATACACAAGAAAGTCGGTGACGAGGAGTATCACATCGTCAGCTTCAAGGACTACCAGCTGAAACTGGCGATGAACAAGCAAGGCGCACAGGGGAAAGCCGCGAAGAGCAAGCGGGAGATGACCCTCTCCGAGCTTAGCGACAGGATCCGCAAGATCGACGCGACCGGCGGTGACAGCAACAACGAAAGGGTGGAGTACCACAAAAAGTTCGCGCTCCCATTCGCGTGTATCGTTTTCGGGATCATCGCGACACCATTGGGGATTTTCTCGAAACGCTCTGGCAAATCAAAGGGCTTCACGACTGGCGTCGCTGTCATCCTTCTCTACTATGTACTACTCACTTTCGGGGAGAGCATCGGGAAGAGGGGCGTGCTCCCCCCTGCGATAAGCGTCTGGATGCCCAACATCGTCATTGGCGCCGCCGGGGTATACATCTTCATCAAATCGGCTAACGAGTCACCAGTCTGGTTCCTTGAATTCATCAATAACACCTGCGAAACGATAGAAACCTTTATCAAGAAAAGTATCAAAAAGTACCTGTAAGCGCATTTTCTCTGTGACCTTTGTGGTTATATATTTCTCAATATGTCCACACACGGCCTTTAAGCCCCGTCGCCCCCCCTCCCTCCCTTGACGAGGCATCCAGATGCACCCCCCCCCTCCCTTGATGGGAGGGGGATAGGGGGTGGGTGAAGTCTTCCCTCCGTCCTTCACATAACACATAAATAAAGAAATATTTCATAATATTAAGAAATATGAAATAAAACTTGACAATCGCCGCGCATGGTTGTAACATCTATATGCTATGAAAAAAAACGCGAAGCTGACAAAACTGCTGTCGAAGATCGCAGGGGCGTTAGGCTCCCTGAACAAAGCGGAGAAGCGTGTCGCGAAGTTCGTCATCGCGAACCCGGACAAAGTTATCCACGCCTCTATTATGGAGGTGGCGAAGCAAAGCGGCGCCTCGGACGCCACCGTCGTGAGGTTCTGCCGGACATTCGCTCTAAGGGGCTTTCAGGACCTTAAGATACACCTCGCGCGCGAGCTGGTATCAGAAAAAGAGCGGGTGTATGAGGATCTTAACGAGGGCGACGCACCGGATATCGTTTTCACCAAGGTGTTTCAGGCGAACATCCAGTCATTGAAGGACACTCTTGGTATCCTTGACAAGAAGGAGATACAAAGGGCCGTCAACCTTTTAGTGAGGGCGAAGCGGATATTCTTCATCGGTGTCGGTACCTCCGGGCCGAACGTGATAGACGCGTGCAACAAATTCACCCGACTCGGGCTTGACTGCCGCTGCCAGACGGACAGCCACCTGCAGATCATGACGGCAGCTCTTATGCGAAAGGGCGATCTGATCGTCGCCGTGTCACATTCGGGTAGCACGAAGGACCCGATAGATACGATCAACGTGGCGAAACAAAGCGGCGCGAAGGTGATATGCATCACCAATAATTCGCTCTCACCGCTGACGAAAGTCTCTGATGTCAGCCTCTTCACGGCATCCAGAGAGACGAAGTACCGCCATGAGGCGATGTCGTCGCGGTTAGCCCAGACGAGCATACTTAATTCACTTTATATGGCGGTGGCGCTCAAAGATATCAAGAAGACGTTATCGTATAACAAAAAGATAGAGGACGCGGTCATTTTAAAGCAGTTTTAACAGGTGCGCCTGTTTTACAGAGGCGCCCGGATGCGCGGGAGCACAAGCAGCAGGATTGGCAGGCTTGTTACCCATCGCAAGGGGTATAGCGGGCTGATCCCGCCATAAAGACGATATAACTTTGGAGGTAATTAAACATGACAGTCCTCAGGACATACGTATTTTTAGACAGCCTGCAGCCTCAGCTCGCGTCATACATCGGTTCTACCGCGCGCGGGTTCCTGCCGGTGCCTTATGTCGCGTCGCTCTTTGTCGAGATATCGCCGGGCATCGCGATCAACCGCATCACCGATGTAGCGCTCAAGGCGACGAAGGTCGTACCCGCGGTGCAGATAGTCGAGCGGGCGTACGGCCTGTTAGAGGTGCATCACAGCGATCAGGGGGAGACCCGTCAGGCGGGGCACGCAATCCTTGATTACATGGAGCTAAGCGAGGATGACCGGTTGAAGCCGGCTGTCGTATCCTCACAGATCATCCGCTCCGTAGAGCCGTACCAGTGCCAGCTCATCAACAGGAACAGCAAGGGTATGATGATCCTCCCGGGTCAGTCGCTGTTCATATTAGAGACAGAGCCGGCGGGCTATTGCATCTACGCCGCCAACGAAGCGGAGAAGGCGGCGGATATCAACCTTATCGAGGTGAGGCCGTTCGGCGCTTTCGGCAGGTTATACCTTGCCGGTGAGGAGTCAGAGATCGATTCGGCGACCGAGGCCGCGATGTCCGCGATCCAGAGCCTACCGGGCAAGGAGTGGAAGACAAAGAGTGAGATAAGAAGGATATAAATTATAAATGAACTTTACATACCCCCCTCCCTTGGCGAGGCATCCAGATGCACGGGGGACACTCTACCCCCCTCCCTTGATGGGAGGGGGGTAGGGGGTGGGTGAGCATTTAATAAATCAATAAATAAATAACAATTACAGGAGGGTATTAAGATGTCAGATGCATTGGGAATGATAGAGACAAGAGGTTTTACCGCGATGGTCGAGGCGTCAGACGCTATGGTAAAGGCCGCGAAAGTGGAGCTGGTCGGTTTTGAGAAGATCGGTGGCGGCTACGTTACCGCGATTGTCAGGGGGGATGTGGCGGCGTGTAAGGCGGCGACCGAAGCCGGCGCCAGAACCGCCGAGAAGGTCGGGCAGCTCGTATCCGTTCACGTGATACCAAGGCCGCACATGAATATTGATAAGGCGCTGCCGCTTGGCAGAACGGACGCTGTATCAGAATAAGGAGCGAGCGTAACGCTCGACCAAATATAGGCCTCCGTTGTCGGCCTGAAACAAGTTCAGGACGACGGGGCGCTGTCCCTTACATGGATTGGGCATCATGCCCATCATAGGAGAGATCGATGATAACAGGGAAGATTGTAGGTACCGTCGTCGCGACGAATAAGGTTGAAACGCTTTTGAGCATGAAATTCCTTATCGTCAGGCGGATGAAGATAACCGGTAAGATGACCGATGACTATATCGTCGCTGTGGACGGTGTCGGCGCCGGTGTCGGGGAGGTCGTGCTCGTCGCGCAGGGCAGTTCGGCGCGCCAGACGGATATGACCGAAAAGCGGCCTGTAGACGCTATCATAATGGGTATCGTGGATACCTTTGAGGTCGATAGCAAGGTCGTGTACCAGAAGTAGCAGCTGACCGAAAATAAACAAGAGGTGCAATATGAACCTTAATGAAGATGTAATATCGGGTATTGTCGATAAGGTGGTCGCGAGGCTCGCAAGCGTACCGGCTTTTCGTGAGAGCATCACCGGCGACGACAACGCGCCCGTGACAGCCGGTTGTGAATCCCCTGATATAACGGCGGGGGAAGTGGGAATATTCTATGATATCAACGCCGCGGTGGCCGCAGCGAAATCAGCTCAGGAAGAGTTCATCCAACTGTCCTTAGAGAAGCGTACGGAGATAATCGCGTCGATACGGGATATCTGCACAAAGAACATCGAAGCGTTTTCAAGACTGGCTGTCGAGGAGACCGGTATCGGTCGCTATGAGGACAAGCTTTTGAAGAACCGGTTAGCGATACAAAGAACGCCGGGTATCGAGATATTGACGCCGACGGTATATACCGGTGATAACGGGATGACGCTGATGGAGTTGGCGCCATACGGGGTCATCGCTGCGATCACGCCATGCACAAACCCGACGGAGACGATAATATCGAACGTTATCGGGATGGTCGCCGCCGGTAACAGTGTCGTGATAAACGCGCACCCGTCGGCAAAGGGAGTATCGGTATTCCTCATCCGCACGATCAACGAGGCGATAATCGCTGCCGGCGGGCCGAAGAACGTTGTCACTACCGTGAAAGAACCGACGATCGCGACCGCGCAGGCGCTGATGAAGCATGATGATGTCAGGCTGCTGGTCGTCACCGGTGGCGGCGGGGTCGTGAAAGCCGCCATGCAAAGCGGTAAGAAAGTGATCGCCGCCGGACCGGGCAACCCACCGGTAGTCGTGGACGAAACGGCTGATATCCCCAAGGCCGCGCGCGACATAGTCGATGGCGCGAGCTTTGACAACAACATCGTATGCGTTTTGGAAAAAGAGATAATCGCTGTTCAGAGCATCGCAGACGAACTTAAAGAGAATATGAAGAGGTGCGGCGCCTACGAGATAAACGCGGCTCAGGCGCTTTCACTCGTGGACATAATAATCGACAGCCTGCCCGATGGCGAGAGCCACGGCATGGTCAACAAGGATTATGTCGGTAAGGCCGCGCGCTCAATACTGCGCGAGATCGGGGTCAACGCGCCCGAAGACACGCGCCTGATCATCACCGAGACGGATAAAGATCATCCATTTGTTCAGATGGAGCTTCTGATGCCGGTGATACCGATAGTACGCGTAAGTGACGTTGACGAGGCGATCGCCCTGGCGAAAGAGGTCGAGCATGGCAACAACCACACCGCGGTCATGCACTCAAGAAATGTACACAGCCTGCACAAGATGGCGCGAGTTTGCAACGCGTCAATCTTTGTCAAGAATGCTCCGTCTTATGCCGGTCTCGGGCTTGGCGGGCAGGGGTATGCGTCGTTTACGATAGCAAGCCCGACCGGTGAGGGGCTGACCTGCGCGAAACACTTCGCGCGGGAACGAAGATGCTCCCTGGCGGGCTACTTCAGGATAACCTGATGACGAGAGCACAGATAATAAAGCGGGTCAAAGAGGCGGGCGTCATCGGTAAGGGCGGCGCCGGTTTCCCCACCCACGCTAAGCTGAGCGCGAAGGCTGATATCTTTTTGTCGAACGGTGCGGAGTGCGAGCCGCTTTTGTCGAACGATAAGGTCTTGATGGAAAGGTACCCGCGCGAGATAGTCAGGGGTATGCGGCTTGCCATGCGGTGTGTCGGTGCGAAGCAGGGCTATATGTGCGTCAAGAGCAAGTACAAAAGCGCGATAAAAGCTTTGGACGGGGCCCTGAAGGGTGACAGCGGTATCAAGATATTCCCGCTGGATGATTTCTACCCCGCTGGCGATGAAGTGATCATGGTGAAAGAGGCGCTGGGCAGGAGAGTACCGGGTGGCGGTATACCGATCGATGCCGGTGTTGTGGTAAACAATGTCGGTTCGTTGAAAAAGATATGCAAGGCCGTGGACAGTAATGAGAACGTCACGCGCAAGTACGTATCGGTGAATGGCGAGGTGCGCGACCCGAAAGTCGTGAACGTCCCTATTGGGATGAGGGTGAGTGAAACGCTCGCTTTATGCGGCGGCGTTGGCATCACCGATTACGCGATCATTTCAGGAGGCCCGAACATGGGGGCGCTCGCTTCGAGAGATGACGTGATAAAGAAAACTACCGGCGCCTTGATTGTGTTACCAAAGAGCCACCCGCTGATCGCGTCGCTGGAGATGAACATCAATACGATAACAAGCAGGGCGAAGGCGGCATGTATAAACTGCCGGTTCTGCACTGACATGTGCCCGAGAAGGCTTGTCGGGCATAATATATACCCGCATAAGATCATGAGAGCCATAAGCCTCGGGCTTGACTCGCAGGTGGAAGCCCTTACCGGCGCTCTTTTGTGCTCAGGCTGCGGGGTGTGCGAAAACTTCGCGTGTAACATGCTCCTGTCACCAAGAAAGGTCTGCCAGAAGGTGAAAGCGGAGCTGATAAGAAGGGGCGTGAAAAATCCCCATAGCGACGTCGGCTGGATGGCGGATAATCTCTTCAGGGAGCGGCGGATACCGGGAAACAGGCTGAAAGCGAGGCTGAGCCTGACCGGATATTCCGATGACCTTAAGCTCGACGAGAGGTTTCATGACGCGGATGAGGTGAAGATAATGCTGAACCAGCATATCGGCGC
Organism: Deltaproteobacteria bacterium; assembly: GCA_024275075.1. Taxonomy (GTDB): domain Bacteria; phylum Desulfobacterota; class JAJRXV01; order JAJRXV01; family JAJRXV01; genus JAJRZU01. The sequence continues at coordinate 365 of JAJRZU010000021.1, read as the reverse complement.
CGTCAGCGCAGCGGTTGTCAGGGAAGGTGACTATGTGCGGGCAGGCGACACGATAGCGGTAATCCCGGATGGGAAACTCGGGGCGGCCTACCACGCGTCGATCAGCGGCAGGGTCGCGAAGTGCGCGAACGATCATATTATTGTGCGGCATGAAAGAAAGGGTAAGTGAGAGCGATGAAGGATCCGGCAATAGGTATCATTGAGCTTAACAGCGTCGCGGCGGGTATCTACTCCACCGACGCGATTGTCAAGAAGGCGGGGGTGGATGTGTTAAGATCATCGCCGATCTGCGCCGGTAAGTACATGATACTGGTGAACGGCCGTGAGGCGGACGTCAGCGAGTCGATGGAGGCCGGACTCGAGGC
>JAJRZU010000154.1 GCA_024275075.1 Deltaproteobacteria bacterium | reverse complement strand
TTTTTCCGGTTTGTCTGTTGAAACTCCGGCGCTTTTCGATTCTGATATCTTTTTTAAAACTATTCTTGAGATATCCTTCATCGTCTCCATTACACCAGGGCCGTCTAACGCGGAAGCTTCGAAGTATGGAACACCCATGTGGTTCAGATCCTTTTGAAGGTCTTCGATAGTCATAATATTGCTAAGATCCCTTTTGTTATACTGAATAACAAAGGGCATATCGTCGAGGCTAAGACCGATCTCAATTAAATTCTCCTTAAGGTTCAATAGGCTCTCGATGTTCGAGTCGGCCATATCCTTCTGGGAGTCCGCAACGAAAACAACGCCGTCTGCGCCTTTTAGAACAAGCTTTCGCGTGGTATTATAGAATACCTGACCGGGTACTGTATAAAAATGGAACCGAACACGGAAACCGCCGACCTTACCAAAGTCGATCGGGAAGAAGTCGAAGAACAGAGTCCTGTCCGTTTCTGTAGCCAGCGAGACAAGTTTCCCGCGGTTCTCCGGTTGCAACCTGGAATGTATGAACTTGATATTCGTAGTCTTACCAGACAGACCAGGCCCGTAATACACTATTTTCGCGCTGATCTCCCTTACTGCGTAGTTAATAAGAGCCATTAACCGAACCCCTTCTTAGATGAATTAAAAATTCCTTATTCCCTTTTGCGCCCAGAATCGGTGACTCGATAACGGCGCAAACAGTCACGCCAATACCTTCACAAAAATCCTTTATATCAGTAATAACCCTTTCGTGCTCCCTGGGGTCTTTCACTATCCCGCCTTTACCGACCTTGTCGCGCCCCGCCTCAAACTGCGGTTTTACAAGCGCGATTACATCTCCGTTAGTTTTAACAAAATTGACAATATTATTCAACACTTTTTTTAAAGAAATAAATGACAGGTCGATTACGGCGATATCAACCTTTTCAGGAATGCTCTCCGCGCCCAAGTATCTGATGTTTGTGCGGTCAATAACGACTACCCTCTCGTCCACTTGCAGCTTGTACGCCAACTGCCCGTAACCGACATCAACCGCGTACACTTTTTTGACACCTCTTTGTAAGAGGCAGTCGGTAAAACCACCGGTAGAGGCGCCGGCATCGAGCGCGACGTAACCGGTTACATCTATTTCAAAGCTCTCTAACGCCGCTTTCAGCTTCTTACCGCCGCGGCTGACAAACTCCTGCTCCACGCTGCTGTTCAGGGTGACGCCGCAATCGTCGTTCACCTTCGCACCGGCTTTATCGACGATCCTGCCATCTACTGACACATTTCTGGCAATAATGACTGACTGCGCGACCTTCCTGCTTTGCACCAGCCCCCTTGTCACGAGGAGCGTATCCAGCCGTACTTTATTAGGTTTCCCCTTCGCCCCTGGATGAGTCATTTCTCTAAATACTCTTTGATCCTTAAATATATCGAGCGCTCATCGAGTCCATACTTCTTCCTCAGGAATGGCTGACTGCCATGCTCGATGAATTTGTCAGGGATACCGATCCGCATACAATGCACATTATTAAGGCCGCTATCATGGATAAGCTCGAGCACCGCGCTCCCGAAACCGCCCATAAGGACGTTCTCCTCGATGGTGACCACCTTCTTAACCTTCTTTACATGCCTGGTTATCAGCGCCTTGTCAAGAGGCTTGATGAACCGCGCGTTGATTACCGTAGCCGCTATACCATCCTTCTTCAGTTTCCCGGCCGCTTTCATGCACGCTGCGACCATTGCGCCGACCGGCAGCAAAACAACGTCACCGCCCTCTGACAGCAGTTCAGCCTCTCTGATCTTTATCTCTTTTATCACATCGTCTAACTTGACTCCGTACACCTCGCCGCGCGGGTACCTGATAGCTATCGCACCCTTTTTATAGTTCACCGCCGTTTTGAGCATATTGCGAAACTCATTCTCGTCTTTTGGCGCCATCAGGACAATATTCGGTACGTTACGCAAAAATGAATAATCAAAGAGACCGTGATGGGTAGGACCGTCCGCACCGACGATGCCGCCTCTGTCAAGGCAGAACACGACATTCAGGTTTTGCAGGCATACATCGTGAACCACCTGGTCGTAAGCCCGCTGCAGAAACGTCGAGTAGATCGCGACAACCGGTGTGAATCCGCCCGCCGCGAGACCTGCCGCGAAAGTGACCGCGTGCTGCTCGGCGATCCCGACATCATAAAACCGCTGCGGGAAAGTTTTGGCGAATTTGTCAAGACCGGTGCCGTCGGGCATCGCGGCAGTGATACAGATGATCTTCTCATCCTCTTTCGCCAGCTCGACGATCGTATCTGAAAAGACGCTTGTATAGCTCGGCTTCGCCCCCTTCTTCTTTATGAGCTCACCGGTTTGTACATTAAACTTACCGACACCGTGAAACAAAGATGGCCGCTTCTCGGCAGGTTCATACCCCTTACCCTTGGCGGTAACCACATGAATCAGCCTTGGCCCCCTGATATCTTTGATATTTTTAAAGTTCTCCAACAAAGATTTGAAATTGTGGCCCATGATCGGGCCGGTGTAGGTGAAGCCAAGCTCCTCAAAGAGCATCCCCGGTGGCGACATGATACCCTTAAACGCCTCCTCGGTCTTCTTCACCACTCTTGCGAACGGGTCTGGCAGGGCTCGCAAGACGTGTTTTGTCTCCTCTCGGAACTTCTGGTAATACTGGCCGGTCATCACGCGGCTCAAATAAGAGGACAACGCGCCGACATTCGGTGAGATAGACATCTCGTTATCATTAAGAACGACTATCAGGTCTTTATCAAGGTGTCCGGCGTTGTTCAGCCCTTCGAACGCGAGCCCTGCCGTCATAGACCCGTCACCGATAACCGCGATGACGTTACTCTCCTCTTGATTGAGATCCCTCGCTTCGACCATCCCTAACGCGGCGGATATCGATGTGGAGCTGTGCCCTGTATTAAATGCGTCGCAGTCGCTCTCCTCTCGCCTTGGGAAACCGCAGATGCCGCCCTCCTGCCGCAAGGTGTGGAACCTGTCCCGCCTGCCGGTCAATATTTTATGCGCATACGCCTGGTGCCCGACATCCCAGATTATCTTGTCGCGCGGGGTGTCAAACAGGTAGTGAAGGACTATCGTCAGCTCGACGACACCAAGGCTCGATGCAAGGTGCCCGCCCGTCTTCGAGACGGTATCGATGATAAGCCCCCTTATCTCCTTCGCCACTTCGGGCAGCTCGTCCTTATCCAGCTCGCGCAGATCCTTCGGGCTCTCTATCTTATTAAGGTAATTAAATTCCATAGATCACTTATCCCTGTCTATTATGTATTGTGCAATCGCCCTTAACGGGTCTGCCGATTCATCAAATGTCTTCAGGGCGCCAAGTGCGGAATCCACCAGATCATTCGCGATGTTTCTGGATTCCTTCAGCCCGACGACCTTCGGGTACGTCATCTTGTCAAGCTTCTTGTCCATACCGGCTTCTTTACCGGTCAGGCGCTTCTCCCCGACAACGTCCAATATGTCATCGGCTACCTGAAACGCAAGACCTATATACTCACCGTACTTTGTGAGCCGCTTGAGCTGAGCGGGCTTCGCGTTGCCAAGCTTCGCGCCTGCCTTGATAGACGCGAGGATCAGAGCACCGGTCTTGTGGATATGCAAAAACTCAAGCTTCGCGAAGTCACGTTCCTTGCCGCCCTGCAATTCCATATCAACCATCTGACCGGCCGCCATACCTTTGTAACCGGCGGCGGCAGCGATATCGTTTATGATCTCAAGCACAAGTTTCGGGTCTTTCCCGCGGATGAATTCCTTCTTGCTTAAAACGGCGAACGCTTCGGTAAGCAGCGAGTCCCCCGCCAGGATCGCGGCAGCCTCACCATACGCTCTGTGACATGAGGGCTTCCCCCTGCGGAAATTATCATCATCCATAGCGGGCAGGTCGTCATGGATCAGCGAATAGGTATGGATCATCTCAACGGCGCACGCGGGGTATACGACATCCTTTTTACTGCCGCCCACCGCTTCACACGCCGCCATCATCATTATCGGCCGGATCCGCTTGCCGCCGGGGAACATGCTATATCTTATCGATTCATACAGCTTTTGCGGGTACTCGTTCCCCTTTATGAGAACCTTATCCAGAGCGGCGTCTATATACTTCTTCTTAACAGAAAGGTATTTTTTTAGACTCAACTGACCCTCACATATTTATATACAACATCTTCATTTCAGGCCGACAATGGAGGCCTATATTTGGTGGAGCGTTACGCTCCTTATGTATCGTCAAAATCTTTCAGGGTTTCTTTACTCTTACCGAAATCCTTCATGACTATCTGTATCTTTTTCTGCGCCTCATTAAGCTTCTCGTGACATATCGCGGCGTTCTTCATACCATCGACGAATATGTCAACAGACTTTTCAAGGTCGATTTCATCCTCTTCGAGGCTTCTTACCGCCTTCTCGAGCCTGCTTAGCGCTGCCTTAAACTTAACCTCTTTTTTTGCGTTCATCTTCCGTCCTTTTCTACACCAATTCCCTGTATGAATAATGGTTACACAAGCAATCCACATTGTCAAGCAAAAACAAGTTGCCTGTGAAAACAAGCTTCCGCTTTACCTGATGGGCATGTTGCCCATGTTGTGCACAGAAGCCTTCTCTTTCATACTGAAGTTTTCCGTGTTACGCGATGATGAAAAAGCGGTGCGGCAGAGCGGTGCGGCAGGTCAAAGACTATGAGGACTGGTTCAAGCCGTGTCGAGATAGCGACAGCGTGTCTTGAAATTTCCGCTTGTTGCTTTGCTTTTCAGCAACAGGCATCTCACCTTTAAAACCATCGCGATGGTCAGATTTATCTTGACATGTCTCGTTCTTAATGATAATTTTTTTATACCAACAAAGTACTAAGGGGTGTAAAATGGCTTTGATTACAGATGAGAAGACAGCAAGAAGGAAAGCGCGCGTGGCGATCTCAGACGTCGCGAGTTATAACGAGGCGAAGATCGAGCAGGGTTTTGAGGAGGATAACCTTTTTGAGCTCCTCGAGGATGAGATCAATGAGGCTAAAGAGCACTATGTCAGCATAGTAGACCCTGAACTGGAGAAGAGATGCAACTTCTTTAACCTTGCTATCGCCGATATAATATTCAAGCAGCGCGGCAGCAAGACAGAAGCAAAGATCTGGTAACAACACCTTCTATGGCGCCGCGTCAATTTAGCGTAATAGTGGATAACACCCTCACCGGTCTGAGGCTGGATATGTTCCTGTCGCAGATACGGGGTGACATCACGCGGTCAAACGCCGCGCGGCTCATCGCGACCGGTAAAGTCCTTGTAAACAATGAACTGATCTCAAAGCCCGCCCACAAGGTGAAATCGGGCGACGTAGTCATCGCCACGAAGGAGCCTCCGCAGCCTTCCACTGCGCTTCCTGAGGATATCCCGCTTGACATAATCTATGAGGATGAGAGCATCGTCGTCGTCAACAAGCAGGCGAATATGGTGGTACACCCCGCCGCGGGTAACTACACCGGTACGCTTGTCAACGCACTGCTCTTTCACTGCAATGATCTGTCTGGTATCGGTGGCGTGATGCGTCCGGGCATCGTGCACCGGCTCGATAAGGGTACCTCGGGCGTTATCGTCGCGGCGAAGAACGATAAGGCGCACAACTCGCTTGCGGATCAGTTTAAGGGCCGGCTGGTGCTAAAGAGGTACATGGCGCTCGTTTTCGGGCACATGCCCGGCGAGAACGGTATGATATCAAGCGATATCGGGCGCGACATGAAGAACCGCAAGAAGATATCGTCGAACTCGACACGCAAAAGAGAGGCGCTGACGATGTATAAGGTAACGAAATACTTTCGCGGGCTGTGCCTTGTTCAGCTCACACCGAAGACGGGCAGGACGCACCAGATCAGGGTACACCTGTCTGAGTCCGGGCACCCGATCGCCGGTGATGACCTTTACGGCGCGAATGGGAAGCTGACATCGATCAGCGACACTATGCTCCGCAAGAGGCTGCGCGAGCTTGACCGGTTCCTTCTGCACGCGTCGTATCTCAAGTTGGTGCACCCTGAAACGAATGAGTATGTCGAGTTCTCCGTCGATATCCCCTGGGATTTCGCGGATATACTGCGCCTTTTGGATACGGGAGAGAATAATCAGAAATAGTGACGCTATGTTAGAATCCCGTCAAATCGACAGTCTTGATTTACCGTTCATTTACCTGATAATCATTTTTAGCTTGATTTTAGCTGTATTATTGAGTTATTTTAGCTGCGGTACGGTTGTTGCTTAAGTTTCATACAGGTCTAATATGAGAATCGTTGATTATACATTATTATGTTGTATAGGTATGACCTTCCTTTTCGGCTGCAAGGGTTCGTCAGGCGAATCCAGGATAGCGGGCAGCGTAAACTATAACGGCTCTTCCATCGGTGAAGTCAGCATCGAGGTGTACCTGAAGGATGAGAAGGACAGATCGACACCGCCTTTTAGTACCGGTGAGTCGGCGGCAAACGGTACGTTCGAGCTGACGCTTCCGGCTGGCAGGTATTTCATCATCGCCAGGAAGCGGTTCATGGAGGGCGGCATCACCAGGATGCTGCTTGGTGAGTACCCGAAGAACCCCGTGGAGCTGCCGGGCGGCAAGACTGTGACTCTCGCGCCATTCTCTTTGTTCAATATGGGTGAGGATAAGTCGCTCGCCATCGCCGGCGCCGGTATCGCCGGTAAGGTTACCAAAGATGGCGGCGGCAGTGCGGCGGGCTCGTTCGTGTACGTATACCCGGATTCAAACCCTGGGATGTTAGGGCCTTCTTATGTGGTCGCGAAGGAAGTGAAGGAGGACGGGGCGTTTAAGATAAACCTTTTGCCGGGTAAGTATCACATCGCTGTGAGGCGGCGCGCGAACAGGACAAAGCTTGGCGTTCTAAAAGAGGGCGACTATACTGTCGATTATAAGGATAACCCCGCGACTATAGTTGCGGATGAATATCTGGATATCGGTGAGCTGACGTTGCACCCGGCGGACAGCGGTAAGCTTAAGCGGGTGATGAAGGATGAAGTGAAGATTCGAAACAGCGCCAGGGTGACCGGCACCGTCACCGATGAGGAGAACGAGCCCGCTGTTGGTATATACGTATATGCGTATAAAGACCCGAAGATGGTCGGCAAACCAGCGGCGATATCAAGGAAGACCGATGAGTCCGGCGGATATTCTTTATATCTTTTTGTTACAAATGGCGCGAACCCCAGTAAGTATTATATAGGTGCGCGTACAAACTACGGCGGCCCCTTAGAGCCTGGCGAATATGTCGGAACATATAACGAAAATACAGAGCATTCCCTTACAATAAGCAACACAGATTAGTTAAATAACGTTGATATTATTGTCAAAGAGGTGTGGTGATGAGAAAAAATATTAAGGTTGTTGTCGTTTTGTTATTACTGATGCTGCCCGCGTCCTCATTCTCGAAGGAGCTTGGCGGCGCTATTTCCAACGATGTGGTGATAAGCGAAGATATTGTTATCAAGGGCGGCGTGACAGTCGAAAAGGGTGTGACGCTTACTATAGACAAAGGCGTTAATATCACCTTTGATAACGGTTCGTTAGAGGTGCGCGGCGCTATCCTCGCACTGGGGACAAAGGATTCATATATAACTTTTACCGGTACGAAGGGCGGCAGGAAATCCCCCAACGGCGTACGGATAGTAAATTCCAAAGAGACCCCCTCTGTGCTGACTTACTGCAAGTTCCAGAAACTGAACACGGCTCTTTCGTCGGTCAATTCAACGGTCACTGTCGAGAACTCGCTGTTTATCGATAACCAGATAGCGATCGATGTAAAACAAAGGGATGAGACTGTGATAAGAAGCAACCTTGTCAAACGAAGCGGTAAGGTGGGGATATTCGCCAAGACCGATTCCCGGGCAAGGATAATCGACAACAAGATAAGCGATATCAGAAAGTTCGGTATATACATCTACCGCTCGGGCGGCGTAGAAGTCACGGGTAATGACATATCGAAATGCGGCACTGGTGTGATGGTCGGCTATGTCGGGTCTGACCCTAAAATCACCATGAACAACATCATCGCGAACAAGACCGGTGTCCTTATCGAAAAGGGCGCCAACCCTGTCATCTCGTCGAACAGTATATCGATGAACGATGTGGGTATTACTATCACGATGCGCTCAGACCCGCAGATAAGGCGCAATGAGATAACGAAGAACAAGAAGGGTATATTCGTCACTTTCTCGTCATACCCTGTGATCACCCAAAACAACATATATGGGAACGAATATGCCGTTTACCTCGACCTCCAGTCATCGCAGTGGGAGAAAGCGTTCGGGCAGAGCATGAAGCGCGGCGGGCAGAAGCGGGCGCCGGCTCAGGCGATGGGCGCTTTTAGCGGCGCGGGCGGTGCGGAGGCCGTCGCACCCGGGGATAACCCGAGTGAAACGGTCAACGCGCAGGGCAACTACTGGGGCGACGATGTTGCGTCAGAGATGTCAAGTAAGGGCGACGAATCAAATATAACGGTGATACACGATTATTACGACGCTAACGAATTTGAGTATGAGGGTAAGAAGTTTAAGCTGGATTCTGTAGACTACTCATCATGGGCAGACGAGAAATTCGCGCAGGTGGGAGAATGAAAAAAGCGCTCATTTTGCTGTTAATTATTTTATTTCACGCGCTACCGGTTAAATCCGCGCTTGCGGGCGGAATACAAGGGCGCGCGGCTCTGCGGGGCGAGGTCGTCAAAGATGTGCTGATATACGCGTACAAGAACTTTGACACAGGCCTGCGGGGGGAGCCGTTTAAGTTAAGCGAGCCCTCAAAGATAGACGGCATATACAAATTTGAACTGCCGGCGGGTCGCTACTATTTTGTCGCGCGAAAGACCAAAAGCGCGGGTATCGAACTGGGCGAGGGTGACCTTTACTGCTATTACAGCGGGAGCCCGATCGAAGTCACCGATGATTCTTACAAGAACGTCGGTTTCAACCTCATCAAAGTAGATGCGAAAGCAAAGGATAAAAAAGGCGGCAAATCCGGTGTTATGGGGAATATCACCTTTGAGGGAGAGCTTTTGGAGAAAGTATATCTTTTTGTATACAAGAGCGCCGCTACGGATTTCAAGGGTCCCGCGGATTATGTGTTCCCCTCACGGGTCGGCAGGTTCAAGCTGCGGCTGCCCCCGGGCGAGTATTACCTTATAGCGCGCAAGAGGAAAAAGGGCGGGATGTACGGCCCGATAGAGAAGGACGATTATTTCAATTATTATTACGGGAACCCTGTGCGCGTGACAGAAGGCGTGTTTGTCAGCGCGAACATCGAGTGCATATCGCGGCTGGATATGTTAGAGGAACCGATACAAGATACCGAAAAGCGCGGCATAACAATAACCGCGAAGGATGAGAAAGGCGCCCCGCGGCAAGGGCTTTACCTTCTGGTATACACCGACAAGGAGATGAAAGGCCGACCGGCGTACGTCTCTGAAAGAACCGATTTGGCCGGCAAGACATTTTTAGAATTGACTAAACCGGCGAAATACTATCTTATAGTCAGAGGGCGGCTTGGTGGCCCCGCCTATGAAGGGGAGTATTACAGCAGGTATACGCAGGGCGATTCAAGCGTGACTTTATCAAAAGATGAGATGCACAAGGAGTTGAATTTTACTGTAAGAAAGTTCAAGCCTGTTAATTAAGAAAGTTAGAAGAGGAAGAAGTAATGAGCAAAAAAGGAATAATAATCGTAATAGCGGTACTTGTGTTTTGCATACCTGACATGCTTTTCGCGCAGGAGGAAAATATCGAATATGTACCTAACCTCGTAAGGGGCGAGCAGGTATGGGAAGGGACAATCCACCTCCAGGGGAAAGTATCGGTACCAAATGACGCGAAATTAGTCATAAAGAAGAACACGAAGGTCGTATTTCATTCTAAGGGCGGCTTAGAGGTTTTCGGTGTCTTACAGGTGCAGGGTAAAATCGGGGAAGAGGTAATCTTTGATTTATCTAAGGAGGCTAAAGCACAGGGAATAAAATTCCAAGGGATATCATTAAATAAAGTAGACTCACGAGAATCTTATATTACCGGCGCGATTATAAGAAACGCGGTAAGCGCGATAATATCCTCTGAAGCGTCTATCAGGCTTACCAAGAACCGGATAGAGGACAGTATAACCGCGATTGAATTCTATCAGGAATCAGTACCGGTTGTTGAATCAAATATTATTATAAACTGCGAGAAAGGGATCGCCGTGAGGACAAAATCGTCACCGGTCATTAGAACCAATTACTTTGAGAACATCAAGTTTACAGCGATTGACATTACCCAGGCGTCAAAAGCAACGGTCATTAACAACACTATCCTGGTCGCTCAAACGGGTATCTCGACAAAGCAAGGGGTAATGGCGGATATCTACGGTAATAAAATACGATATGCGGATGTCGGTATTTATTTATACAGGGTGGGGCCTGAAGAGAAGATAGAGGCAAACTATATCAAGAATAGCGAAAGCGCTATTGTATGCGACAGCTTTTCTATGCCGATTATTCTCAATAACCTTATCAAGGGGAATTCTGATGGGATAGTTTCTGTGCAGTTCTCCTCGCCATATATAAAAGATAACGATATAATCGGTAACGGCAAGGCTATCGTGGCGTACAAAAAATGTGAACCTATAATAAACAATAACAACATAATAGATAACGATTTCGGCATATTTTGCGACTACTCCTCATACCCGATTGCAAATAATAATAATATTTACGATAACCTGTATTCTGTCGCGTTAGGTAAATTCCAGTCTGCGGCATGGGAAAAAGGCGCCGGCTCCGCTAATTTTACGAAGCAACAGGCCGCTATGCGCAACAGCAAAGTGGACTTCAGCAAACTACCTGGTAAGGAACTAAATAATTACATTGACTTTACAAGTAATTATTGGGGCGAAGATATAACTTCAGAGATGGACAAAAAGGGTAAAGACGCTAACATCTCTGTAATATTTGATTATTATGACAATAAAAAAGTTACCTACAAGGGTTTTGGCGACCAGAAGTTTGAGTTAGACAGGGTGAAATATGAAAACTGGTCAAAGGAAAAGATAAAAGAAAGCGGCAGGAAAACTATTTTAGACTATGAAAAGTTCAACCCTAAGGCTGTTACTCAGTAATCTCATTTTATTGCTATTAGTGTCATCATGCGCATTTACAAGGTGCGCGGCTGTTTATGTCGCCATCGCTGATAATAAAGCGGATAATAACGTCACTGGCAGGGCGCTGTACCGCGGGGAACCGTTACAAGACGCTGACGTGTCCGCCTATGAAACTGTCGATGACCTGGTGAAAAACACGCCTGTCGCGGCGGCAAAAACCGATTCTGACGGTAATTACAGTATGCGCGTACCACAGGGCAGATTCTTCTTCGCTGTTCGAAAAGGTGATACATACTACGCATATTCCGGCAGGAACCCTGTAAACATCACTGACGCCGATGAGCACTGGTTAGGGTTTCAGGCGGTAAAAGCGGAAACGGTCACCACCACCGGCTACGATGACGAGTTCTCGTCGGCGATAAGCGGGGTTGTCATGTTTAACGACGCACCGGTAAAGAACGCCGCTGTGACTGTATTCTTAGACTCTTTGGATGATTTCAAAGGGCCGGGCTACAGCATGGCCACATCCGGCCCTGACGGCGACTTCTTCTTCGATTACCTGCCCGAGAGCGGGTACTTCATTCTCGTCAGAAAAAGGGGGTCAGGGGAGAAAGTCGGCCCGATGGCAGAAGGCGACCTGTACGCATACTTCCCAGGGAACCCTGTCATGACCGAAAATGGCAGGACAAAGAATATTGTGGTCAACTGCGTCGCAAAGATAGATGACGAGCGGATCGTATCGAACCCGCCGCCAGCCACCGGTATCGCCGGCAGGATACTTGACAGGAGCGGTAAACCGGTAGCAGGGCTGTACGTCTTCGCGTATACCGACCCAGTCATCGGGCACAAAAGGCCGTATGCGCTCTCACTGGCAACAAAGGATGACGGCAGATTCGTCTTAGAGCTAAAGGCGGGCGGCGTATACTACATCGGTGCGAGGCAGCGCCACGGCGACTCACCCACACCAGGGGAGCTGTTCGGGATGTACGACCTGACCCCTGACCACAGCATTAAGGTGGATAATAACAATTTCATACAGGATATAGATATCATTGTCGAAGAGATCATGATGCAGTAACGCGATTTTACATAACAGGTAAAAAGCTTCTGCGCAGCCCATAAACTGTTCCCCTCCTTTGATGGGGCATCCGGATGTACGGGGACAAAGGGGTGGGTGAAGTTTCAACAAGGATCCCCCCTCACCCCAGCCCTCTCCCACCAGGGGAGAGGGGGCTTTTTTAGGTCACGCAGAGGTCTGGATAAACAATAAACTAACATCGGAGGTTTTTTATGCCAAAAATACTTGTTATTTACTTTTCCAAAACGAACCACACAAAAAAGATGGCCGAGGAGATATACGACGAGCTGAAAAACTGTGACGCAAAAATCGACCTGGTGGACGTCTCCAACCTCGATTATGACAGCATACCATCGTATGACGCGTACATCATCGGCTCACCGAACTACTTCGGGACGATGGCCGCGGAGATAAAACTCTTCTTTGACAAAAGCGTCAGATATTTCAAGAAACTCGAAGGTAAGGTCGCGGCCGCTTTCACTTCCGCGGGGATGATCGGTGGCGGTGGCGATGCCGTCGTACTGGACATACTCAAAGCGTGTCTCGTTCACGGTATGGTAGTGAAGGGCGAGACCAGAATCGGGCACTTCGGGCCGGTCGCTATCGGTGACCCGGACGAGCGTGCTCTAAAAGAGTGTCGTTTTTTAGCGAAAGATATCTATGAGCTGACACAGAAGCTGAATGGTTAATCAAAGCTCACGCTCAGCCGTAAGAAAGCGCCGTCTATTGTCATATCCTGCTGCGACCACGAGATGAGCGCCTCTGCGGGTGGTTCGCCATCCAGGTAGAGCCGCCTGTTTGTCTGGGAGTGCATGAACATATACAGGTACATATACCCAAACTCGATGGCGGCTTTTTTGTACCTGTAACCGGTTGAGAGCTCGCAGCTGAAATATTCACCCAGCTCCTTGTCGGTCTTCGTGTCGTGCACCTGTATGTAGAAATTCGAGATCGCCTTGTATCTCAGGAAATAATCATCTCCAAGCTGCCCCCTTATTCCAAAACCGAGACCCTCTCCGGAGATCTCATTGTCGTCATCCTGCTCATAAGTCACCCCGCCGATCTCAAAATCCTTCCGCGAGAACATCTGGCGCATCACCGAGATGTTGAACATATACTCCATATCAAGACCGGCTATCTTCTTGTAGTAGCTCACCATAAAATTGGAGAAACCGGTGTTCAGCTTCGCGCTCTGGTAGTCCCCGACCGTCTCGATGCCGTACTCACCGACGAACTGCGACGTACCGCCATGCATGTATACGATCCCGACGCGGGAATTGTCGTCGAGCCTCCTGATCGCTTCGAAGCTGTTCATCAGCTGACGCATACCGCTAAACTTCGCGGTATAAGACGGCGGGCTGTTGTTACCCTCCGCACGGTAATCGTAGCTAATATTCGGGGCGTGGAGTATATTTATCTCCCAGTTTTCCCCGGCGGACGCGCGGGAAGCGCTCAGTAGCATAAACACCGCTATGGCTGTAACCAGTATCTTCTTCATATTATTTCCTATAAAAAAATCATTTTCACCACAGAGGGCACAGAGGTTTTTCTATCACAGAGAACACGGAGGGTTCAGTGTTAAAAGATTTTCTCCGTGAACTCTGTGGTTCATTTACAGGATCTCCGTCATACCCTTTAAAACATCACTTTCGCGAATATGTAAAACCCCATCAGATCGGTTTTGTTCTGCGAATATGAATAGACTATCTCGTCTGTCGATGCCCCGCCCTTCACCTGCGGGTGGTACATCTCCCTTAGAGCGCCTATACCGGCGCTATAGCTGCCGGTGTCGATACCGCTCTCGAGCTTCACCCTGTACGTATACCCCTTGTCGGTCAGCTGCGAAACGTCAGCGCTCTGCCAGTTATCCGTATACAGAAGGATACCGGTGATAAGGTCGAACTCAAGATATACCGGTGAGAAGTACCTGCCGGTGATACCAAAATTCACGCCGTGAGCGCGGATGACCTCCTTCGCCGCAAACTTGACGCTCTCAGGCGGGTACAACCTGAAGTTGCTCCGCTCGAAGCACTGCCTGACGTACTGGTACCCAAGCACGGCTTTCAAAGAGGAGCCCTTTAAACCCCGCAGATAATTTATTGAGAGGTGATCCACCTTCATGATGACATCATTGAACTGTAAGCCGCTCGAGCTCTTCTCCTCATCGATTGTCGGGGAGTTCGCGAGGTAACTGACGCTGATGCCTGATATATCGCTCAGCTCGCAACCAAGCTCGAGCTCGGTGACAACGTTATGGGACTTCACCTTGTTCTCCCAGGTGTTATTCATCGAGTTGCGCGCGCCTTCCCCTTCATACTCGATGAAAGCCGACGGTAAGTACCGCAAAGAGAGTGTGACGCCCTTATCATCTTGCGCGGGAGCGTCACCCGCACTGCAAGGCTGCGGAATAAATAGGAATAAGAGAGAAGTCACTATCATTATGTACCTGATTCTTTTCATCATTGATTTATATTAGAAAACAACATTTTCTTCAAGCATTAAATAATATTACTGTGAAGTAGCCGCAGAAAAAGCGCCGCCGCTAAAGTTTGCAGTGATTATTACCGATACATTAATTTAAGGGGGGAGGGCTTACATCCACCATAAGTCGCGCAGGCATAATGCCCATTATAAGTAAAAAGCTCATTTTATATATCAGCGATTACAGGAGGTGCGGCAATGGATATAAACGGAATTATAAGTAATCTGTCACCGGAAACCATATCCGCCGTAAAGCAGGCGGATATTCAGTTAGAAGCTACTGCCGCGGTAGCGGGGAAGGCTCTTGACGCGCAGAAAGCAGCGGGAGAAGCCGCTATGGAATTAGTAAAAGCAGCGACAGGCAAGGGAGTGACCTTAGATCTATTGGGCTGAGAATTATTTGACTTACGGGAAAACGCTCCCCCCATTTTTCAGTGACGATACTACATTATTTTAGCACCGTTTATTCTGGTTACCGCATTATAGAAAGTAGAATTATAACTTGTTATATTCATTAGCAAAAATAATGAGTTGTTTAATAGCGTTCCATTTATCAACAGAAACTGTGCAATTCTTGTGGATTACCATGTTAATGAGACCCGGTTTTTAGCTTTAAAACGCAGATAATCGCTTTTTGCTTAGTTTTTGCTCATTTAATATATTCAATATTATCATATCATTAGAAAACTCGTGACTGGTTTTTGGGCAGTGGTGTCATTTATTCAAATGTTTTTGACAGTTTGCCTGCAACTGACTTGATTTCCCCCTTGTTTAAGCCATAAAATCATACTGATTTTGTAAATTATTATAACTTGTCTTGATTTTCCGGTATCATGTGTTATAAAGTTATCATAATGTAATAATATTAAGGAGGAAACAGATGGCTTCACTTAAAGGCAGTAAAACCGAGCAGAATTTACTAAAATCATTTGCCGGTGAGTCGCAGGCTCGCAACCGGTACACCTACTTCGCTTCGAAGGCAAGGAAAGAGGGGTATGTGCAGATAAGCAACATATTCACCGAAACGGCTGATAACGAGAAGGAACACGCGAAGGTATTCTTCAAGTTCTTAGAGGGAGGCGACCTCGAGATAACCGCCACCTACCCGGCCGGTAAGATCGGCAGCACCTTAGAGAACCTGAAAGCCGCCGCAGCCGGTGAGAATATGGAGTGGATGTCCATCTACCCGGAATTCGCCAAGGTCGCGCGAGAAGAGGGCTTCGACGCCATCGCCGCCGCCTATGAGAACATCGCGAAAGTTGAGAGTTTCCACGAAGCGCGCTACAACGCACTTGTCAGCAACGTAGAGAACGGCAGCGTATTCAAGAAGGATAGCTCTGCAAAATGGCACTGCACAAACTGCGGGTACGTGCACGAAGGCGCGGAAGCGCCCGAACAGTGCCCGGCATGTAAGCACAAACAGGCGCACTTCGAGCTATTGGCCGAAAATTATTAGTAATTAATTGTAATAAAAGTAGTAATATAATTACTATCGGGTTATTCCCACTCGATGGTGCTTGGTGGTTTCGACGAGATATCGTACACGACGCGGTTGACGCCGCGCACCTCGTTGATTATCCGGTTCGAGATCCGCATAAGGATGCTGTACGGCAGTTTGACGACGTCCGCAGTCATACCGTCAAGTGAATTGACCGCGCGCAAAGCGATGACATTCTCATAAGTCCGCTCATCGCCCATAACACCGACAGTCTTTATCGGTAGCAGTACCGCGAACGACTGCCATATTTTCGTATACAATCTGGCTCTCTTGATCTCATTCAGTACTATTTCATCGCAATCGCGCAATATATCCAGATGCTCCTTATTGACCGCCCCGATGATCCGCACGTCGAGACCCGGCCCTGGGAACGGTTGCCTGTTGATCACGCCCTCAGGGATACCCATCTCCCTGCCAAGCGCCCTCACTTCATCCTTAAACAGCTCCCTGAGCGGCTCTATCAACTTCATCTTCATCTTCTCGGGCAGGCCGC
>JAJRZU010000153.1 GCA_024275075.1 Deltaproteobacteria bacterium | reverse complement strand
TTTATTAGTAGAGAAAGCGAAACGGGAAGCACGAAAGTGCCTTAACAGACTAGCCTCTGTGCAGGGGACTGAAAGCCCCAGTGGGGCATCTTCGGTTAGCTTTATTAGTAGAGAAAGCGAAACGGGAAGCACGAAAGTGCCGGCGAACCGAGCGTTCGACGGGTTATAAGGTAGCAGAACTTTAAAACAACATGACTATAGAGTAAAGTCCTCTCCCGGGAAACCGGCACTGGCGGTGGGAAGAAAATGTTATGTTTGACAATAATGCCACTTTTATATATAATTACACTATTAATCAATCATAGGAGCATTCATGAGTAAAGCGAGCCTTAAATATTTAGTCGATGATAGCGGTAAGAAGACCGCCGTTGTACTTCCTGTAAAGGAATATGAGGATATGTTAGAGGACATTCATGACCTCGCGGTGATCGCTGAGCGCAAAGATGAGCCTACGTTAAGTTTTAACGACCTTAAGGAAAGGCTAAAAGCTGATGGCCTCTTATGAGATTCAGTGGAAAAGTAGCGCCCTGAAGGACTTAAGAAGCATAAACGCTCAGTTCATTCCCCGAATAATTCAAGCTGTAGATTCACTTGCCTACAATCCATTACCATTGAAATCCCGCAAGCTCCATAGCGTGGAAAGCACGTACCGTATCCGTATTGGGAACTATCGCGTGATCTATCAGGTAGACGCTGAAGGGAAGCTTGTAGTGATTTATCATGTGCGTCACCGGAAAGATGTATACCGCAATATTACGTGATATTTTACCTAGGACACCTTGCGACAACTTATTAGATTGAAAATCCTGTTAATGTTTCAGTATCAGAGCGAGTCCCCGCTACCATACTGAACCTTTTTTTTGGGGTTGCCAGTGGGTAATCGGCGGTTGAGATTTGTAGAGGGAGTCCCGATCCATGAGATCTGCTGACCCCAGACATTTCACAGATACCCGGTGTTTTTTATATCTTCATGGACAATTTTTACATTTTGTGTTAAGCTTCAATAGATGTTACCTGAAGATAAAAAGCTGATGATATACGAGCAGTTAAAGGTCGTTTTTGGATTTGAAGCGTTCCGACCGAATCAGGAGCCGATAATAGACAGAATCCTAAGCAGGCAGGATGTCTTTGCGGTGATGCCTACAGGGGGCGGGAAGTCGCTCTGCTATCAATTGCCGGCAAAGATGATGTCTGGCACCACTGTTGTTATCAGTCCGCTTATTTCACTCATGAAGGATCAGGTAGATGCCGCGTGCGCTAACGGAATAGTCGCCACATTTATGAACAGCACCTTGACTGCGCGAGAAATGTCCGACGCTCATCAGAAATTACGTTTAAATGAAATAGAATTGTTGTATATCGCGCCTGAACGTTTTGTTATGCCGAGTTTTCTTGAGACGCTAAAAAACATCGATATTTCATTTTTCGCAATAGACGAAGCGCATTGTATTTCTGAGTGGGGGCATGATTTTCGTTCGGATTACCTGCGCCTCTCCTTAATCCCAGAAGAGTTTCCTGATGTCGCTGTTGCGGCTTTTACCGCGACGGCTACGCTCAAGGTACAAGAAGATATTATTCGCAAGATCGGTCTGCGGTCGCCTCATGTAACCCGCGCCTCTTTTAACCGCCCGAATCTTTTTTATCGGGTAGAGAGAAAAGATAACGCAAACCTGCAAATACTCCGTTTTTTAAAGGAGCGTCCTAACGATGCAGGTATCATCTACCGCACCACCCGCAAATCAGTGACAGAGACTGCGGATTTCTTAGTATCAAACGGGATCAGCGCACGACCTTATCATGCAGGACTGCCACCAGAGGAGCGAAGCGCGAATCAGGAGGCGTTTAATCATGATGACACACGGGTTATGGTCGCGACCATCGCCTTTGGTATGGGTATAGACAAATCAAATGTGCGGTTTGTCATTCATGCCGACCTCCCGAAAAATATCGAGGGGTACTATCAAGAGACCGGTCGGGCAGGACGCGATGGAGTTTCGGCTGACTGCCTTTTGCTTTTCAGCAACGCTGACATCCCCCGGCTCCGGTACTTTATTAATCAAATACCGAGTGATAAAGAGCGCGCGGTAGCTATGGGAAATCTACGCCAGATGGTGAACTTCGCGTCTCATAATTCATGCCGGCGAAAACAGCTCCTTAAGTTCTTTGATGAGGAGTACCCTGCTGATAATTGTTCCACCTGCGATATTTGCACGGATACGACAGAGGATGTAGACATTACGTTAGACGCGCAAATACTGATGTCAGCGATTTATAGAACAGGTCAGACTTTCTGGGTCAGGCATATTGTAGATATTGTTACGGGCGCGAACACAAAGCGCATCCGTTCATTTCGTCATAACAAAGTAAAGACTTACGGCGCCGGTAAAAGTAAAAAGAAAGAGTATTGGGTGGCGATCGCAGATGAGCTGCTCGCACACAACATCATTGAACAAAGCGATGATAAGTTCCCTGTAATAAAGCTTACACACGAAGGTTCTGATCTTCTGTTCGGTAAAAAACGCCTTACTATATCAAGGAAAGAGTCTGCGAAAGTATCGGCAAGAAGTGACGATCTCAAGCATTATGACAACCTACTCTTCGAGCGGTTGCGCGCGGTGCGTAAAGAGTTCGCCGAAGAGCAGCATGTCCCGCCTTTTGTTATATTTTCAGATAAAACGTTACATGATATGTGCCGCTATTATCCGGCTGAAGAATCTGATATGAGAAAGATCAGCGGTGTAGGTGAGGTAAAGATTCAACGGTACGCAGCCGCTTTTATTGACGAAATCAAGGGATATTTAGATGAAAATCCTGATGCCGGGGAAAATGGCGCGCAATTCGCCGATGTAGATTATGAAATTAAACCGCGTCAGAAAAAGAAAATAGGTGATAGCGTAGAAGTAACTTACGCCCTTTTCAAAGAAGGTCTCTCTGTTGAGATTATAGCCGGTCGGCGTAGCCTTACAACCTCCACCATCGCCGGGCATCTTGAGCTGCTGATTCAAGACGGCAGGGATATTGATATTGACCGTCTTATTGATCCTGCAAAACGCGCTGAAATAGAGAAACTGTTTATAACCTTCAAAAAATGGAACCTGAAACCTATAATAGAGCACTCAAACGGCACAATAAGTTATGACGAAGCACGCATAGCAAGAGCTTTTTTAAGAGATCAACTTAACTTTTTATAATTTTACTTTGGACAGGTTTATGCGATGGTAAACGGATTCGAACGATTCTAAGAAACTCCTCATGCTGTCAATCTCTTTGAAACAGCGCATCGGACTGTAGCACTGCTTTACCGGAACGGGAGAGCTTTTGCCTTGTTGTTCAAGCATTTGATGGATGCGACCGAGGCGTGTGCTTTCGCACCTTTATGTCGCTCCGCGTTCCTCTGGTTAGAGCTTTGTTTTATAAAGGCGGAGCCATGCTGGTCAAGCGGTACGTTTATTCTCCTTACCGTTATCAAACCGCTCTCGCGGATTTCCATTTTGCTCTTTCTACTTACAACGCCAATAGAAGAGTGCGACAGCACACCGAACCCGCCTTTACCGCTCATGCAGGTCTTACCGAGGTGCTTTCGCACATTTCCAATTAAGGCATATTTTTTAAAAAATTGGTATAATAAAATATAAATTAAGGGTATATATGTAAACTGGCGTCATTGTGTTTTACATATAAATGTGTTACCTTCCAATATATAAAAATATGCTGTAGATTAAAGGGCATATTTTAGGTGGATAAATAAGGCTACACACATAGGATGAGATTGTAAGTATGAAAAAGGTATACAAAAACAGGGTCGTTTTGATAGTGTTTCTTGCTTGCGTGGCTTTTTCTTTTTCCATTTACGATTGTAAGGCAGGGGACCCGGGCTTGCCGGGTAATCTTACGAAGATCAAAGCAGAAAAAGAGATCCTTGTTGCAAAGGATGTTGGCGGCGGAAAGCCTTTCTCTATCATAAGGTGGTGTGGGAATGAAGCGCTTCTGATTTACGGCGGTGAATTCGGTACTGAGTGGGTAGACTTCAGCGGCAACAAGGTCATAGTAAGCACAAAGGGCACGGATTTTCCCGTAGATTGCACGCCTGATGGTAAATGGGTTATTTACAAGGACAGAGAGAGTTCGTGGCTATATAAGGATAAGCAGGGCAGGTTACCGGAGAATATACTTGATGAGGGAATCGGATGGCACGGGCTCGTGATCGATCTTTATCGTTACGAAATTGCCACAGGCAGACGCCAGAAATTCGCCGTGGTGCGCGACGATAGCGGAAGCCTGGTATCGCCTGACGGATCGAAGGTTTTACTTGGAAATAAGCACGATTCCACCATAGATATGCCAGAGCCAAAATGGGATAAGGTATGGCTGAAAAACGAATGGACTTACAATCGTACGTTTTGGTTCGCCGATTCCTCCGGGGTGGTGACTGCAATATGGGGTAATGGCTCGGGCCTCGGCGTAGAGATCTTCGGCGAAGATGGCTGGGCAAAAGAGTATGACTTTGAACAGTTAGGCTTTGGTACCAAGCCTAGATTGAGTGTCTACCTTAAAGCTGTCGACAAAGAGAACCGGCTTTATTTTATTACGGGTGAAAGTATTCGAGTATCCAAGCGCATGTCAAGAAAAAAATATCGTTTTTTGCGTTGTAAGATTAATGACAGAGATATCTCCTGTGAAGAGTTTGGAATACTGAGTGAGGACGAGAAAGGTATCGAGCCTAATTTACTAAATCTTTTGCCTGACGGAAACATTATCTTTATTAGGGGAAAGGACTCTTGCATACATCGTCTTAAGCCGGGGGAAACCGATGCCGAGTGTATAGCGGACGTACGTTACGAGGATGATACTTATAAAAGGATTCGTTTGCGCGCCGTCTCTCCTGACGGAAAATGGATTGCTTTCACACGCGGCAAGGAACCGCCAAAGCCGGGCGGCAGATTTTATCGCTATCAACTGGACCTCTTCGTGAAAGAGATTCCTGAATAATAATAAAGTATGAGGAGGAGTAAATGGAAAAGGAAGTATATGGATTGTTGTTTAAAGAACCGTCTGATGAGCCTATTAACTATGACGGCGGTTACTTCGGCGCACCTAGATATAAACGCACGCATACGGGACTGGACTTTGGGGCATACAAGGAACCTGTCGTAGCGAGTGAAAGCGGTGTGGTCGTCTATTCGGGCGAAATGCCGGGTTCAACAACCAAGACCAACTATGGGAAAACTATCGTCATCGACCATACCCATTGCGTTCCTGACAACCAAAGACACATATAC
>JAJRZU010000152.1 GCA_024275075.1 Deltaproteobacteria bacterium | reverse complement strand
GCTGCTCCCCTTCTTGACAAGGTTCACGTCATAGTTTGAGGATTCCTCCTTCTTCAGCGACCATCGTACTAACCGTGTCCATAAGGATGAGAACCCGTCACTGCCGATCCACGCCGCCGCCCACCGACTCTTCGCGTCAGAGGTGAATGCCGCCGTCATGCCCAGCCCATACTGCCACATCGCCAGCAGGGGGTCACCGGCATTAGTGAGATACGGCACCACCGCGAGCCCCTTTGCCGTGGTCAGAACATGCCCCTTCAGCGGCGGCATACCGCGCAGGTCAAGGCCGTCGAGCACCGACGTGTAATCGTTCTCCACCGGTGTGATATCCTCCTCGACCACCAGCGATTTTGTTGAGATAAACGCCTCCTTCGCGAAGATCTGCGGTAGCGTGTACATATCCGACGTGAAGTAGAACCTGCCGTTACCCGCCATGGCAAGCCCCTCTAAGAACTCGAGGTCCTTGTCGCCTACCTTACCGATCGCGATGGAGCTTACTGTAATCATATCCTCGAACATCCTTGCGACAAGGCCTTCTGAGTGCTCGCCGTTCATACCGACCGGCTCCTCGGCGTCGGCGGCGTCGGCGAAGATGATAACGTGTTTGAGGTTCGCCTTGCTGGCTCTTAGCTTCTTATACGCTTCTAACAAGGCGGAATAGACGTATATCCCGCCGCCGCCCGCCCTGATAGAGGCGATCTGGTCGGTAACGGCTTTCTCGTCCTTCACCGGCCCAAGCTCTACCGCCCACTTCGGTACGCTGTCGCAGGCTATCACGCCGAGCAGGTCGTTTTCGAAGAGCATGTCAAGGACGTTGACGGCGCCTTCGTTGGCCAGCTCTATCTTCTGGCGCCCGAGCTCGGTATAGGTCATGCTGCCGGACTTGTCGATTATCACCACCATGGCGATCTGCGCGTATTTCTTGCGTTGCTTGATATCCATCTAGACTGGCAGCGCTTTTTCTACCGGTGTCTTGTAGTAGCCGCCGAGCCCGAAACTGTTCCCGCCGCCTATCATTATCAAGCCGCCGCCGACAGCCTTGACATACATCTGCATCGCCTTCATCTGGTGCGTTGACATGCTCGTCGCGGGTACGTTATCCAATATAATGGAGTCATAGCTCCTTAAATAGCTGATGGATGGGTGGAGCGCGTCAGGGGTTACCACCTCCACATTGATATTGCTACCCTTGAGTACCTTGATAAGCTCGTCAGCCCTCTCTTTACCACTGTAAACATACAAAACTGTCGGCTCTCCCTCGACGAAGACGAACCCCTGGGAGACGTTGTTCTGCTTATGCGCGTCTACGGGTGCGATAAGCTCCACGTTAAATATGTGAGCGCCCTTCTTTTTCAGCTCCTGCTGAAACGTCACGACCTCTTTTTGCCCCTTATTTATTGACAGCTCCTGGGAATATATCTCGCTGTTATCCATCATTATCCTCGCGACTGCCTTCCCGTCCTCGTTGCCGGATACGACGACCCGTACCTCGAACGGTTCGTTTATAGAGACGTTCTCAGGGAGGATAAGTTTTTCTACCCTGAAATCCGGCGCTTTCTCCTCGTTCGGTACAAGGGTCAGAAACTCGACGCCGCGGGAGACCGCCGCCTTGACCTCGCGAAGGAGGTTGCCTTGAGTCTCGTTACCGTCAGTGAGCAGAACTATCCGCTTCTGGACGTCCTCAGGGAAGAGCACCTCGGCGATTTTGACAGCCTGCCCGATATTGGAGTGGGTCTTCGTCACGTATGAGGAGACGTTAAAGAAACCGATCCGGCTTGAGAAGGGTTTTTCTACTACCGCCTCCTTCCCGAAAACGACTACCGCCGCCTTGTCGCGCCTGCCCATGGAATCAGAAGCCTCTTTCATGTACCTCATCGCGCGCCTGATGTCGATTTGCGAGTTGCTGTGCGATACATCAAGCAGGTACACGACGTATAGTTCGTCATTTTCAAACGTCTTTGAGAAGCCCGCGAGGCACAGCACCAAAAGAGTGAAGGCGGCTGCGCGTAGCATGGTTATCACAATTTTTTTTGATGCGGATATATCCGCCAGGCTCCTTTTCGCGATCAGGAAAAAGAGCGGCACGAAGACAAGCAGCCATAAAAATTCAGGGTCTTTAAAACTGTATGCAACCATTAGAACGCCCTCTTGTGGTACACCCACCACTCTAACAGCAGGAACAAGAGCGCCAGAGCGACAAAGTATTTCCAAAGCTCTTTGCGCACCGTCAGTTTCCTGGTGGGGCGGATCTTCTCGCCGCCGATAGTCAGGAAAGAGGATGGCGCGATATTCGATTCACTTTCACTCAAGAGGTTGGTGATGAAAAAATCCTCATACCCTCCCTCGCCCTTTAAGGTATAAAGCCCGCTCAGGGTAGTGTCGTCAAAGTAGAACTCATCACCGAAAACCTTTACGTTTATGACCTCGTCCGCCGGCGATGTCACTTCTATCGTATCCTGGTCATACACGCGCCTGCGCACCGGTTCACCGGTCAGATAGAATGAGCCGGACTTCCTGTCAAAGTGGTCGCTTAAGTAGTACATCGTATTATAAATGAACATCGGGAACGAGCTCTTAAGCACGAAGTCACTCTTTAGAAGGTCAAATGTGAGCAGGACGGTGCGGTACCGCCCCTTCTCCCCCGCATACGCGATTGCGCCGGATTCGGTATCGATGATCTTCTGGAGCCACCTTGGCGTCGAGAACACCTTTGCGCGGGCGATCACGGTATTATCGATATTGATGTATTTCAATACCGGGTGCGATTTATCATAGTCCACGATCTTCGGCAGCTCCTCGAAGAGTGCGGCGCCGTCATCTGACACCGCGCTGACGATGCCCATGGCGTCACAACCGGAATTTATCAGGAGTATATTCGTTTCCGGCGCCTCCTTTGGTGAGAATGAGTCGAAGATCACCACGTCATATTTGGAGCTTTCACTGTCGGCATACTTATCGGGCGTGACAGCGGTGACAGCGACCGCGGGATTCACCGACAGCACATTCTGCAGAAACATGTTACCGCTTGATACCAGAAGCACGCGGATCTTCTCGGGTTTCTTCATATACGCATAAGCGCCGTTATCGACAGAAAGCATATCTTCAAGCGTAAGTTTTACGTGTATCATACCCTGACGCAGCTCCAGGTCATCAAATATCACAGACAGGCTCTCATCAGGAACCAGCTCCACCTCTTTCAGGTCGATCAGGCTCCTGGAGTTGTACAGCTCGATATCGGTTCTTTTTGGCTCAGATGAAAAATTGACGACCCTCGCGAATACCTGGAACCTGCCGGCATCACTGTCAGACGCGCTGATGTCAAGATCGACGATACCGACGTTGTCACTGCTCTTACCGACGCTCAGGAACTCCACCTCAGGGAACTTCCTGATGTTGAACTTCTCCTCCTCCTTAATGCGCCCGAGCCAGATATTCGCGCCATCGCTGATGACGTATATCTTATCGATCTTCTTGTGTTTATACATCGACTGCGCGACGACAAAAGCGTCATAAAGGTCTGTCCGCGTCTCGGTGGGGATAAGCGAGTTCACCGTATCGATCAGGCGCTTTTTGTCTTGGGTGAGCGTCTCTTGAATCCGCGTCTTGGAGTCGGACGTGATGATCATCGCGGCATCGGACTCAGCGAAATTTGTTATCACCTCGATTGCTCTTTGTTTCGCGCGCTCAAACCGGCTCCCCTTTTCGTCAACCGCGTTCATGCTGGCGGAGGCGTCAATTATTATCATATAATTGTAGTTAGAGAAGATATCCTTGATAAAAGTCGGTCTGGCGAGCCCTAATATCGCGACTAACAAAAAGAGTATCTGGATAAAGAGGAGCAGGTTCTTTCTCAGCCGCTGGAACGGCCTGTTCGCCTTCTGGTCGACAAACAGCCTGTTAAACAAGAACAGGTTAGAGATCGTCTTCTTCTCGCGCTTCAGCTTAAGG
>JAJRZU010000151.1 GCA_024275075.1 Deltaproteobacteria bacterium | reverse complement strand
CCGGCTGTAAGGATATTGCCCCAGCTTGGTGTCGGTGGCTGTACCCCTATGCCAAGGAAGCTGAGCGATGATTCGGTCAGGATCGCGCCCGCTACACCGAGTGTGGCTGATACTAAGACAGGCGCCATCGCGTTAGGGAGGATGTGCCTGAAGATGATACGTAAGTCAGACACGCCAAGAGCCTTTGCGGCAAGGACAAACTCCCTTTGCTTCAGGCTCAGAAACTCCGCGCGCACGAGCCTCGCGACACCGGTCCAGCCAGTGATGCCGATCACTATCATTATGTTATAGATGCTCGGTTCTAATATCGCGATAATGGACAGGATGAGAAAAAACGCGGGGAAACAGAGCATCACGTCGACGAACCGCATCATCAAACTATCCACCCACCCGCCATAAAAACCAGAGATGGAACCGACGGTGACACCGATAAATGTCGCGATCCCCACGGAGATGAACCCGACTTTTAATGAGATACGAGCGCCGTAGATCATGCGGGACAAGACGTCCCTGCCAAGCTCGTCAGTACCAAAAAAGTGCGCGTTTGAAGGGGCCGCCAGTATGTTCATAAGATTTAACTGCGTCGGGTCATAAGGCGATATGTATCGCGCTAACAATGAGATGATAAAGAGCAACGCGACGATTATCCCGCCAGAGATCGCCAACCGGTTTCTTTTGAACATCTCCCAAAAGACTCTTAATCTTTTTTTCGCTTCCATAACTTCTCCGGTAAAAAACTATCTTGTTTAACCACTAAGTGCACGAAGAATAACAGATTGAACTCAGAGAATGAACTACCCCGTAGCAGAGCTGCGAGGTATCACAATCCCCCCACCCTAACCCGTGCATCGCGATGCCCCCCATAAAGGGGGAGGGACAAGATTGACCCCGATGCAGAGCATCGGGGAATTCTTTTGATTCAACCACAGCGCTATATTATAACCTAATCAGTAAATATTCAATATTTTTTTGAAAAAGTATTTGAACGAGAACCTGTCTTTATTAAGTACCTGACATTAAAGAGAAATTAACGCTGAATATTTTGCGGGTAAAAATGCCATTATAAAAAAAACAGTATCATTGGGTATTATGGCAAGTATGTTTTACCCTTCAACCGCCCTTTTTTATTATTATGAGTTATTGATTTCATTAACATTATAATAGTATGCTACAGGCGGCATATTTTTCTTAAACGTGAATCAGTTTTGTTATCGCAAACGGGGAGTTCCTTTTGTGAACGGTGTCATAAAGCCTTTTGAGTGTATTTTTTTCTTGTCAAAAAAAATGTATCATGCTATGATGAGCAATTAGTAATTATTAATTATTGTTTTTTATGGAGGTTTATCAGAGTATGAGAAAGAACACTATCTACAAAAGATTGGTTGAAGTGCAGGCAGGTATGTCTTTGCGCTCCTTTTCCGAGAGGATCGTGGTCGGTCAGTCAACGCTACACAACTACTTAAGAGGCAGGATCCCGAAAGCAGATTTTATTGATAAAGCTTGTTCCGCGATGAACATCAATGAGAGGTGGTTATTGTCGGGTAAGGGTCCTAAATATCGAAACGATTTGATTGAGGAGTAATTAAAGAATGTCAAAGCTTCTATGCCAGCGCCAAACATTGTCATCCAACCGGCAACAGGAGGGAAGAAGAGCGCCAGCATAGATGAGAAGTTGAAGTCAAGGCAATTTGTGCCGATCCCGCTGATATCCGGTAACGCTATCAAGAAAGAGTTTAAGAACATCGATCTCATCAAGGATATCGAGGACTACATCGTCGTATCCAAAGAGATGTTATCCGAGGGCGGCAATTACTTTTGTTTCAAGCTCACTGAGGACAGCATGTCACCGATACTTGAAAATGGTGATATAATCGGTGTAAACTACTCGAAGAGAACCCCGAATACATTACGCGGCAAGATGATCGCCGCCATGATCGACGAAGGCGTTATCGTCAGATACTTAAACTGGGACAGCAGCAATAACTACATCTTAGAGCCGTACAACTTCTTTAAGTACAGAAAAGTGTACATATCCAAAGACAAAGAAGTCTCAATAATCGGTACTGTTGAGTGGTGCTGGAAGAAAGTTGAAAAAGTAATCTAACAGGCGGTTAAAGGAAGGCGCTTGTTATTAGCGGAGTCTTCTAAAACTTCTCACAGCTACTCTTGATGATACGAATACCAGGGAATATCCTTTTATCATTATCAATGTGATAAGCGTCTGATAAACGCCGAATATCGGGATCAAAAGCAGAATTATGAGCAGGCTCCCGAAACTCGCGCCACAAAGGTCAGATGCGTACAGCCTGCCGCCGGTGCTGTAGTATGCGGAGCTGTCACCGCTTTTTGCGGATTCGGATATCAGTATTGCATTCGCGACGGGGTACTGTATACCGGTCAGGAATGACACGATAAACAGCAATACAAAAATAAACGTATCATTCTTGAGAAGCATGTTCAAGTTCATTTGCGTCAGGAACTTATATGCGGCGAAAAGATAGAGCACATAAATAAGTTCAGTAAGCAGGATAACCGACTTAAGCGTACCTTTTTTCATGGTGCCCGCGTTTTTCAGCCAGGTGTTTATGACGTAGCTGCCGGTGAACAGGCCAAGCATGAAAACCGCGATGAGTGACCCGATCTTGTAATATACGTAACCGAAAAGGATCTGGAGCAAGAACAGAAGCAGTATCTCCATCGAAATAGAGGCGATCCCCGACGTGAAGACCATCAGATGAAGCTCTAAGCGCTGTTTGCGCTCATAATTTACAGTAAAGTATATAAGTAGTATCACTAAAATGACTGACAACGCATAAATATACAAAACCCTCTCTTCGTAAAAAAACAACCAGTTAAACGCTTTTGTCACTATCGAATCCGTCTCCTCACCAAGGAGCAGGATACTAAGGAAATACGTCTTGGGGTAAAAATCCGTGTTTGTGACATCCTGCTCTTCGCTCCTTAACAGTGCGCTTCGCTCCTCGTTGCGCGAATCTGATATCAGGTCCAGGAACGTATACTCATTGAAATAGATATTCTCCAGGTCCCTTGTCTGGAACCTGTCAAAAAACACGAGATCATTTGTCCTTACGATAGAATCATCGTTCGACACAATAAATGAAAGCGTATCAGATGATATCAACCGGATATTCCTGAACGCTTTTGCGAGCGTCTGATATATGGATGCCTGCATATAATACATAGAACCGCTCAGGTAGTTTGGTGAGGACGACACCGAAAACGAGAAGATACCCCCATTGTTCAGCCTTTTGCTCACACTGGTAAAAAACTCCTTCGTGAAGTATCTGTTGGTGAACAGGGTGGTCGGCTCCTTGGAGTTCAATATTATAACATCATACGTTTCATCCGTGTTCTTTATGAATTTTCTGGCGTCATCAAAAACCGTGCGGGTCAATTCATCTTTAAAGTACAGTGAGTCGTCATTGTCCAGATATTTTGTCGCCGCCTGCACTAACAACGGGTCTAACTCGACAAAAGTTATCTTCTCCAGCGGATATTTGTACAGCTCCTTCAACTCACCGGATAGCCCCCCTAACATAAGCACTTTTTTCGGGTTCTCATGCAATGTCATCGTAAGGTGAATATTCTGCTCTGCGCTTAGGGTATCAGGTATGATGAACGACAGGTTGTTGTTTTCATAGAGGTTGAACTGGCCGTCCCTCTCTATAATGGTTATCTTGCCGTACCTTGATTCTAACTGCTCGATGAAGTTAAAGCCCTGCCACTGGGACTTATAAGAATAATCTATGACACTTTTTATTACGTTTGACCTGAATAATATGAAGACGACGGCAAGCGATATGACCGCTACGCATGACGTTTTGATCAGAAGCTTTCTTGATATTATATAAAAGGGTTTTTGTGATAACAAAAACTCCTCACTCAACAACAGGTAACCATATATAAGGTTCACAAGGAAAAGCGCCGCGGCGATCTCTATGGAGGTGAAATAAGTGATAAAGTAGAAGCTGAAAAGAATACCGGCTATGAAACAGCCTAACGCCTCGAAAGAGTAGACCATACCGGCTATGCGCTCCTTGTCCTCATCAAGGAGAGTTGACGTAAAATCTATTATCATGCTGAACATCAGGCCGAAGATAAATGATGGTGTAAAGATAAGCGCGCTTGTAATGAAAAAGACCTGCTCGATTGGCAGCGCCTCACTCGGGGCGAATCCCATCTTCGTCTTTATGACTCTGGCTGTTATGATCAGCGCGAAAAAGAGCGCTGATTCAAAGAGAAACAGGGGAAAGATCAGCCGGTGCATATTACCGTCATAACCGGTGCGGCGCGCTTCCCGCCAGCGCGTGCTCGTTTTCCCCCGCTTCTGAAGGATCGTGTAGCTATAGCTGCCCAGAGCGCCGCAAAGTAGCCATACCGAGAAGAATATCCCCCATGACAGCTCGTTACCCGAGAAAGTCACCAACAGCTCCCGAAACAAGACGACCTGCACGATAAGCGAATTCGCGCCAAGTATACCAAAAAGATACTTAAGCTTGTAGTACGGATGTTTTATTTTATAGATATCGCCGGTCATTTTCCTATGTATTAAGCGGCGGATTGATAAGAACCTCATCTGCCACGCTTACCGGTGGGGTGATAACTACCCGCCTGCCCTGGATTTTCAGCCTGCCCTGCGCATAAAGCCTGACAGCCATGGGGAATATTTTATGCTCCTGGATTAATATCCGCGCGGCGAGCGTATCGTGGGTGTCATCGTCTAATACCGGTACGACCGCCTGAGCGATTATCGGGCCGGTATCCACCCCTTCGTCAACAAAGTGAACCGTACAGCCGGAAAATTTCGCACCGTTATCTATCGCTTTTTGCTGTACATGCAGCCCGGGGAACGATGGCAGAAGCGCCGGATGGATATTGATTATCCGGTTCCTGAACGCGTCGATAAAGACCTTCGTGACGACCTTCATATAACCGGCAAGTATCACAAGATCGACTTCGTGGCTGTTAAGTATCCCAACGATGTGACTGTCGTAATCCTCCCGCGTGGGGAAGCTTAGAAAGTCAACCACCTTTGCCGGTATATCATGCAACCTCGCGCGCTCGAGACCGTAAGCATCCGCAACGTTGCTGATAACCACAGCTACCCCGGCGTCGATATAGCCCGAATTAGTATTGTCGATTATTGATTGCAGGTTAGATCCGCTGCCGGACACTAAAACGCCAAGCTTCGTAATGTCAGCCCCAGTTCACATTCTCGATGATAACAGTATCCCCGCCCTCTTTCTCCACGATCTCACCGATGAGGTAAGCGTCGTTATCAAAAGCTTTCGCCCGATGGATGACATCCTCCACGTCACCGTCAGGGACGATAAGGATCATACCTATCCCGCAGTTAAACGTTCTAAGCATCTCATGACCGCTGATCTTGCCGGCGTCTTTTATGTACCTGAAAAGCGCGGGTACTTCAAATCCGGCCAAATCCAGTTTCGCGCTGCAACTGTTTGGGATTATACGCTTGATGTTCTCATGAAACCCGCCGCCGGTGATATGCGCGATACCGTTCACCTGAAATTCCTTTAAGATGTTCTTTACCGCCCTGACGTAGATAAGCGTCGGTTCTATCAACGCCTCACCGACTGTTTTGCCAAGCTCGCCCACATTGTCATCGATACCCTTGCCAAGTATCTCAAAAAAGACCTTGCGCGCCAATGAATACCCGTTGCTGTGAAGCCCGGATGACGCGAGCCCGATTATCTTGTCACCGATCCTTATAGCGGTGCCGTCGATTATCTTATCGTTGTCTACAACACCAACGACAAACCCCGCCAAATCGTACTCGCCGTCCGCGTAAAACGACGGCATCTCCGCGGTCTCCCCGCCGATCAACGCGCAGCCGGCCTCCTTACAACCGGCGGCGATACCTTTTATCACCTCGGCCGCCTTTTTGGCATCGAGGTTCGATGTGGCGAAATAATCCAGGAAAAACAAAGGCTCCGCACCCTGAACGATGATATCATTGACATTCATAGCAACCAAATCTATGCCTACTGTGTCGTGGCGGTCCATCATGAAGGCGATACGAAGCTTCGTACCGACTCCGTCCGTAGATGACACTAATACCGGGCTTTTATAATTCGACGAGTTAAAAGAGAACATAGCGCCAAAAGAACCGATATCGGTCAGGACTTCCGGCCTGAAAGTCGCTTTGACAGTAGGCTTTATCAGCTTGACAAACCTCTCTCCCTCGCTGATATTTACACCTGCATCCTCATACGTTAAGCTCATAAATCTGCTCCTTCCTTATCCGTATAATATGCAATTTTTCGTGATTAGTCAATTAATAAAAGGCGTCAGGATGGTTTTCAGCCGTCAAGGCGGTCTTCAGCCATCAAGATGGTTTTCAGGTAGGTCTAAGTTGATGTAGCTTATTTTGTGTTAACATTTACACAAAGGTCATTCAAAAAACGCAGGCTCTCTTTCGGCGTCAATTCCCTGGACAGCGCCGATACGATGAAACCCTCCATCTCTCTGGCAGCGGTGAAGATGACGTTCCCGTGCTCCCTGCTGAATGCGGCGTTCACCAGGATGTTCAACGCCGCCGCGTCCTTCAGCACCCGCATGTTCACCGGTTCGTCATCTGTCGCGATGACAGTCATGAAAGCGCCGGTAAGGTCACCGGTCTCGTAGCGCCTCTTTTTTACGGCGATCGCGCCATCGTCTTGCAATGCCAGAAGCCCGTCAGTAATGAAAGGTGCGATGACCGTGACCCTTGCGCCGCACAAGACAAGCTTGCGCGCCTTCCTGTCGGCGACGCTCCCGCCGCCGACAATGACGCACAACCTGTCTTTGATATCTATCGCGGCAAACAAAAGGGGCACGGGACCCCGCGCCCTTACAGCCGTATCGTCAAACAATTTACGCACCCGCCTATCTCTTGTGTAATCCGCACTCTTTCGTCTCTGGTGACTCCCACCACCACCTGCCGGCGCGAACGTCCTCGATCCTTCTCACTTTTCGCGTGCAGCAGATGCAGCCGATGCTTGGGTAACCATTATCGTGCAGCCTGTTGTAAGGGACGTCATTCACTCTGATGTAGTCCCAGATATCCTGCTCCGTCCACTCGGTCAGGGGATTTATCTTCGTCGGTGCGCCATCACTAAACTCAACCTTCTTTATGTTAGTACGCGTCACCGCCTGCTCCTTACGAAGACCGCAGATCCACGCGTCCAGAGAGCTCATCGCCCTTTTTAACGGCCCCATCTTCCTGATGCCGCAGCACTTCTTCCGCAGCTCGACGCTGTCGTAAAAGAAGTTCGGGCCAAGCTCGTTGGACGCCTCTTCAAGCTCTTTTGTGTCCGGGCAGAAGAACTCCGTCTTGACTTTGTACTTCTTGTTGATCTGGTCGATGACATCATAAGTCTCCTGCGCGAGCCTGCCCGTATCCAGCGTAAATATCTTTACGTCAGGGCTGATCCTTGCGGCTATGTCGATAAGGACAACGTCCTCGGCGCCGAAGCTCGACGCGATCTTTACTGTGTCACCGTAAGTATCGAGCGACCACTTGATCACTTCCTCGGCTGACTTCCCCTCGAGGCTTGCCGCCTCATTCAATAACTTCTCACTTACTTCACTCATGTATCTCTCCTTTTATTTTATTTTTATTCCAAGACCGATCAACGGCCAGTAATATCTAACTGATAATGTCAACACTATGATGGATATGACGTTCATTATAAGACCCGCCTGAAACGACTCCTTTATGCTGTAATAACCCGATGAATAGCATATCGCGTTCGGGGGGGAACCGGTCGGCAGCATGTACACCAGCCCCGAGGGCACCGCGACGCAAAGAGTGGCGACCTTCGGGTTGATGCCGTACTTCGCCGCGATACTCAGCGCCACCGGCAGAAGGAAGACCACCACGGCGGAATTTGAGACGCCCTCTGTAAGCCATATCGACAAAGCGATAAAGATGATTATCATTGTAAATGCGGCCGGCTGGAACGACGCCATGATCTTGTCCGCCAGGAAGAATACGGCGTTAGTCTTTATCAGGGCGGAGCCTAATGATATCGCGCCGCCATACATGATTATTATGCCCCAGTCGATGCTCTCCGTGGCGTCCTTCCAACTGATAACGTCAAGCAGGAACATCGTTATCGCCGACAGCAAAGCGATATTCGCGATACCGACGTCCTTGAACAGTACCCACGCAATGACCGTCAGAACAGTGACTATAGCGACCTTCGCTTCTAAGAAGCTGAACCGTCCGCAGTTTATCTTTTTTACCCGCACAACTTCCTTCAGCGTCGGTATAACCTCATTTTGCACCTTAAAGTATTTCGTCAGAATGAAATACGCGAAGAAGAGCATCACAAGCACAGCCGGTGTCACCGCTATCATCCAGTGGAAGAAACCGATACTCTCACCGGTGAACTCCTCTAACAGACCAACCGCAATCGGGTTACGCGCGCCGCCCAGGTATGTCGCGACACCACCGGTGATACACCCCCACGCGAGCGCGAGGAAGAGCGCCTTACCAAAATTGTCCGTACCCTTCTTCAATTTCAGCATAGTCGCGATATCGGTTATTACCGGGAAAAGGATCGCCGCGACCGCGTGCTCTGGCATGATGAACGACATCGACGCCGCGAAGAGCAAGAGGTACAGTACAAGCTTCCTCTTACTGCCGCCGCTTTTCAGGAGAATCTCAAGCGATATCCGCTCAGACAGACCGGATTTCTTGACCGCCGCGGCAATGATGAACGCGCCTAATATGAAGAATATCGCCTCATTACCGAAAAAGGCGTATGATACTTTACCCGGTAACACCTTCAGCGTCGGTATCAGCACAATCGCCAGAAGACCGGTGATCGCGAGCGGAAGCGCGTTTGTCATCCACAGGATTATGCAATACAAAAAGACGCACAGCGCCTTGTAACCCTCTTGTGTTAGCCCGCCACGAACAGGAACGGTCAACGCGGCGATGAAAGCCAGAGTAGCGGCGACAAATATGAAAGCTTTTTTATATTTGATGAAGAAGAGCAGGTAAAGCGGTCTTCTATCAATAACAACCTTGTCCATTTTGTAAATTATTCCCTATGCTTATAATGACGCGGAGTCAAAAGAGCTCTCTACCTCTTTCAGCATCAGCTTCCTTCTTAATGAGGCTAATTCAAACGCGAACTTACCGGCTATCTTGCGCTTTGACCGACCCTTTTGCCCGTCAACTTTCTGAATGATCCCGCATAGCTCAAAATTGTTTACCCACCGGAAACTTATACCGTTTTCCTTCATCTCCCTGACAATATAGTCCCGCAGACAGAACGAGGAATTCAGGTCACAGCGATCAGCCTTCATTATCCTTGGTATGATTTTCAGCTTAGAGAAATATGCTATCGCTTCCTTTATCTTCTCACCGGTGCACTCCCCTGCGGCGATATCGGTAAAGACCGCCCCGGACGGCCAGAGCGACGTTATATACCGTACTGTTTCAGGGAACTTGCCGCTACCCCTGTCCTTTTCAGTAAACGACAGCGTCAGCGCGTCCACACCGAGCGCGAAGATGGAATCGAAATATTTCGTGCTCGGGAAGTACTTCGTGTTAAGCATCAGGAAGATGTTAAACGTCCCCTTGAGCTTCTCGACAAACTTCTTGAAAAAATAGAATTCGTGCAGCTCATTGTCATACCTGCCCGCCAACACATAAAACACATCCACATTATTATGGTACACTATCTCCTTGAGCTTTTGCAACACACCACTTACTGCGATATTATGCAGTTTACCCAAATCGACGATTACTTTATTCCTGTCCAATCCTATACCATTGTCCATCTCTTGTTCCTTTGTTTTTGGTTGCTTAAAAAAAGTACGAAAGTACAGATATGCTTTAACAGCACATTGAACAGAAATATCTTTTTGCGGTCGTTTCTTTCAGGTTCGAGTTACCTCTAACGCTGCCTGTGCTCTTTTTCATGGCGTGCACCTTATCATCATCAGGTAATATTGTCAACAACATAAGCCATAAATATGGCTCCAGTCAGATGGTTTTAAGAAGTGGCTCTAAGTTGGCGGCACTGATTTAGCGCTAACTTTAACAGCACAACTCTTGACGTTACCAGCATACATATAACTAACAGCCTATCATACAACATTTATTATGTCAAGAATTATTTTGCGGGGTGCTATATATACACGCACAAAATAGTGTATTATTAGAATTCTACGCCATACAATCACATAGTTATAACGTATTTTAACTGACTGTTGCTTTTTGTCCGGTTCTGGTTTACAATGCCACCATGACATTACGAAACTTCATGATATTCACACTACTCACATTCCTGCTGATCGCTCTCTTTGCACCAGGGGTCGTATCCGCGTTTTATATGGGTGGTGAGAAGCCGCTCGGGCTCGCCGGCGCATACACAGCGGTAGCCGACGATTCCAGCGCTATCTTCATGAACCCCGCCGGCCTTTCGCAGGCGCCGGCGTACATATTCACCATCGACTACGAGATAGACAAGAAGTATGACTCCAACCTTTGGGGCGTTTCGCTCATGGACTCTAGTACCGGTTCTATCGCCGCGGGATTCGCCTACTATAAGCTGATCCGCGACCACAAGCTCAGCGAGGTGGAGCGCCTGACCAATGTCAGTGAGCTTAGCGATGAGGAGGAGGTCTTCGCGCTCGCGATCTCAGAGATGTACGCGCCGGGCTTCTTGTTTGGTATAAGCGCAAAGTACTATAAGCAGCGCAGCCCCAACGTACAGGACTATACCGGTGATATCGGCATATTGTATTTCTTCAGCCCGCAGCTTAAGCTTGGCCTTACCGGACGGAACCTCATCAAGAACGATATTTCAGAGCTGCACAAGATGTTCGCCGGCGGGGTCGCCTACTCGACGAATTTCGGGCTGGGCGTCTCGTTCGACCTCACAAAAGACGCCGACACGGACAAGAAAGACGACACGATATACTCCATAGGCGTTCAGCTCGTCACACCCGACGCCGTCATGGTGCGCGCCGGTTATATGACCGACAAGATCGTCGATAAGCGGTATTACTCATTTAACGTAAGCTACATGGGGCCGGACTATTCGCTTGGTTACGCGGTTATGAAGGATGAGGCCGACAAAAACGATATCATACAGAACATCTCCTTGAAACTGATGTATTAGAGGTCCCCTGCAATGTCAACAGGGTGGAGCCTACCCGCCTTTTGTGCCCCCGCGTCCCTTTATCATGAATTGTATTGAAAATTATTATATTTTGCTGTTATACTGAAAAGTAGAGGTACTAATATGGTAACGTTGACTTTTTTAGGGACGGGTACATCCATGGGTGTTCCGATGATCGGGTGCGGATGCAGTGTGTGCAGTTCGTCTGACCCGCGTGACAGGCGCACCCGCTCCTCTGTTTTGATATCGTCCGGCGGCAGGAACATTCTGGTCGATACGTCTACGGATCTGTATCACCAGGCGCTTAGCTGTAATGTCAGGCGTGTTGACGCGGTGCTGTTTACCCACTCGCACGCCGACCACATCCACGGGATCGACGAGCTTCGGCGCTTTAACCACATCCAGCGCGAGGAGATCACCTGTTACGGTAAGGCCGAGACGCTGGGTGCGATAAAGAATATATTCAAGTACATCTTCTTTCAGGATGTCAAGGCGCACGATATCCCCCAGCTGATGACAGAAGCTGTCAATAGTACGATAAACCTGTTCGGTATCGATATCACACCGGTAAATATATTTCACGGCAAACGGTTGATATACGGCTACAAATTCGCGAACTGCGCGTACCTGACGGATTGTAGCGGTATCCCTGAAGAGTCGATGGATGCGCTGTACGGGCTGGACACGCTTATCATCGACGGGCTCAGGTACGCCCCGCACAAGAACCATCTGAGCTATGACCAGGCGCTCGGGGTGATAAGTGAGCTGAAACCGAAGCGCGCGTATCTGACGCATCTCACCCATGACTACCTGTACGAGGAGATGCAGGGGAAACTCCCGGAGAACGTCTTTTTGCCGTACGACGGGCTAAAACTGGAGCTGGGGCTGTAATGGAAGTGATAACCACTCATACCAATTCGGATTTCGATTCTCTGGCGTCGATGCTCGCGGCGAAGAAACTGTACCCGAACGCGGTGCTTGTCTTCCCGGGTTCCCAGGAGCGTACGCTTCGGGACTTCTTCATCAACTCCACGTTTTACATTTTTCAGACGATGAAGATGAAAGAGGTGGATGTCAGCAAGGTGACGCGCCTGATACTGGTGGATACACGCCAGCGCACCCGGATCGGTAAGTTCGGCGATATTGTTGACAAAGAAGGTGTCGAGGTGATCGTGTTCGACCACCACCCAAAGAGCGGCGATGACATCACCGAAGGAGAGATGACCATCGAGGAGGTCGGCGCCACCACGACGGTCATGACCGAGATCCTGCGCAAGAAACATGTGCACCTGACGGCTGAGGAGGCGACGGTCATGATGCTTGGCATCTATGAGGATACGGGGTCTTTGATATTCTCCACGACTACAAAGCGTGACTACCTGGCGGCGGCATACCTGCTTGGCAGGGGCGCTAACCTGAACGTCGTGTCTGACCTGATGACGAAGGAGCTCACAACCCCCCAGATAATAATATTGAACGAGCTTCTTGGCAACATGCAGGTCAGGACGATACACGGGGTCGATATAGCGATATCCACAGCGTCGTCTAACGAGTATGTCGGTGACCTCGCCGTATTGGTGCATAAGCTAAAGGATCTTGAGAATCTGGACGCCCTTATCGTACTGGCGCGGATGGATGACAGGATATACCTGATCGCGCGTAGCCGGATAAAAGAGGTGGACGTCGGGAGCGTAGCCGGGGAGTTTGGCGGCGGCGGTCATACCGCGGCGGCATCGGCGACAATAAAGGAGCTGACGCTTATACAGGTGCAAGAAAAGCTGATGAATGTGTTGCATGACAAGGTGACCCCGATAGAGTCAGCCGCGGAGCTTATGGTATTCCCTGTGCGCACCATAAACGCACACGCGAGTTTTGGCAGGGCGCAGGAGCTTATGTCCAGATTCCGCCTGAGCACACTGCCGGTAATGCGCAAAGATAAAGTCGTCGGAATCATCACCAGGAATATCGTTGACAAAGCTTTATCCCATAAGCTTGACAATAACAAAGTGGAAGAATATATGATATGCGATTTCTCGGTGGTGGGCAAAAACGCCTCCTTGTCTGTGGTACAGTCGCTGATAATCGATAACAACCAGAAGATCGTACCGGTTATTGACAATGATGAGCTGGTGGGGGTAATAACCCGGATGGATCTTTTGAGGTTGTTCTCGAGCGTCCGCAGCGACGAGAGCTACTTGAAGGAGCGCAATGACGTATCAGGCGTACTTCGCCGGCGTATGGTCGTCAAGCTGATGGAGGAGATAATCCCAAAAGCTATCCAGCGTTTGTTGCGTGAATTCGGCAAGATAGCGGATATATTGGGGAAGAACGCGTATGCGGTCGGCGGGTTTGTCCGTGACCTGATCCTTCGCACACAGAACCTTGACATCGATATCGTAGTAGAGGGTGACGGCATCGAGTTCGCTACGGAGTTCGCGAAAACGCACGATTGTCGTATAAACTGCCACAAGAAGTTCCGCAGCGCAGTGATCGTTTTCCCTGACGGCTTCAAGATAGATGTAGCCAGTGCGCGCGTGGAGTATTACAAGCACCCCGCCGCGCTACCGCAGATAGAGGTAAGCTCGATCAAGCTTGATATGTACCGGCGCGATTTTACGATCAACACGCTCGCGCTTAAATTGAACCAGAAGGGGTATGGAGAACTTATAGATTTTTTTGGCGGGTACAAGGATATCAAGGCGGGGATGATACGGGTGCTGCACAACCTGAGCTTTGTGGAAGACCCGACCCGCGTTTTCCGGGCGGTAAGGTTCGAGCAGCGCTTTGGTTTCAGTATAGACAAACCTACATTAAACCTTATAAAGAACGCCGCTAAGCTTAACCTTTTCAATAAACTTTCAGGTAAGAGGCTTTTGACGGAACTTCAGTTTATGTTCGAGGAGGCAAAGCCGATAGACTGCCTGGGCAGGTTAGACGAGCTTAACTTGTTCGGGTTCATTCATAAGAAGATAGAATTCCAAAAGTGTAAGCCTGCCCTTGTAAGGTTAAAGGACGTTTTTTCGTGGTTCGACCTGATGTTCTTAGAAGAGAAGTATGAGAAGTGGCTGGTTTATTTTATCGCATTGATAGAAGCGTTAACTGCCCATGAGCGGGAGTAAATAAAAAATAGGTTGTCAATTATTGATAATCATAGTATAAAAGTAATAAGCGAGTCAGAAAAAGTAGTTGATTTTTTGAATAGATTCTATAAAATAACATCATATAAAAGAAACAGGGTAAATAGCGCCGTGTACCATCTATTGAAGGGCACCTCAACGGAATTTATCCTTTATATGATGGCGAAAACCGAAAACAAACAGGTCAAGAAGCTGATTTCAATGTACTTTACTCATTTAAAGGAGGTCAATGTATTGACTTCGGGGAATGATTTAATATCATTAGGCTTCACAAAGGGTAAGGAATTTAAGGATATATTTTTAAAAATTCTAGATGAAAAATTAGATGGGAACTTAAAGACTAAAGAGGATGAGAAAAACTTTATTAAAAACTTAAAGTCGCGGCAAAAAGGTGGGGAACCATGAAAAAAACAATAAGCCATTATAAAAATCATCTTAGTGCGCTGTTGCTCGTTTTGTATTGTTTAGGCTGTATGAACGCAGTCAAAGACGGTAGCGACCTCAGCCAGCAGCCACAGTCCGAGATAGTATTTAAAGCGCCTAAAGGTTTCAGACAGCAGATAGAGTACTTTAATAACAGATTAATGTCAGAACCTGAAAACCCGGAAATTAACTACAATTTAGCCTCGGCATATTTAGGAATCAAGGACTTTAGAAAAGCCTACTCTTCAATCAAGTATGCGATAAAATACTCCAAAAGCAACAGGGATACTAACAAGTATAATATTTTCTATCGGAAACTCGAGGCCGATGCTTATAAGTACAGCGTCCATAAGAACAATATCGATGATTACGAAATGTTCTTGGAGCTGTATTATTCTTCCAGGTACTATGACGATATCCTCGTGAAATTAGAGGAGTTAATGT
Organism: Deltaproteobacteria bacterium; assembly: GCA_024275075.1. Lineage (GTDB taxonomy): Bacteria > Desulfobacterota > JAJRXV01 > JAJRXV01 > JAJRXV01 > JAJRZU01. Next base: position 3,771 of record JAJRZU010000151.1, on the reverse strand, counting down.
ACAATGAGGCGGTTTCAAAAAACTCCGCGGAATTGTTAGATGCTTTTGCAAAAAGATTCTCAAACAGCCTTCACATGAAAGAAGTGCTTAACCTCCTGGATGAGATCGCGTTCCAGGAAGCGCTGAAAGTAAACACTGTCAGTAAGTACCAGGAGTTTTTGCAGAATAACAAGTTCAGCAATTATAAGGAAGACGCTCTTGAGAAGATCGACCGGTTACGGTTTGAGGATGTATCAATTATAGATACGATTGAAGCCTATGGCGGATTCATCCAGAAGTATCCGGCAAACAAGTATATAAAGAAGGCGAAAGACCGTATAAGTAATTTGAAGTTCGCTATGATAGAAGCGGGCAACGCAGACCCGATCAGGAAATATGATGATTATATTGAAAGTAACCCACAAGGCGCTTTCGTAGACGTATCCTTAGCGAAGATCGATCTTTTGCGCTATGAAAAAGCGAAGAGTTTTGAGACTATTGAAGCGTTAGAGGAGTTCATAGAGAATAACCCGGACAGCTCTTACGTTGACCGTGCAATAAAGAGAGTGGACGTATTGCGGTATGAGAAAGTGGAGGAAGCGGACACTATCCAGGCCTATGAAACGTTTTTAGCCGATTACCCGAAGTCAAGGTTCAAATATGATGCGAAAGCCAGGTTAGAAACGTTGCAGAAAGCTAAAAAGATAGGTGACTTGTGCTTCATGGGTGAAGCAAAGTTTAATGCTGGTGAATATGAAGAAGCCGCAAGCATCTACAAAAAGGCGTTAAGCATCGATTATTCCAGCAGAGCTCACTTCAGCCTTGGTTCTATTTATGAAATAATAGGTGATACTGAGCAGGATTATACTAAAAAAATTGATTATTATTACAAGGCAACCACCGCATATACTGTTGTTTTGCGCAGGGCGCCAAAATTTAACAACATCTCTTCAGTCCTTGAGAAGCTGGTCGAAAAGAGATCTGCTGAGCAGCGGATAATGAACAATGCTATGGCAAGAAGGCAGAGCTTACCAGAGCCTTTTAAGGCGAGGTTAATAAAATATTCCAAAGCCCCTGTACTCATCTTCTCTAACGCTAACAGAGAGGATAACATATTAATTGAAGTAGAATATGAATTTGATGACTATGTTATGCGCCTTAACATCTTACCGCTGACTGAAATCAAAAAAACTTTTTCCTCAGGGAATATTTACCTGACTGTCAAAGGCAGTAACACGGAAGAGGAGTATGCGCTGAGCCTGTATCCTTATTATGAATACAGGTTGCGCGTTAAATAAAAAACCGAACAAGGCAGTTTTTTGAATAAATTCGCTAATATAATCATCTTTGCCGTACCGATCATCTTCGCTATCGTATTCCATGAAATAGCTCATGGGCTTGTCGCATACAGGTTTGGTGACCCGACCGCAAAGCAGATGGGGCGCCTGAAACTCAACCCGTTGGTGCACGTTGACATAGTCGGCACCATAATCGTCCCGGCTATACTCATCATCACCCAATCGCCATTTCTTTTCGGGTGGGCAAAACCCGTACCGGTAAACTTCAATAACCTGAGGAAACCAAAAAAGCACATGGTGCTCGTTTCATTGGCGGGGCCTGTCTCTAACATGATAATCGCGATAATCAGCCTCATCGCCATAAAGATAATCTACATCATACAACCGGCTGTATTTACAAGCGATTCTCTGCCTATGACACCACTTATATTCATATTGAAACCGCTTGCGCTTATGCTCCCGATCTCGCTCCTCGCGAACATAGCGTTAGGGATATTTAACCTGACACCGATACCGCCCTTAGACGGCGGCAGGATCGTCACCGGCCTCCTGCCCGAAAGATATTCCCGTAAATACGCGAAGATAGAGCCGTTCGGGTTCCCGATCCTCATCCTGCTCTTTATGAGCGGCGCGATAAACTATCTCGGTATCGTGATCTCTTACATCATCATCCTGATGAGCTACTTTTCGCAGGTGCCGCTGTTTGCGATAATCAACCGGATAATCAGTTAGTGCGGCTTCCACCGGTTATGTAGCCAGAGCCACTGGTCGCGATAATCGTCAATGATACGCTCGACTGACTCGTTCATCATGGCAACGTTCTCAAGCTTTTGCTTTCGCTTATCATTTTCACTGGACATGACGATCGGCGCTTCGATGATGAGCCGGTACGCGCCCCTGGATTCCCGCACGCAAAATACCGGTATCACCGGGGCACCGGTGCGCTTTGAGTAGACTATCGGGCTGAATGTCGTAAAAGCCTCCTTACCCATAAAAGCGCACCGGATACCAGAAGGATATGGGTCCTGATCGATCATCACACCGACTATCTCATTCCTGCGGAGCCGCGCAAGCACCTTGTTGTTAAACGATTCGTCACGGAACATTATCTCTTTATCCTTCAACCTGACCTTCTTCACCATTATCTTGGGGATCGGGTCGATCCCCAGCTTCTCCCTGGTCTTGTAAATGAGCCGGTCTATGTAATAGTTGCTTTGCTCCCGGTAGATAACATTGAATTTATGACCCATCACCACGCTTATATATGCCGTGAGCAACTCCCAGTTACCGATATGGGCGGATACCAGCAGCACGCCGTTACCTTGCCTGAGCGCGTCATCAAGATGCTTCGCACCGGTCACTGACGGGACTAACCGCCTTATACCAGCCCCCTCTATATACGGCATTTGCAAAAACTCTACGAAAAGGTCCGTCAAGCCCAGAAACACACTGTTTACCGTACTCTTCCTTTCGGCGTCCGTGAGCTCGTCACCTGTGAGCTCGTCACCTGTGAGCTCGTCACCATAAATGAGCTTAAGGTTATCTTCGGCGAGCTTCCCCCTCTTCCTGGCAAAGAATCTTAAAAGGAGGCTTAATATGTCTGAGAATCTATAGGTAAGCGTCTTTGGTAGGATCCGGCACACAAGAGCGGCGCATAAGACCAGAAAATATTCAAACTTGTCCCGTATCCCTTTTGATTTCACTTAAAGTACATCTCCTTTACAAAGAGCGTCATTATTATGAATACTATACCGAATACCGCTCTATATTCCCGCTCATGAAGAACGTTTCTGACGCAAAACCCCGAGCCGCCGCCCGCCGCACCCGAGCCGCGCCCGCCCGGCATCGGTATCACCTTGCCGGTACTCTCGCAGTATGCCTGAAACGCGGCGCCGAACTTTACCCAGAGCATGTCCTCCTCCATCTTTATCATCTCTTTGTAAACGATGTAAAATACGAGCGGCAGTGTAAGCGCTAAGTAGATGTTACCGGCGATGATCAGAAAGCCCGACGCGATAAGGGAGCTCCCAAGATATAGCGGGTGCCTTACATACCTGTACGGCCCCTTGGTCGCGAGCTCAATATCCTTCTTGATGTAACCAAGCGCCCAGATCCTGACAGCCTCACCGAGTACGACAACGGGGAACCCCGCCGCGAACGTCACGACACTCGGCTTTGCCAGCATCACAATCAAAACCGCCGAGATCTGACCGAGCAGCTTCCGCAACCGGTTATAATATCGATACTTTTTTTGTAACCCAACAATACCTGTCGCTTTTCCATACCCCACCCATAAGTAAATTATGCTAACATATAACATGTAATAATGATTTATTCAAACGCTTCCTTTGCCCCCTAAAATAGACATTGATTTATCCGCAACGGTTTGTTGGGGTTTTCGCCCCGATTTTTTTGACGGGATTTACAGAATTTACAGTTTTTTTATCTGAAAGTCATCTTTTCGCCATCAAACCGCGTCATTTTTTACGGGCGG
>JAJRZU010000020.1 GCA_024275075.1 Deltaproteobacteria bacterium | reverse complement strand
TTCTCTTTATCATCTTCTATCTGCCTGCGCTTGATCAGGCCGGCCAATGTGTTCGCCACCGCCTCTAAAAAAACGACCTCCGCTTCATTGTACTTGTGACTTTCATCTAAATATAAATTTATAACTCCGGCGACGACGCCATCTGATATTATCGGGACGTTATAGTGCCCATATTTAGAAAGCTCATCACATATTATGATCTGCTCATCGGGCACTTTGCCGGTAAACTGCACCTCGCCGCTTTGCGCCACTTTCCCGCACAGGCATTTACCAAACGGGACTTTATCACACTCTTTAATTCTTTCTTCACTCAACCCCCGCTGCGCTTTAAGCACCAGCGTTTCATCATCGTCTTCCACAAGGAAAATAGCGCCTTTTGATTCCATATTAAGCCAGGGTAATGAAAACAGCACCACTAAAGAAAGGTCTAACTGCTCCTCTAACGGTATATCCTTAAGCGATATCTGGAGTATAGAGTCTAAAGCAAGCTGGTTCTGAAAAGCTGATTTCATCTTATCTTCTACCAGCTTACGCTTCGTTATGTCCCGCAATATACCTATCGCGTTCCATCTCCCCTTTAGATTTACCGCGGAAAATGAAAGCTCTATCGGGAATTCCGTACCGTCTTTCTTTATTGCCGCCAACTCGCGCGTTTTACCGATAATCGGCCCCCAGCCACTCTTAGAAAATTCCTTCACACCGGCGGCCGCCGCCTTATGGTATCGCTTGGGGGCAAGGAGCGTGTGCACATCCTTACCTAATACCTCCTCCTCATTGTAACCGAATACCTTCAGCGCGGCTTTATTGCAGTATGAGATGTTACCCTCATTGTCCATCATTATTATTGCGTCATGCGCTGATTCGGTTATCGCATGTATCTTCTTATCTTCCTCTCTTAACGCTTCCCGCGCCAGCTTCTTCTCCGTCACATCCTCTACTGTACAGATCATGCCGTCATATTTATCCCCCTTTATCAGAGGTATCAGCACGCCAGATTGGCAACTCTCCCTTTTCCCTGTGGTTACTACAACGATCGAATCATAATTGACAGGCTTTAAAATCTCCCTGGCTTTCAAATAGTATTGTTTAAAGTACTTTGTTGTGCTTTCAGGAAAATCGCTTATCGCATTATGCCCCAATAATTTCGCCGCCTTCAACCCTGATATTACTTCCATACCATTATTCACATAAGTAATGATATCGTCTTTATCAGTAACCAGGACACCAGTGACGATCCCGTCTAATATCTTCTGGTAAAATTCCTTTAAAAACAAAGCCTCTTTTATCACCGTCTACTCCTTGCCATCTCCTATGATAAAATTCTACTCCGAAATAATTTTGTTAATGATATCAATATTATACAGAACCAGAGAAGTTTTCTCAGTATTGTTTATGGCATCATGCCATCTCCTTACAATAGATTAATTAAAAGAATTACTTGATGCTTAATATTAAGTAAAGCTACGCCTGCTGGTTATCGGCACGCTTGTCGCCACCCCTTTTTTTGCAATAACTTACAAGCGTTATTCGTTGTAAAATAAGGGGGGGGGGCTGTTTGGCTTAGCCCCTTAGCGCCTTATATTTCAATATAACAATCATAATCTTATAGTCAACCATTATGCTTTTTTATTTATTCATTCAGGCTTGCCTGTTTTTAGGGTTTAATACCTCGTAGCTCTACTGCGGGGTGGTTCATGGGCATGTTGCCCTTAAAGGCTAAGTGAAACAGGGACAGCAGAAACGGTAACCTGACTTTTGCAACTCACTTCCTTATAGTAGGCTATATCTTTCTGATGATGGCTTTTTCAGGGCACTTCTCGACGCATACACCGCAACCGACGCACTTCTCTTCATCGATAGTGTGAATCTGCCCCTCCTCACCGACGGGGGCCTTGAATTCACAGACAGTAGCGCACACGCCGCTGCCTTTACACTTATCGGTGATGAACACCTTCGCTCTTGGCGGCATTGTGTCCAGGATGGACTTTGACGGGCATTTCACCGCGCATACACCGCAGTTCCTGCATAGTTCGTAGTTTACTCTCGCGATATTATTCTCGAATATTATAGCGCCGTACGGACACTTCTTCTCGCAGATCCGGCAGGCGATACAACCGGCGGAACATTTTGATTTTACAAGCTTGCCTTTCTCCTGCGAGCGGCACAGCACATATACCTTGTTATTCTCACTGACTAATTCCATTATGTTCTTCGGGCAGACTTCGACGCACTTCCCGCACCCGGTACACCTATTCGGGTTGATCCGCGGTATGTGGTTTTCGTCTATCTCGATGGCGTTAAACGGACATGCGATCCGGCATGAGCCCAGCCCGAGACAGCCGTGCGTGCATGATTTGAAGCCGCTTGCGACAAGAATAGCCGCTTTGCAGTGGCCTAAACCGTCATAAACGAAGCGCTCACCGGCGTTCTTTAAGCAGCCGTTACACATCGGTTTCGCGATCATCTTCACCCGCGCGACAGCATCGACCCCCATTATCTTCGCGAGCGCTTCTGTAACGGTAGATCCGCCGGCGATGCAGCCGTTTACTTCAGCCTTACCGATTATGACGGCGTGCGCAAAACTCGAACAGCCGGGCAGGCCGCATGCACCGCAATTCACCCCTGGAAGCGCCTCAAATACTTCCTCTTCCTTCGGGTCTATCCACACCGCGAATTTCTTTGAAGCGATAGAGAGCCCCGCCCCAAAGATAAGACCAAATGCGCCTAAAGATATTGCCGCTTCGATTATCATATATAAAAACTCTCCAGAATTAAGACCTCTGCACAACCTATAAACTGTTCCCCGCCCTTGATGGGAGGGGAGAAATGGGTGGGTGAATACTATAGTAATATCAAGTATATCACCCCGCCCTATGCCGTGCAGTGGGCTTTAATTATAACGTTATAGCCCGAACAGATGGCTGAACCCCAAAAAGGCAAGCGACATGAGGCTCGCCGTGATAAACGCGATAGGGTACCCTTTGAAATAGTGCGGTACCGGTGCGAGCGCTACCCGCTGACGGATACCGGCAAACAGGACTATCGCCAGGATGTAGCCGCCTGAGACCCCGACTGCATACACTATCGTATTTATAAAGTTTAATCTATAATCTATCGACAGAAACGCCGCGCCCAGGATAGCGCAGTTTGTCGTAATAAGCGGCAAGAATATTCCCATCTGCTTATAAAGAGCGGGGAGCATCTTTCGTATATACAGCTCCTCTAACTGGACAAGCGAGGCGATCGACAGAATAAACGCCGCCGTGCGCAAAAATTCAAGATTATACGGTACTAAAAGGAAATTGTATATCGCCCATGACATCGCGCACGCCATCACCATAACGAACATAACGGCGATGCCCATACCGACAGCCGTCTCCACCTTGTTCGAGACGCCAAAGAACGAGCAAAGCGCAAGGAACCTTATCAGTACGATGTTATTCACTAAAAGTGCGCTAAGTAATATGAAATACCAGCTTAGTTCGTTGCTTACCATATCTTAAACCTCTTATTTCTCGGTTATTTTCTTTTGCAGCGCCATCAGGAAGCCAAGCGTCAAAAACGCCCCCGGCGGCATTATCATTATCAGCGCCGACTTGAACCCCTCACCGAAATTTATCATCTCGATGTTGAACAGAGTCAGCGTACCGTTACCGAATATCTCTCTTATCGTGCCAAGCAGCGTCAATGTGAAAGCGAAACCGAGCCCCATACCAAGAGCGTCGAGAAAGGAGAGCCACGCGCCGTTCTTATAGGCATACGCCTCCGCGCGGCCAAGTACGAGACAGTTGACGACGATGAGCGGCACGAAAACGCCAAGGTTCGCGTACAGCTCTGGTTGGTACGCCTGCATAGTATAATCGATTATCGTAACGAACGTTGAGATGATGATGATGAATATCGGTATCCGAATCTCGCTGGGTATGAGCTTGCGCAGTATGGATATGACCAGACTTGACATGACCAGAACGAAAGTCGAGGCGATACCCATGCCCAGGCCGTCGTTCGCCGAGCTTGATACCGCAAGCGCGGGACACAGCCCGATAACCAGTATCAATACGGGGTTCTCTTTAAATATCCCTTTCTTAAACTCTTCCCATGCTCTCATTTATCTCTCCGGTGACCACCGCGTGACCAAAAAGGTTTTACCCATTGATCATTACGGCTAATTCTTATTTTCCAGGAACCACTCAAGCTCTTCTCTTATGCCGTTTGTAGCCGCGCGCGAGCTTATCGTCGCGGCTGTAACAGCGTCTATTTCACCGCCATCCTGCTTTACTTTCAACGCCTTCACTCTCTTCCCTTTAAACTGGTCTTTAAACCGGGGTTTGACTACCTTCGCACCAAGTCCCGGGGTCTCCTGCTGATCCAGCTTCATTATCTCGATAGCGGAGATGCTGCCGTCATTATCGACACCGACTGTTATCTTTATCAGTCCGCCATATCCCTGTGGTGTAGCCTTTAATACAGCGCCGACCATGACATCTTTATCATCATAAGCGGCATAGAAAGTCTTGCCGTCAAGCTCCGTCTCCTTGAATACCGCCGCCTGGGGCATTACAAGCTTTCTCTTCAGCTCGTTCGCGATCCGCTCGTTCTCCGCGATCTGCTTGCTCGTCACGCCATAGACCAGCGACAAAAGAGCAGCCGCGATGAAACATACACCCATCAATATAACGCCCATTTTAATTGTATCACGCATCGGCCGGCACCTCCCCGAACTTCCTGGGCTTGATATAGACATCGATAATCGGTGTCACAAGGTTCATCAAGAGAATAGCGAACGACGCGCCCTCGGGGTAAGCCCCGAACGCCCGAATCAGGATAGTCAGGAACCCGCACCCGAAACCGAAGACTATCATACCTTTGTGGGTTACCGGTGAGGTCACCATATCCGTCGCCATGAAAAACGCGCCAAGGAACAGCCCGCCGGAGAATAGATGGTACAGCGGCGGAGCGTGTCTCGCCGGATCCATATAGTTGAAGATAGCCGCGAAAACAAAAACCGTCACTATATATGTTATTGGTATGTGCCACGTGATGTACTTTTTGTAAAAGAGTATCGCGGCGCCGATAAGCAGCGCGATTATCGATACTTCACCCATCGACCCGCCGTGCAGGCCAAAAAAGAGCTGTTTTATATTAAAAGCCGCCACAGCATCCGTTATCGGTGCGTGCATGAGTATCTTCATCTTTACCGCGCCAAGCGGAGTGGCGGAAGTCACGGCGTCCTGCACTGCGGAGAAAAGCGGCGTCGGCGCCGGGTAGGTGGTCATATCGACCGGCCATGAGATCAGCAGAAACACCCTCGCGATCAGCGCCGGATTGAATATGTTCGCACCAAGCCCGCCGTATACCTGTTTCCCGACGACAATAGCGATCAAGGCGCCGATTATCGCGATCCACCAGGGGATATTCGCCGGCAAGTTAAGCGCGAGCAACATCCCTGTTACCGCCGCGCTCCCGTCAAGCGCCGTTATCTCTTTGTGAGCCGCCTTCTGGAACGCCCACTCGAAGAAGACGCATGACACAGTACAAAGAACGATGATAAACAGAGCCTTATAACCGAAATTGTAGACAGCGAACAATGCCGCGGGAATGAGCGCGAAGAAAACCGTATACATTATCTTTGCTATCGTGTCTTCAGCCCTTATGTGAGGTGAGGAAGATACAGTATACAAATGGTTATCAGACATATATGAAAAAATCCTCCTGAGAAATTACGCTTTTTCAGCTTTCTCTTTCTTTAGTTTCTCTTTGTGCCGCGAGGTGATGACTTCCCGTTTGACAAATCTCATCAGGTGCACAAGCGGCCGTTTCGCAGGGCAGATAAAGACGCAGGAGCCGCATTCCATGCAGTCCATGACGCTTGTTTCCGACGCTTTTTCAAACATATACAATTCGCCGTAAGTACCTAATATATATGGCGCGAGCCCCATCGGACACGCTGCGATACACCTGCCGCACCTTATACACGGCTGCCCCCTGAAAGAGACCGCTTCCTTCTTTGTAAACGCGAGCAGACCAGAAGTGCCCTTTATGACAGGCGCGTCTAACGTGTGTTGAGCCATACCCATCATCGGCCCGCCCATGATAACTTTGACGACATCATCCTTCAGGCCGCCGCACTGGTCGAGAATCTCCCTGAAAGGCGTACCGATCCGCGCCTTAAGGTTCTTCGGCTCAACCACCCCTAATCCTGAAACAGTCAGTACCCTGTCGATCAGAGGCCTGCCGTACCTCGCCGCCTCATAAATGGACGCCGCCGTACCGACATTCTGGACGACTAAACCGACATCCATCGGCAGCCCGCCCGACGGCACCTCCTTACCGGTAATAACCTTTATCAACTGCTTCTCCGCGCCCTGCGGATACTTTGTCTCCAAAACAGCTATCTGAACATCCAGCTCTGGTGACCTGAGATCATCGAGCGAAGACTGCATCGCCTTTATCGCGTCAGGCTTGTTATCCTCGATCGCGATGTACCCCTCCCTTACACATAGTATCTTCATTATCAGCTTGAAGCCCTCGATGATATCGTGGGGGGTCTCCACCATTATCCGGTGGTCGGCGCTAAGGTAAGGCTCACACTCCGCACCATTCAATATTACCGTCTCGATCTTTTTGTTCGGTGGCGGCGACAGCTTGACATGCGTCGGGAACGTTGCGCCGCCCTTACCGACGATCCCCGCATTTAGTATTATCTTCTTCAGCTCATCCGCTGTGAGATTCGCATACTCTGTATTCTCGACAAGATCATCCGTCCACTCGTCCTTGCCGTCGGATTCAATTATCACGCTCGTCACATCGTCCCTGCCCAGCGGGTGAGGCCTTCGCTCAATCGCAATGACCTTACCAGAGATGGAGGCGTGTACGGGAGATGAAACGAAACCCGCGGGCTCACCAATACGCTGCCCCTTTTTGACAAGGTCACCGACAGCAACGCAAGACGCGCACGCCGCACCGATATGCTGTGCAAGCGGGATTATCGCAATATCAGGGATATTCGCCGGCAGAATCTCTTTGGTATTTGTAAGCTGTTTTTCATAATGAGGGTGTATCCCCCCCTGAAATGTTCTGTGACTCATAGACTACCTTGAAGCACCTTTATTTTTAGTGAACCCTTCATAGTAAAACATTGTTTTATTTTAAGTGCAATACGTAATAATATTATATAAATCAATGCGGCTTTTTTGTCAAGGAATTATTACAGGAATTATTACAG
>JAJRZU010000150.1 GCA_024275075.1 Deltaproteobacteria bacterium | reverse complement strand
CAGCCTCCCAAAGTTCCCTCCCCCTTGATGGGGGAGGGTTAGGGTGGGGGTGACGTCCCTTGATATTGTTAACGTTTTCACCCACCCCTTTGTCCCCTCCCATCAAGGGAGGGGAGTTTTTTAAGCCGTGCAGGAGTCTTAAATAACGCATCATATTTCCGTCATTGCGGGCGGAGTAAAGCAATCTCATAACTGTATGATATTAATGAGATTGCCGCGTCATTCGCATAACGCCGCTCACTCCTTGCAATGACATCTGTTTATACCGTTAATTCAGAAACGCTATACGTAGTTTTACAAGTAAATAATCAGGGCGGTCGCTTAGCCCGTCTACTTGAGCCCGATAGAAGTATAAAATTTATCAAAATCAAATATGTTATCTATAAGTGAAGTTATCCGCTGTATCTTCTGCTCCTCGCGGATCTCTAACTTCTTGACCTTGTGCTCAAATATCTCCACTACGCTGAAAGTATCGTTGCGCACGCTGATGATCGGGATACCCTTCTCATGCGCCTTTGATATGACGATCTGGTTCGGTATCAAACCGCCGGTCAGGATGAGGCATTTGATGGAGGTCTCGAGCGCGGCTATCTGTATGTCTGAACGGTCGCCGCCGGTGATGACCGCTTTGTTGGATATCTTGCGGAAATACTGCAATGCGCTGTCCATGCCCATCGCGCCGATGACAAAATTCTCCACAAGCTCGTCAAGCCTGTCTTCACAGCAGAGCACCCTGCCGTTGAATATATCCACCAGCATCTTTATGCTGACCGAGCTTAGCAGCTTATCCTCAGGTATCACACCGACGATATCGATCTCTCTTTTTTTCAGGAATGTCAGAATCTTTGCCTTGACATATTCAGCCTGATCCTGCGGGACCCTGTTTATGACAGCCCCGACGAGGTTATCCCCGACAGCGTTTTTTATGCTCAGGAAGAAATCAACGATACGCGAATCAGAAGTATAGTTATCTATTACCAAGACCTTGGAGTTCAGCATCTGAGTCAGCTCGAGACCGGTCATACCGATGAAGCTGCCTTCGAAGATGTTCTTTGAACCCTCTAATATAATGATATCCTTGTCAGCGGCAAGCTCGTCATAGACTCTTTGCACTTTATCAGAGACATCGATCTTTTTATCGTTGTAAATATCCCTGATGAGGTCGTAGGATTGAACAACAGGGCAGATCTGCTCAAGAGATTCATCGAGGTTGAGCACCTCTTTGATAAAAAGAGCGTCCTGGTCGGTAGTGATGTCGTCCACCTGGATGGGCATCCTGCCTATAGGTTTCATGAACCCAAGCTTGTAGCCGTCCTTCATCATCCTTAGCGCCATGCCTATGATAAGAGTACTCTTACCACTGTTCTCCCTGCGTGAGTTTACATATAATGTGACCATCTGTCCCTCCTGAAATAGTTGTTGGAAAATGTGCTACGCCTTTAGGATGAACCGGGCGTCAATAGCGTATACGCCGTCACCTTTCTTCATCACCATCAGTGGATTGATATCCGCCTCGATTATCTGCGGGAAATCCTGAATCACCTGTGCTAATTTGAATAACGAGTCTTCTAACGAATCAAGATCAGAGAGCCCCTCACCCCTGACGCCGCTAAGTAGCGGGAATGAGCGTATCTCCCTTATCATGTGCCATACATCATCTTTATTTACCGGGCATATCCTGAAGGATACGTCTTTTAGCACCTCTACGTACACGCCGCCGAGCCCGAACATCAGCATGTGCCCGAAGATCGAATCGTATGTTATCCCCAGGATTACTTCCTTGCCCGTGGTGATCATCTGCTGCACGGATACGCCTGTGATGTTCGTGTTCGAGGTGTACCTGACGGCGTTGTTCATTATCTCGTTGAACGCCCGCTTGACCTCCTGCTCGTCGCGCATACCGACCTTTACGCCACCGATGTCGGACTTGTGCAGGATGTTCGGCGACACTATCTTCATGACGACCGGGAACCCGATCTCGGTAGCCATTACAGCGGCTTCAGAAGAGGTTTCCGCGACCTCGGAGCGTGGTATCTTGAACCCGAGCGCCTTTAGTATCTTGCGGGAGTCCTGTTCACCAAGCGAGTAGCTGCCGCAAGCTATCTGCCGGTCGATTATTTCACCGATCCACTCGGTGTTTATCCTCACAGCCTCGGTCTTGTGCTCCACCCGTTCAAGTATCTTTTTATAATTGATCATCTCCCTGAAAGCGCTTACCGCTCTTTCCGGGTACGGATAGTTCGGTATCTTCTTCTTGTTTAAGACGCTAAGCCCCTTCTTTATGGTAGCCTGCCCCATGAACGATGTAAGTATCGGTTTATCATAGCGCTTTGTCAGTTCGGCCAGCGCCAGAGCCGTCCCGGCTACTTCGGTCATCTGCTGCGGCGTCAATATCAACAGGATACCATCAACGAACTCATCCTGCAAAAGAGCTTCAACGGCGGCTTTGTACCGGTCGGCTTTCGCGTCACCGATAACGTCTACGGGGTTGTAAAACGCGGCGACACTCGGCAGGCACGCCTGCAACTTCTCGACAGTCTCGGTGGTGAATGACGCGAGTGTGACACCGTTTTTTTCGCAGGCGTCTGCCGCCAGAATGCCCGGCCCGCCCGCGTTGGTGACGATCGCAATCCTGTCACCTTTTATTATCGGTTGCCTTGAAAACGCGATGGCGCAATCAAACAGCTCCTCTATGGAGTCCGCCTGAATGATACCGCTTTGCAGGAACGCGGATTTAAAGGCCTTTTCGCTACCGGCAAGCGTACCGGTGTGGGAAGCGGCCGCCTTCGCACCGGCCTGTGTGCTACCGGCTTTGATAATGATTATCGGTTTTTTCTTCGTTACGCGCCTTGCCGTCTCCATGAACTTCCTGCCGTCTTTGACGCCCTCGATGTAACCTAAGATAACGCGCGTGTTTTCGTCCTCGGCAAGCGCCTCGAGCATATCCACCGCTGATATGTCCGCCTTGTTCCCGATGCTGATGAACTTCGAGAAACCGATCTTCTCACCTATCGCCCAGTCCAGGATCGCGGTGCAAAGAGCGCCTGATTGGGAGAAGAAGCTGATGCTGCCTCTTGATGGCGAACCATTTGAGAATGACGCGTTAAGGCTCGAGAAAGTGTCGATTATGCCCAGGCAGTTTGGCCCTAATACTCTGATGTTGTGCTTCTCTGCCCTTGCTACGACCTCCTTTTCTAAAAGGGAGCCTTCGTAACCGGTCTCCTTGAAGCCCGCGGAGATGATGACAACGCTGTCGATATTTTTTTCGCCGCACTGGTCGATAAGCTCTGGTATAAATTTCGGCGGGATGATGACTACCGCAAGATCGATATCGTCTTGTACGTCAAGGATACTCTTATACGCTTTGATGCCCTGTACGGTTTCGCTCTTCGGGTTGATCGGGAATATTTTGCCGGCGAAACCGAAGTCAATCAGGTTGTTCATGACAGAGTAGCCGACCTTCCCCGGAGAATCAGACGCACCTACTACCGCGACGGACTTTGGGCTGAAAAAGTTCTTCATATAATACAGTCCCTTATATTTTTATTTAGTCTATCATCAAACTATAGTTTGTCAAGAAAGTTACCACTGATAATATTTACGCGTTCTTTTTAGTCGTCTGCATCATCGTGATAAATGTTTCGACCAGAAACGGTTCAAACTCCGTACCGGCGCCTTCCCGCAGCATCTCGAATATTTTGTATTTCGACAGCGGCTCTCTATATGGCCTTACAGTGCTTAAAGCGTCAAAGAAATCAGAGATGTTCGTCATCTGGGAGCATGGGTGTATTTTGTATGATCCATTGACTTTCGGGTAACCGCTCAGATCATGCTTCATGTGATGCTCATAGGCGACCAGCACCGCGATGTTTGGTATACCTGATGTATTCGCCAGATATTTGGCGCCTTGGGTGGGATGTGACATCATAATCCCCCACTCCTCAGGGGTAAGCTTCCCCTTCTTGTTCAAGACCTCCTCTGGGATGAATGTTTTACCGACGTCATGCACCATCGCGGCGACACCGATATCATGTAACACAGAGTCAGTAAAATTCAGGAACTCGGCCTGCGCCATAGTAAGTATGCAGACGTTTGCGGCATGAACGTATGTGTATTCATCAAATGATTTCAAAGTAGCAAGCGAGAGAAGCGGCGAGAGTTCCTGTTTGAATGTATCGATGAAGTGTACGACGATATCCTCGATACCGACAATATTCAGCTTCTTATGTTTCTGGATGGAAATATAAAGCTCTTGCAGCTTTTCAAACTCCTCTCTGTCCATAAGTTCATGGGCCTTATCGGCATCATCAAAATTGTCATCCTTATCATCTTCAGCAAGCTCAGCGATCTTCGCCTCAACCTTTACCTTACCGATCATAATATGCTTCGTAGCCCTTATGGTCAGCTCTTTACCCGTCTTTTTGAAATCAGCGACAAACCTGCTTAACTCATCTTTTTGAATACCTTTAGTGAATGTCAGCCTTTCGATGCCATGCTCTTTGAGCGTCCTGGCAAGGTTCATGGAACATGTCACCAACTTACCGAATTGGAAGTTTTTGACGATAAGCTCACTTTCGATAATCATTATTGTGACTTCATCTAATTCGTTATATATATCATTAAGCGCATCAATAGTCTTTATGACCGACCTTTCAATAAGCTGATGAGTCGGTTCATATATCTGCATGTTCTTAAAAGCCGCAGTAATGTTTATTATCATATTGTTTACACGTTTAATGTCCATATTGTTCCCTTATTGCAACTGTTTACATAACTTCAATATCTCGTCGTCTTTAGTTTTCAGGCCTATTTCGATAAGCTCGGCAATCTCTTTCTTTTCAAACCTGTACAGGCTCTTAAAGACCTCTAACTTCAGCTCTTTTAACCGGCTTTGCGTGAAGTAACTACTCGATGTCAATATTTTTTTAAACAATGGTATCACTCTTTCGTCACCCATTTCACCCAACGATTTTATCAATATCTTTTTATCTTTCAGGTCAGTTTCAAAAAACACGCTCCTGGTCTTATTGAACATAGATAGCAGTAAAGGCGTCAGGGCAGTAACCTGATACGCACCGGCAAGCAGAATGCACTGGTGCGAGAAGTCCTTGTCATCGCTGCTTATCCCCTCTTTCAATAAAGTTATGCTCTCTCTCTCGTCAAACTCAAGGAGGGTCTTGACCACCTCTAACTTTACGTTATTATTGGGATTATTGTAACATTTCTTTATCGCTTCAATACTGTCAGCGCATTTTAATCTCCTTAAAAGGACAATCATGTTCCTGACAAAGTACCATTTATCGTTATTCAAGTGTTTTATCAGTTCCTGCCCAACCTGCTTATCCATCTCTAAGATTATATTAATATAAAGCTTCCTATAATTCGCGTTTTCCTCCCTGCTTAGCTCTTTCAATAGAGGCCTGATGGATATATCCTGGAATATCAATATGATCTTCTTAATATATTCGAACTTCTCTTTGCCCCACTGCTTTAGGCCGGCGATCAATTCGTCAGTTATTCTAAGCTCTTTTACAACGTTTAGTTTACTGGTGACAAATTCCTTACACTCTTTGTCAGTTTTCTCATCTTTCTTTAGTGAAGAGAAGAACGACCAGATCATCGCCGCTAATTCATATTGACCGGTCTCTATGAAAAACTGGCTGTTCTCAAAGAGGATATTCAATAATTTAAGGGATTCATTGACATCCGTCTCCGCTTTTAGAATCTGAATTAATGCGTTAATATAATTCTGGTCGATGTACTCATCTTTAAAGGAGTACATAAACTCTTCATACTCTTTGTTATATTTTTCTGTAAGCTCGCTGAAAGTATCGCTTTTGACGAATTTATCAAGCGAAGACTGGTATATCTCAGGCGTAAACTCTGTCTGGCGATCCTCAAACAGAAGTTCAGAGACATTCTCTTTAAGCATATCGTAACTCACTTTGTCAAGCTCAGGCTCCCCTTCCTTCTTATCTTTCTTTAAGTCAGAAAACTTCTCTAAGAGGTTTAGTATCGTTGCCGGTACTTCAAGCTTTCTCTCGTTGACATCCTTGAGAGTCTCTAATATCGTCTCGTTTGAGAGATCCGCGACAAAATTACTCATACTTTTCAGGTTAATATTCTTGCTCTTGAACGTAGTACCCAAAAGCTGCCTTCGCAAATCAGAGGAGAGTTCATCAGCGAACCCCGCCACTTCTTTTATTAGCTTTTTCCTCTCATCTACAGTCAACTCATCTTTCTTACTTACCTCTTGCATATAATTCGCGATTATTTTTTCATAATTATGCTCTGTCGTCTTAATCTGCTGCTTAGATTCATTTATCATCTTTGCCAGTAGCTTGGAATTGACACTCACCTTTTCATCTTTAACGTTCTTGACATCACTTTTGTCAGAGATGGCTAACGAGCCCTCTAATAAGTTATATACGAAGGAATCCCAGAGACTTGTGCTCGCACCATCTGTTTTTTTCTCTTTTTGGGTTATCTCCCTCTCAGAGGTCAATGTAAACGCGT
>JAJRZU010000019.1 GCA_024275075.1 Deltaproteobacteria bacterium | reverse complement strand
GTCATCCCGAAGGAGCGGCTCGCCACCGGAAAGAACAAGCACAGGCTTGCAGTAGTCAGCGATATCATCTATCAGCCGTCTGGACTCCTGCGTCGAGAACTCCCCTTCGCGCGATTCCATGTCAGAAGATGACCGGCAGTGCACACACTTCAGGTTGCACCTGCGCGTCACTTCCCACGCTATCCATTTTGGCATAAACTCCTTATCCATCTTCCTTCTCCTAATAAGTTGTTGTTATAAAACGCGCTGCTCAATGAGCTGAGAAAATGACTTATAACATTAAACAAAAATAAATGCAAGAATTAATGTATTCTGGTGCGAAGCGCGTAACCGTCATTGCGAACGAAGCGAAGTGGAGTGCGGCAATCTCAATCGCGGAGCCTTTCGTAGCCGCGTAGATCGGGTTACAGCTGTAGCTGTAGGTCGGGTTAGGTGCCAGCCGTAACCCGACGATAATGTTTCATTTCATATCCAAGCCTTCATTATCAATCGTATCTTTTTTGTCGGGTTACGCGAATAAAAACCTCGCTAATCCGATCTACGAATTTATTAGAAGGTCACCTGTAGAAGCGGCATGTATATGGTATCGGTATCGGCTGTTATATCGGGTATCTTCATCTCGTAGATATCCTGATTTAAATCGAAGCGAAGCAGGGAGGCGTACATCGTGTCTTTTTGCCCGAAGATACCGGATCTGAAGGAGGCGCTGAAGATGCCGAGCGTTATCGCGGCCGCCGCGAGCGTACCCCCAACCATGACCAGGTGCATGTTCTGTGTATCCATAGTCATTGTAAAAGAGGTGTTAGAATCCGCGTATGAAGTGGAAAATGTTAGCTGGATAATTGAAATGATCAAAATGCGGCATACAGTTTTTTTCATTGACAGGCCTCAAAATGGACTCCCTCGCGGAAATCCTGGTGGAATCAGGTGCGCGTGCTACAAGGTTGACAACCAGTTTGCAAAGTCGGCGGCCGCCCTTTTCGCGTACATCTCTTTGCGCGTTTTCTTATTATACTTCTTTTCAAGCGGTATGAAAAGCCCGAAATTTACGCCCGACGGCTGGAAGTTAGCGCTATCCCGGGAAAGATGCGCCAAGAGCGCGCCTACAGCCGTTGATGGCGGCGGCGGCGGGAGCGCCCCCTCCCCTTTTATGATGCGGCTCGCGGCGATCCCCGCGAACAGCCCCATCGCCGTCGATTCAAGGTAGCCCTCGACGCCGGTGATCTGCCCGGCAAAGAATACATTGTTGTCAGAGTTCATGCGCAGGTTCCCGTCAAGCAGTTTCGGTGCGTTGATGAACGTGTTCCGGTGCAATGAGCCGCAGCGCACGAACTCGGCGTTCTCAAGGCCGGGTATCATAGAGAAAACCCGCTTCTGCTAGCCGTACTTCAGCTTTGTCTGGAACCCGACAAGGTTGTAATAATCACCGTTTAAGTCCTCCTTGCGAAGCTGGACGACGGCGTAGGGCATACGGCCGCGCCTCTTATCGAAGAGCCCGACCGGTTTCATAGCGCCGAAACGCAAAGTGTCCACACCCTTTGACGCGAGCGTCTCCACCGGCATACAGGCATCATAATTTATCTCGCGCTCAAATTCCCGTAGCTTGACCTGCTCACCGGATAGAAGCTCCCTTATGAAATCATCGTACTCATCCTCATCAAATGGGCAGTTCAGGTAGTCAGGGTCACCCTTATCGTATCTGGACGCGAAGTACGCCTTCTTAAGATCGATGCTCTCAGCGGATACGATCGGTGCGATCGCGTCATAGAAGTAGAGGTACTCCTCACCGATCTTCTTCTGGATGCTGTCAGAGAGCGCCGCGGAAGTGAGAGGGCCGGTCGCGACTATCCTTGTGCCCGTGACAGCCGCCAGATCCGTCACCTCTTCATTGATAACGGTAACGTTGTTTAGCGCTGATATTTTTTCGGTGATGTAATCCGAGAAGAGTTTCCTGTCAACGGCAAGAGCGCCGCCGGCGGGGACTTTGCAATGGGCGGCGGCTTCCATGATGAGCGAACCCGCTGCTGTGAGCTCGTCTTTGAGCACACCCGAAGCGTTGGTGATGGAGATCGCGCCCAGCGAGTTACTGCATACCAGCTCACCAAAACCGCTGTATTCATGCGCCTTGGAGAACCGCTTCGGTTTCATCTCGTATAATGTGACGCCAACGCCGCGCCTGGCCGCCTGCCAGCACGCCTCCGCACCGGCGAGACCCGCGCCTATGATAGTAATGCTATTTTTCATCACAGATTTTTGTAAATTCACATTTCTCTGTCGCGCATACCAGATAACTGCCCTTGGTCTTTGACTTCTTCTCAAGCAGGAAATCGCTCCCGCACTTAGGGCATTTCTCCGGCACCGGTTTGAAGTTCAGGACATACCTGCATTTCGGGTATTTGTCACACGCGTAGAATGTTTTCTTGAACCTTCTTGACACCTTTTTCGTAAGCTCGCCCTTCTTACACCCGGGGCATTTGACGCCTGTCTTCTCCGCCTTGACGAGCGACTGGATGTTCTTGCACTTCGGGTAACCAGAGCAGCCTAAGAACTTGCCGTAGCGCCCGACTTTGACCGCCATCGGTTCCCCGCACTTTTCGCAGACCTCATCTGTCGTTTCAGGCTCCGCGGCTGATACGTCGCCATCCAGCGGCCTTGTATACCGGCAATCAGGGAAGCTGGAGCAACCGTAAAACTTACCGGCCCTGCCAAGCCTAATCTTCAGGTTAGCGCTACACTCCGGGCATTTCTCGTCAGTATCCTCAGATGTCACGTCAGAGCGCTTGACGTCCGCTTCCTTCTGCTTCAACTGTGCGATGAACGGCTCCCAGAACTGCTTCAGGAGCGGTTGCCACTTCTTCTTGCCCTTCGCGACATCGTCAAGCTCCTCCTCAAGCGAAGCGGTAAAACCGTAATCGACATACTTGCTGAAATGCTCAGAGAGTAGCTTACTTACGACCACACCGACATCCTCGGGCTTAAACCGCTTGTTCTGGAATATTACATATTTTTTCAGTAATAACGTATGAATAATAGAAGCATAGGTGGACGGTCTGCCGATACCGTGCTCTTCTAAGGTCTTTACCAGGGTCGCCTCAGAATACCTTGGCGGCGGCTGGGTGAAGTGTTGCTCTGGCGTCAACTTGGCAAGGTTCAGCTTCTGACCCTTCTTAAGCGGTGGCAGGAGCGTAAGATCGCCGCCACCCGTATCTGATGAAAAGACCTTCAGGAAACCGTCGAAGAGCATAGTGCTGCCCGTAGCGTGAAAAATATATTTCTTTTTGGTATTCCCGCTGACTAACATATCCGCCGAAACGTTCTTGAATTCTGCGGGCGCCATCTGTGACGCAACCGCCCTTTGCCAGATCAGCTTATACAGATTGAACTCATCGGGTTTCAAGAATTTCTTCAGGCTCTCAGGCGTCTTGCCCGCGTCAGTCGGCCTTATCGCTTCATGAGCTTCCTGCGCGTTTTTCACTTTCCGCTTAAATACCCTGACGCCGCCCTTCACGACATACTCATCACCATATCTTTTTTTGATAACGTCAGTAATATCTTTGATCGCGTCATCGGCGAGCCTGACACTGTCAGTTCTCATGTAAGTTATGAGCGCAACGCTCTCACCTTTGATGTCAACGCCCTCATAGAGCCTTTGAGCGACCATCATGGTCTTTCGCGTCCTGAAACCGAGCCTTGTCGACGCGCCCTGCTGTAGCGTACTGGTAATAAATGGCGGCGTGGGGTTCCTTTTCACTTTCTTCTCAGCGACACAAGATACAACAAACTCACCTTTTTCAATATCTTCTAACAGCGAGTCCGACTGCTCTTTATCTTTGATGAACAACTTATCTATTTTCTTATTGTCGATTTTTGTCAGCGCCGCATTGAACATATCCCTCTTTTTATCGTTAAGGTAGAGCTCGCTTGTGATCGACCAGTATTCCTGCGTATCAAAAGCGTTTATCTCGCTTTCCCTGTCACATATCAGCTTAAGCGCGACGGATTGAACCCTGCCGGCAGACAGCCCCCCCCTCACCTTTTTCCACAGAAACGGGCTTAAGTTAAACCCGACCAAATAATCCAGAATAACGCGGGCTTTCTGTGCGTCAACAAGGTTCGCAGAGATATCTCTCGGGTTTTGCAACGCCTGCGTGACCGCTTTTTTCGTTATCTCGTTGAACGTTATCCGTTTTATCTCCACCTTCTTCTTCGCAAGCTCCAGGGTCTCGCTCAGGTGCCATGCGATAGCTTCACCCTCGCGGTCCATATCAGTAGCCAGATAGATGATCTCAACACCCTTCAAGCGCTTCTTGATGCCACTGATGACTTTCTTCTTTTCGGGTAATATCTGGTACACCGGAGCGAAATCGTTATCGACATCTACAGAGCCGTTCTTGCGCGGCAACGCTCTTATGTGTCCGTATGATGATACGATGTCATAATCTTTATCTAAAAATTTCAAGATAGTCTTGATCTTAGCCGGTGATTCGACAATAATTAGTTTTTTTGCCATTAACTTCCCTTCTCGTTATACATAATGAATTACCCCACAGCAAGCTATGGGGTACCGGGTTTAGTCTCGTAGCGAGCTACGGAGAATAAACCCGCACAAAAACAGGTGCGCCTGTTAATAAAACACGACCTTGTTTCTACCGCTTTCTTTGGCGCGGTACAGCGCCTTATCGGCGTTTTCTATCAGATCACGTTTGGTTTTCGCATCGTCAGGGTATACGGCGCAACCGATGCTGACAGTTATTTTATTACCTTTTTTAAAACCCTGGGCAGTAAAATCATACTCTTCAACGGATTTTCTTATCCTTTCGGCGATCCTTTGCGCCTTGAACTTACCGGTTTCAGGCAGTATCACCACAAACTCCTCACCACCGTATCTGGCGACGATATCGACTTCCCGTGTCTTTTCCTTTAATATACCCGCAAGCACTTTTAAGATATTGTCACCCCGAACATGCCCGTAAGTATCGTTATATTTCTTGAAGTAATCGATATCTAAAATAATCAAAGAGACATAATGATTGTACCTTTTTGTCCTTAAAATCTCACTCTCTAAGTTATCCTGGAAGAATTTATGGTTATAAAGCCCTGTTAGGCCGTCAGTAATCGCCAGCAGCCTTGTTTTCAGATGCAGTTGGGCGTTCTTTATCACCATAGCGGCATAAGTAGACAGAACGGACAGAAGGTTCTTTTCATCCCTGGAGAAGTCCCTTGGGATAAAGTCATCAACGTATATTATACCGACGATCTCATCCTGGAAATTCAACGGGACAGCCATCACCGACTGGATATTCTCTTTTAGCGCCACGGGGTTGTTAAAGCGCTTATCACGGCTTGTATCTTTGATCACCATAGGTCCCTTCGCCTGGAGGATATCTTTAGTGATACCCTTACTGCGCACCTTCCATTTCACTTCTTTCAGGAAATCGTCACTGAACCCCATCGAAGCCTGGATCGTCAATTCATTCTTCTCATTATCATAAAGCGCGACAGAACCGGCCGGCGAGTTCGTTATATGTGTAGCGCTTTGTAATATTAATTTGAGTATGTCTGTTAAGTTAAGGGTGGAGCCGACATGGTTAGCCACCTGAAACAGCGACTGAAACTCAAATACTTTTTTGTCCAGCTCCATGTTGGCGTTTTCTAAGTCTTCATACGACTTCTGTAAGTCCTGGTGGGTAAGAGCATTATCGATCGCCATTGCCGCAAAAGAAGAGAGTATCGAGAGCAGGTGCACATCTATCTCCTTGAAATCGCGAACAACAAAATCATCGACATACATCATACCGATCTTCTTCTTCTCAAAGGTCAGCGGAATGACAATGATAGAGCGGATACCCTCTTTTACCGCAACAGGGTTACTGAACGATCTCTCCACATTAGTATCGCTTATGATGTAAGGCTCGTTCGCTTTAAGGATCTTCTCATGCATTCCACCCTTTCTCAGCTTCCACTTACCGATGGATAAGAACTTCTTGCTGAATCCTTGTGCCGCCATCAGCTTGAAGGTCTTCTCCTTCTCATTGTATAAAGCGATACTGCCCGAGGGCGTTTTTGTTACATTCATCGAGAGGCTTAAGATTTTGCTTAGCAACTGGTCAAGGTCTAAAGTAGATATGAGGTTTTTTACTTCCTCTAAAATCGTTGCAAAATCCTTCAAGATATCCGCGGAATCCTGAAACTTCTTCTTTAACTTCTTTTTCATAGTTCACTCCTTAAATTAGAACTTGGTAACTTTTACGAACATCTTACCCGGGAACTGCTTAATATAACCCCTTAATTCAAGATTAAGCAGTACAGCGGAGACTTGTGACGCTTTCAGCTCCGCTCTTTTTATAATATCATCAATATGCGTAGAATCATCATTCATCGCTGAAAGCGCCTTAAATTCATCATCAGAAAGATATCCCCTTAGCTCAGCCAGACTGTCAGCCGCCGCGTTCTCATTTCCCTTCGCTTTACTGTCAACGCCAAAGTCTATATTATTAAATATATCATCCTCATTATCTAATAATACCGCGCCCTTCTTGATCAGGCTGTTTGTTCCCTTCGCCCGCACTTTCCTTATGTCGCCAGGTACGGCAAAGAGCGCCCTGCCCTGCTTGAGCGCATAATCCGCCGTTATCAGTGAGCCGCTGTCAGATGCCGCCTCAACGACCAACACACCTTTTGACAGCCCGCTGATCACCCTGTTTCTTTTCGGGAAATTCTCTCTGGCAGGCTTCGTACCAAGCCGAAGCTCAGAAATAACCGCGCCATGTTTTACTATTTTACCATACAAATCTTTGTTTGAATAAGGGTATATTATATCGACACCACTCCCTAAAACGGCGATCGTCCTGCCTTTGGCTTTCAGCGCGCCCGCGTGAGCGGCAGAGTCGATACCCGCCGCCATACCGCTAACGATAGTCACGCCTTTTGACGCGAGCTTACAGCTTATCTCCTCAGTGAATGTGAAGTTCTCGTTGGATGCTTTCCTGGCGCCGACTATGCTGAACGAATTATCATCCTCTTTGAGCAGGTCGCCTTTTACATAAAGAATCGGCGGGGAATCCTTAACCCCACGCAGGGTAGCTGGAAAGTCCAGATATTTTATTATTTTTACACCTTGCCGCTTAGCTTCGTTTATCTCTTTTTCAACGGCCTTGTAATCATTGAATGATTTTATGGCGTCAGCTATCTTCAGACCGATCCCATCGACTTTACATAGCTCGTCGGCATCGGCTTTAAATACATTCTCAGGTAACGTAAAACGAGAGATTAAAGCCTTATACTTAATGCTTCCAATACCTTGGACGAAGTTTAAAGCTAACCAGCTGAACATTTATGGTCGTAAGTATAACTTTTAAGTGATTATAGTCAAGTGATTTTTTACAAAATACCTTTTTTGCAAAATAAAAAATGAACTACCCCGTAGCAAGCTACGGGGAATTAACCGCACAGCAAAAAAACAGGCGCGCCTGTTAAATATAAAACTTTTTTCACGATTACCTCTCTTTTAATCACTTTTTAATATTAACACCTTGCATAATCAATAATAATAATATATATTTAATATATGTGTCTTTAAGTGCCTTTAACTAATCTTCAGGTTCATGGGGGGGTATTATGAAAAAATTACTTCTAATAGCATTCATACTGCTGTTAACCACGGGATGTGCTCCACCGAAGGTACAGGTAAACTGCACGGATACGGCTCTTGCCGCAAAGAGCGGCGATTATGAGAAGCTCAAACAGATAGCCAAAGGCGGCTGTGACCTGAATGTCAAAGACAGCACCGGTTCTACCCCCTTACTCAAGGCTGTCATCGAGGGGAAGCTAAAGATCGTAGAGCTATTGTTAGATAGCGGCGCCGATCCGAACATCCAGAATAATGGTGGCTGGTCGGCATTAATGGAGGCTGCGTTCAAAGGAAATGTGGAGATAGCTAAGGCGCTTCTGTCAAAAGGCGCTGACGCGAATATCAAGAGCGCCATCGGAGAGTCTGCCTTAACAAGAGCCGTCATAAGAGGCAATCTTGAGATTGTCCGCCTGTTGATAAAGAGCGGCGCGGATATAAACATGAAGACGAGAATCGGGTTTGCACCTCTCATGATCGCAACAATAAGAGGTAATGAAGTGATATCAAGACTGCTGATCGAGCACGGCGCGGATAAAAATACTACGAACAACAGGGGCTACACACCTCTTATCATGGCTGTCCAAAAAGGGAAAGCCAACATCGTCAGCCTGCTGCTCAGCAGCGGCGCTGACCTGAACATGAAAAATATTGATGGTAACTCCGCTATCATGATCGCTAAGGATAGGGGGTTAGTCGAAATATACGAAATGCTCAAAGCCGTCGGTGCGAAGGAGTAACCGAAACCGCACCGATCGTCTACCGCCTGTACACGATGCTTAATACATACCGGTACGTCGCCACTATATTAAGGTTCTTTGTGCGGAAGCTCTTCGGTAGCGGCGGGAACGGCGCCGCCATCTTTATCGCACGCACGAACCGCTCGTCAAGGATCTTAGAACCGGTCGTGCTCAAGAGCTTCACATCCTCTAAACCGCCGTCCTTCGCAACAGTGAACCTGAGGACGCCCTCCCCCTGGATACCGCGCCGCGCCGCATCCTCAGGGTAGTTCCACGCAAGCTCTATCGCAAGCTTCAGATGATCCAGATATGACGTGAACTTCAGGTTCGTCGAATCAAGATAGATCGACTCGACCTCCTTCTCATCGAGCCCAAGCTCACTATCCCCCCCAAAACGCTCTAACTCCTCTAAACGATCCAAAGAGGGGAGGATTCGCGCTATCCTGACATCACCCTTCTTTACCGGTGCGACCTTTAGAACCGGCGAACCGGATCCGCCGACAGGCTCTTTCTCGCTCTCCACACTCTTTTTAGGTGTATGTATCGGTTCCACGTCACCCTGCGCTTCACGCGATTCATGGCGCAAAGGGAGCTTTATCTCATCGATACTCTTGCGGTCATCATCACTTGCAGGCGCTTTTGGGGCGGCTTTCACCGGTCTGGGCTTCTTTGCCCGCACGGCAGGCTCTTTTGGTTTCGCGATAACGTCAGCGGGTTTTGTGGGTGGTTTCGGTTTTGCTTCTTGCTTCCTGGCGGGTGGAGGCGCCGTTTTTTGCCTGACAGGCTTTTTAGCGCGGGTGACTGCCCTGCTCCTCTTCGCGGGCTTTTTTTCAGGTGCTGCATAATAATACTCGACGGGTATTATCTTTCGTGCGTCCCTTTTCGTTACAGGGAATCGGGAATCAACTAACAGCGCCAATATAACGTGTATTAAAACAGATATGATAAGTGTGATCTTTATTATGTGGTTGTTTCGCATTGTATATATGGCTTGAGAATGCTTGTTATCTCATTAATATCAGCGCTTAATATCCTTACTCTCTTCCTCTTCGCTCTTAAACCTTTGACTATTGAAACGTCCTTTTTCGGTACCCGAAGCAGTTTCGAGAAGTATTTTATACAGGCGTCGTTCGCCTGCCCGTCAACCGGTGGGGACGCCACCTTCACCTTGATCATGCCGTCATGTATACCGGCGATACCAGTCCTGCCACAGCGCGGCTGCACCAGAATCGATAGCACAACGCCATCACCGCCATCTTCAATAAAAGGAAACTTATCGCTGATGCTAAATTACCCCTTTGAACACTTTGATCCGCTCTTCTATATCGTCATCCGCCTCTTGCAGCTGGATATCGAGCATCTTCAAGTGAGAATCGATTATCCTGCGCAGTGCGGATTCAAACTGTACTTTCTCCCGCTTGATCTCCTTGATCTGGTCAAGTAGCTGCGCCAGCCGGAGATCTGCGTCCATAATTATCTTCTCCGCCTTCACCTTCGCTTCTGCAATAATTATCTCCTTCTCCTTCGCGGCATTCTTCTTTAACTCCTCTGACGCCTGCTGAGCCGCCATGAGAGTATCCTGCAACATCTTCTCGTTCTCTTTGTAGTTCTGGATATCACGCTTGCGCTTAATAAGCTCCTCTTTTAACACATTGTTCTCTTTGATGATCTCCTGAAAATCCTCGGATACCGCCTCTAAGAACCGCTTCACCTCATCCGTGTCCAAACCCATAAGCTTGCGCCCAAAACGCTGAAGCTGTAGATCCATCGGTGAAAATTTCATGCAACACACCCCCTGTCATAAAATACATTACCCTGCATTGCTATTTTATCACAACTATGACAAAATTGTAATTAAAAATTATTTAACGAAGTTTCGCGGCTCGAAAAATACCTTTGAACCGATCGCGATACCCCCTTAATTGTTCAGCGCAGGGAACTATGGTTATTCAGCGTTATCGGTGGGACAGCCCCGCCCCGCAGCTACTGGTCGCCGGTCTTTATATAGATACCGGCGTTATCTGACATGAACATCTTGTTTGTCTCGTCAACGATGAACGCCTCGACACCTTTCAGGGAGTTTATGAGTTTAAGCCCCTTTTCGCGTCCCATGACGAAGACCGCCGTACTAAGCGCGTCAGCCAGAATGGCGTCCTTCGTGATGATCGTGACAGAACGGCTCCTGCGCGCCGGGCGCCCTGTCTTCGGGTCTAATATATGGTGGTAGCGCACGCCGCCGATGCTGAAGCCGCGCTCATAATCACCAGAAGTGACGATAGAGATATCGCTCGCCTCTATGACACCGATGACGCTGTCATCATCAGGCGATTTTATACCGATCCGAAACGGCTTGCCCTTTTTGTCACCGATAACGACGATATCGCCGCCGGCATCGATCAGGGCGCTTTCGATACCGCGCTCCCTCAGCCTGCGCGCCGCCATACCGATAGCGTAACCCTTGGCAATACCACCTAAATCTATCGTTGTGGCGGGATCGGTCAGCCTTATAGACACGATCGTTTGTTTACCGTTATAATAATTTTTTATCTCGATGATATCACTGCCGGTATGGGCCAGCAGCTCCTCTATCTCGCTCTTTTGCGGTACGCGCGGGCTTTCTGAGGTGAAGCCCCACAACCGGGTCAGCCCCCCTAATGTAACATCGAACGCGCCATCGGTCAGCCTGCCCACGTCCTTTGCCGCCTGAATAACAGCCGCACTCTCCGGGCTGACGCTCAACGCGTTACCACCAGCATCGTTGATCCTTGCTATCTCGCTATTACTAATATAGCCGCTCATCAGGTTCTCGATACGTTTTATCTCATCAAACGCCTCATTCACAGAGGATTTCAGTTTCTGTTTGCCATTGCCATATACGGTGATCTCCACCAGAGTGTCCATGAGGATGCGCGAATCCTTATACTTCCTGACACTCCCGCGGTCAAACATCATCAGCGCGAAGATGACAAAAGCGACACCGACTATCAATATATTATTGATTGATTTCTGTCTCATCCTCAAACAACCCTCCCCAAAAGGTCATAGGTATGCGTTTCGTAAATACAGACGTCCTGCACGGTACCGATCTTGTACTCACCGTCGGTAATGTAGACGCACCCGTCGATATCCGCCGCCTGAAACGCCGCCCGCCCCTTTATTATATATTCCGACTCCTCGCTCACGCCCTCTACGAGCACAGGCAGCGTCCTGCCCATGTACTTCGCGTTCTTTTGGCGCGATATCCCTGCCTGTATCTTCAATATCTTGTTATAACGGGCTCTTTTTGTGCTGTGATGCACCTGTCCGCCCATATTGTACGCCGCGGTGCCCTCCTCCTTCGAGTACTCGAAGACACCTAAGTTATCGAACTGCGCCTCTTTAACAAAATCGCACAAATCATTGAAATCATCTACGGTCTCACCGGGGAACCCGACGATCAGCGACGTGCGCAATGCGGCATCTGGTATCCGCTTCCTGATCTTCGCGATGACGCCGCGAACCTCTTTGCCAGTCTGGTACCGGTTCATCCGCTTGAGTATCCGCGTGCTTATGTGCTGCACAGGCAGGTCGATGTACTTGACGATCTTCTCCTCGCCCGCGATGATGCTTATCACCTCGTCTGTCACGTTCCTTGGGTGCAGATACAAAAGACGCAACCACTTGAGGCGCTTTATCCCGCTAAGCCGCTTCAGCAGTGCGGCAAGGTCACTGCCGCTCACAAGGTCGATCCCGTAGGAACCGACATCCTGGGCGATCACGTTCAGCTCGATGATACCGCTTTTCACCAGCCGCTTCGCCTCGCTCACAACATCATCGGGCGCACGGCTGCGGAAATCGCCGCGAAGCTTTGGTATTATGCAATACGTGCAGCGGTTCTGGCACCCCTCCGCGATCTTCAGGTACGCGCTCCTTTGACCCGCGGACAGGATGCGCGGCGTCCCGCTCGTATGCACATAGGTAGGGTCAGCCGCGTGGAACACCTTACCGGCGCCGGCTTTCGCGGCGTTATGTTCATCTATATAATCGAAAATTTTCGCGTAGTCATTCGTACCGATGAATATGTCTACCTCCGGGAGAAGCTTCACGAGCTCGGACTTGTAGCGCTGTACCATACAGCCGGACACGATCAGCGTTTTCAATCCGCCCCGTTTGAGCTGAGCGTACTCTAAGATCGTATCGATAGACTCCTTTTTCGCGTCCTTGATGAACCCGCATGTGTTGATAGCGACTACAGACGCCTTTTCGGGGTCGTCGGTAATCCCGTACCCTTCGCTTTGCAGGATACCGAGCATTATCTCAGAATCGACAAGGTTCTTCGGGCAGCCAAGGCTGACAAAAAAGATTTTGTTCTTCACCATTTATTTATCTTCACTTTACAGGTTTATTTATAAGAACCCTACTCAAACTGCGGGAACCTCTTTATGTTATTGACATGCAGCATATATTTGACGAGTGTTTTCAGAATACCAAGCCCGTAGCGGACGCTCGTAAAGAAACCGACAGACGACGCCTCCTTGAAATAGCGCGTCCTGACACCGATCTCCTTGAACCGCATCTTCTTTATGATCAGCTGGATGATTATCTCATTGTCAAAGAGGAAATTATCAGAGTTCTCCATGAATCTGATCGATTCTAACGCCTTCCTGCTGTACGCCCTGTAACCGGTGTGAAACTCCGAGAAGTAGGTATTCAGCACAACGTTCTCGATGAAAGTGAGCATGACATTCGAGATGTACTTGTATACCGGCATACCACCCTTTATCGGGCCACCCTCCAACGGGTCCCGGAGAAAGCGCGACGCTAACACGGCCTCCGCCTGCCCCTGGATTATCGGTAGCGCGATATTCGGTATTATCGCCGGATCGTACTGGTTGTCCGGGTGCAACATGACGATGACGTCCGCCCCGCGCGCAAGCGCCTCGGTATAACACGTCTTCTGGTTCGCGCCATACCCCTTGTTCTTCGGGTGCTCCTTGACGATAAGGTTCAGCTTCTTCGCAAGCTCCACCGTAGAGTCTTTGCTCGCGTCATCGACTAAGATTATCTCATCGTAACTGCCCGCGGGTATCTCTTCGTACGTCTTCTCAAGCGTCTTCGCGGCATTGTACGCCGGCATGACAATAACGATCTTTAACTTTTTATCTGCCTTCATTCTCCTGGATGATACACCAACTTTCGCAAAAGTTCAACCGCTTATTTAACCGGAGTTCCCCCATTTTTTACTCTTTTGGGCATGTTGCCCCTCTTCTGGCGCCCCGCACAACCGTTCGCCTTTTTAAAGGGGACTCCCCTGAGCCGGTTCATTGTAGGGCTATCTAACCTGATTTATTAGTATTTTATCGAATATTATATATTCCCCGCGCAAACTCCATGAAAATATTTAACTTGACTTATCAGCGTTTTCTTGTAAGAATTAACAGGTGCAAGAACCAATTATAAATCACGGGGGTAAATATGTATAATAAATGTATAGTATATTTAATGATTATAAGCGTTATGGGGCTGTTTTCCGGTTGCTCTTCGGCGCCGCTGGCTGTCTCTCCTGCAATGCGTTCGCAGCAGACTCAGTATAAAATAACGTATCAGGGACCGAAAAAGAGAGTCGGTATCATCGATTTCGTCAACAAGTCCGCTTATGGTAAAAGAGGGCTCGGCAGTGCGGCGTCTGACATCCTGACAACGGAGCTGTTCAAGACAAACGCATTCGTTATCATCGAGCGGGATCAGCTAAAATCAGTATTATCCGAGCAGAAGCTTGGTACATCTGGTACCGTGAACCCTGAAACCGCCGCGAAAGCCGGTCAGATTTTGGGGCTTAACGCTATCGTCACCGGTTCTATCTCTGAGTTTGGCATAAGTAACGAGTCTGTCGATTACGGTGTGTACAAGAAGAAGATACAAATAGCCGAATGCGTCGTTGACATAAGGGTAGTAGACACCACTACCGGTCAGCTCCTGTACGCGGATTCCGGTAAGGGTCGCTTTGAAAAGGAGATAAAACAGGTGCTGGGGATGGGTCAGAAGTCCAGCTTCGATGAGACTCTTGGAACAGAGGTGCTAAGGACTGCGATCGTGAAGTTCATGGACAACCTTATCCAGCAGTTGACGACGATAGAGTGGACAGGCCGCATCGCGAGCATCTCCGCCGGTAAGCTCTACATCAACGCCGGTCGCTCGATCGGTCTCAAGGTAGGTGATACGCTGAGCGTTACCGAGCTTGGTGAGGAGATATACGACCCTGAAACGAAGCTGCTTTTAGGCCGCGCGGAGGGCGCTGTCAAGGGTAATTTGACAGTAACGGGTTATGCGGGCGACAAGCTGACGATCGCGACAGCGCAAACCGGACTTGAATCTATGAAGGTCGGCGATATCGTCAAGTATGTCAGTAAGTAGCGGCGAGAGCCACAATAGAGGAGGAGAATGCACAATGAAAAGACTATACTCAATTATATTGATAATAATATTAGCGGCTTTCGTTTCCGGCTGTTGCTGCGGCCAACCGAAAGAGAGCCTGAAAACGGTACAAAACGCCGGCTTTGTTAAGATAGTCGCAGACCCTGATTCCGCAGACGTTTACGTTGACGGCGTCCTCACCGGTACCGCGCGCGAATTTGACGGCAGGACGCAAATATTGCAGCTAAAAGCCGGCAGACACAAGATAGAGCTCAAAAAAGAGGGTTACTTCCCATATTCCCGCGAGATGATGGTAGGCGCGGGCTCTCAGGAAGAGTTTAAAGTAAAACTGAGCAAGGAGTAGAACTACCCTACCCCCCTACCCCGCAATCAAGATACGAGGAACCATGAAATACGTCATCCCAGGCTTGAGCCGGGATCTATAGGCTTGTTGCGATGGGCAACAAGCTTGCCCCCTACCCTTTTAAGGGTGGATCGTTACGCTCCCAAGCCGACAACAGAGGACTATATTTGGTAGAGCGTTACGCTCTATTCAATCACATTCAACTTGATCGACAGCTCATTTAACTGCTTTGTTCCCACTTTGTCCGGTGCGTCCGTGAGCAGGCACGTAGCTTTTTGAGTCTTGGGAAACGCGATAACGTCACGGATCGATTCCGCACCGCAAAGTAGCATTATCAACCGGTCTAACCCGAAAGCGATACCGCCGTGCGGGGGCGCGCCGAACTCAAGCGCGTCGAGCAGGAACCCGAACTTCTCTCTCGCGCTCTCCTCATCTATATTCAGCATTTTGAATATTTTGTTCTGTAACTCTTTTGAGTGGATCCGGATACTCCCGCCACCGATCTCGCTGCCATTCAGGCAAAGGTCATAAGACTTTGAATATACCAGCTTATCCTTGTCCTCCAGAAGCGGTATATCCTCATCGTTCGGTGCGGTGAAGGGATGGTGAACACAATCGAACCTCTTCTCATCCTCATTGTACTCCATCAGCGGGAAGTCGGTTATCCAGACAAAGCTGAACGCGTCGTCGTCGAGCATACCGAGTTTTTTACCGATATGCGCGCGCAGACGCCATATCGCCTCGTTGACAACGCGCTTCGTGTCCGCCCCGAAGAAGATGATGTCGCCGGGATTAAGCCGCAGCCTGCCTTGCAGTCTCTCCTTCTCATCATCGTTGAAGAACTTCACGATCGGTGACTGCCAGCCGTCGGGGTTTATCTTTATCCACGCGAGCCCTTTCGCGCCGTATATCTTCACAAAATCGGTGAGGTCATCTATATCCTTACGGGAGAGTTTATCGCTGCCGCCATCGAGCTTGAGCGCCTTCACTATGCCGCCTTTGCTTACGGCGGAGCTGAACACCTTGAACCCGGATTCGGCAAATATATCAGAGACATCCACCAGCTCGAGCGGTATCCTGAGATCCGGTGCGTCCAGTCCGTATTTCTCCATCGCCTCATCGTACGGGAGCCTTTTCAGCGGCAGAGTCAGCTCGATATCAAGCGTCTCCTTGAATATCTTCGCCATCATCTTATCCATTATCTCCATGATTTCGTCAGGCTCCACGAACGAGAGCTCCATATCTATCTGGGTGAACTCCGGCTGCCTGTCCGCGCGCAGATCCTCGTCCCTGAAACACTTCACGATCTGGAAGTACCGGTCATAGCCGGACACCATCAGAAGCTGCTTGAACAGCTGCGGCGACTGCGGCAATGCGTAAAACTTGCCCGGCGTCACCCTGCTTGGTACGAGGTAATCCCGCGCTCCCTCTGGCGTGCTCTTCGTCAAAAACGGCGTCTCGATCTCCAAAAAATCGTTCTCGTACAGGAATTCACGCACCGAGCGCGCTACATTACTGCGCATGACAAGCTTCTTTTGCATCGACTCCCTGCGCAGGTCAAGGTAACGGTACTTAAGCCGCAGGTTCTCAGACACTTCTATGTTGTCATCCTCATCTATAACGAATGGCAAGGGCTTCGACCTGTTCAGGATCCTGAGCTCATCGACGAACACCTCTATCTCACCGGTAGCGAGGTTCGAGTTTTGCGACTCGTCAGGGCGGCTCCTTACAATACCCTTCACCGCGATGACAAACTCGCTACGAAGCTGGCGCGCCTTACCGTGCGATTCGCTGTTATGTTCAGGGTTAAAGACCACCTGAGTCAAACCCTTGATATCCTTCAGATCGATGAAAATCACACCACCATGATCGCGCCTCCTGAGCACCCAGCCCATCAGCACGACAGTCTTACCAATATCCGAGGCCCGCAGCTCATCAAGATAATGCGTCCTCTTCATTCCGTTTATATTATCAGTCAAGTCACTTCCTCCTATGATAAAATTCCATTTTTTATTTATTATTCAAGCTCCCCTCCCCTGGAAGCCGAACGCTTCACCGAAAATTCCCCCTCCCTTGATGGGAGGGGGCGAGGGGGTGGGTGAAGGTTAATACTCTCATTCACTCAGTTGAAGCATTTTACTCCTCATGTTCATCAATGCCTTGTAACGGTGGCTTATCCTGTTCTTCGTATCCGCCGGTAGCTGCGCCATCGTCTTATCATACGCCGGCAGGTAGAATATGGGGTCGTAACCGAAACCGCTGGACCCCTTCGGGGCGGTCGCGATATACCCCTTTACAATACCGGTCGCGCTTAGTGCCCGTCCCTTACCGAAAACGAGTGTCGCGGCGCATTTGAAGTACGCCGCCCGGTCCTTTTCTGGCACCCCTTTAATCATCGAAAGAAGCTTTTTGTTGTTCTTCGCGTCCGTAGCGCCGTCGCCGGAGAAGCGCGCGGAGAATACACCGGGCATACCGTCTAAATATTTGACGCACAACCCCGAATCATCCGCCAGGGCGGGAATATTCGTCATCTCATAAACAGCCTGCGCCTTTATCAAAGAGTTCTCATAAAAAGTAAGGCCTGTTTCTTTGATATCGATATCCCTCGCGCCCTTTATATCTCGCAGCGAGAGAATCTCGCAGTTCAGGCTCTTCAGGATCGCCTTGATCTCCGCCATCTTACCGGTATTTTGTGTGGCGACTACCAATCTGTCAATTTTGGGTCTCAATCTTCAGTATCTCGTTTTGTTTATCCGTCAGCTTCTTGATACCCTTCATCGCAATATCAAGCATACTTTGCAGCTGATCGTTGTTAAACGCTCTCTTCTCGGCGGTGCCCTGTAGCTCGACAAACTCACCGCGACCGGTCATAACAACGTTCATATCCACATCAGCCTGCGAATCCTCTTCAAAGTTAAGGTCAAGCATCGCGTCACCGTTTATTATCCCGACAGAGACAGCCGCAACAGAATCGGTAATGGGCATCGTCTCGAGAACGCCCTTGTTAAGCAGGCGCTGTACGGCACACGAGAGCGCGACATACGCACCGGTAATCGCCGCGGTACGAGTCCCGCCGTCAGCCTGCAAGACGTCGCAGTCGATTATTACCGTCCGCTCGCCCAACGATTCCAGATCGACTACGCATCTGAGCGCGCGACCGATCAACCGCTGTATCTCGAACGTTCGGCCGCCTACCCTGCCCCTCATAGATTCCCGCTGGTTGCGTACATGAGTCGAGCGCGGTAGCATGGCATACTCCGCGGTGACCCACCCCTTACCGCTGCCTTTGATGAACGGCGGTACTCTTTCATCGATCGTCGCGTTGCAAAGCACCTTCGTGCCGCCCGCCTCGATCAGCACGGAGCCTTCCGCATACTTGGTATAGCCCTTTGTTATCCTGATCTCTCTTAGCTGATCATTTACACGTCCATCTAATCTCATCTTCATCCTTTTCCAGATTATTGGGTTTCAACCCTTTTATCTTTGCCGTTCTTTGTATCCGTAACGGATTTATATCTCTTTATACTCTTAAAAAGCGATTTCGCGATGTCATCCAAGTACCCGTAGTTCTTAAGCTTCCGCTCATCCTTTTTGCTTGACAAAAAACCGATCTCCGTCAATACCGCCGGCATCCTCGCGCCCATCAGCACCATAAACGGCGCCTGCTTCACACCCCTGTCAGGGCTTTTGACGCCTGACACATAGTTCTTCTGGATAATTGTCGCGAATTTATAGCTAAGCTGTATCAGCTCACTGTTCGCCATATCCATAAGGATGAACTCAACCGGGTTCGGGAGGTCGTCATCATCTGACATCCCGCCTTTGTTCTCGAGCTCCGCTAACAGCCTCGCCTGCTCATCCGAGGCGTCCTTCTTATAGAAAAACGTCTCACAGCCACTGATAGAGATATATTCCGAGGAGTTAGCATGTATACTGATGAACAGGTCAGCGTTCATTTTATCCGCAAACCGTCTTCGTGCGCCCAGGGACGCGTATTCATCCACTTCCCGCGTCAGAAACACCTTTATGTTGAGACCCTCACGGATCATCTCCCCAAGCGATCGCGCTATCTTGAGCGTTATATCTTTCTCATACAGCCCGTTCTTTGAAATCGCGCCGACATCAGAGCCGCCATGACCGGGGTCTATGACTATAACGTCCACGCTGTAATCACTGACCACCTGAGCATTGCTTCGAGATGCATCCTCACCGGCGCCGTATGCCAAGCCGCCAGTGCAGACAATAGCGGTGAGGACGATATATAATATTTTCATCGTAAATATTTTCATCGTAAATATCGATAAATGAACTACCCCGCAAAAAACATGTGCGCCTGTACACGTGAGCCTGTTAGATGGCCGCAACCGCTTCATCCAGCCGCTTGATGACCATCTCTTTACCCATTACCCGCATCACCTCAAAGATGCTCGGGCTCACCTTGTCACCGGTAAGAGCCACGCGCACAGGCTGAGCGAGGTGCTTCATCTTAAGGCCATGAGCGGACATCACATCACCGAAAACCGCCTTCAAAGAGTCCTCGGACAGGTCAGAATCCGCGAGCCGGTCCCTTAGCATCACCAGAGCGTCCTTGATCTCAGGAGTCAGGAACTTCGCTTTCGCGTCGGCACAGTAGATGACATCCATAAAATAGTATATAATGGAGTCACTCAGATCCGCGAGGGTCTTGGCTCTCTCCTTATGCAGATCGATTATCCGCTCAAGCTTTTCATCATCCGCGCTAAAACCCTTCTCGCCTGAAAACGGCCTGAAATGGCGCAAAAGCTCCGCTACCGGCAGAGTCTTGATATAGTGCGCGTTCAACCAGAGCAGCTTCTCGCCGTTGAATACGCCGGCTGACTTACCGACCTTTTTTAGATCGAATTTCTCGATCAGCTCATCAAGGCTGAATATCTCCTGGTCACCATGAGACCAACCGAGCCGGACAAGGAAATTCACAAGGGCGTGAGGCAGGTAGCCCTCGTCCCTGTACGCCCCGACGGAGGTCGCGCCATGGCGCTTGCTTAATCTTGACTTATCCTCACCCAGAATCATCGGTACGTGTGCGAATTTCGGTACCGCGAAGCCGAGCGCCTGATAAAGCTGTATCTGGCGCGGGGTATTGTTAAGGTGGTCGTCGCCACGTATTATGTGCGATATCCTCATCGTCGCGTCATCCACAACGACTACAAAATTATATGTAGGGTAACCGTCACTGCGTCTTATTATCAGGTCGTCAAGCTCGTCATTGAAGAAGATGACCTTCCCCTTCACCAGATCCTCGACGATCGTCTCGCCTTCATCATCAGAGAGGAATCTGACGACGTGCGGCGCCCCGCTATCTTTCGGTGCGGCGTTCAGGCACTTCCTGTCATATTTCGGTTTCCTGCCCAGCCGCATCGCCTCCGCGCGTTTCTGCTCAAGCTCCCCGGCGCTACAGTAACAGCGATACGCCTTACCGGTGCGGAGCAGCTCATCGATCTTCTCGCCGTACAGTTCCAGCCGCTCGCTCTGATAAAAAGGCCCCTCATCATAATCAAGCCCGAGCCACTCCATCGATTCGAGTATCGCTTTGGTGGACTCTTCCGTCGAGCGCGCCTGATCGGTATCCTCGATCCGCAGGATGAACTTCCCATTATGCTTCTTCGCGAACAACCAGTTAAACAGCGCCGTCCGCGCGCCACCGATGTGCAGGTAACCCGTAGGGCTTGGCGCAAATCTCGTCCGAATCTCTTCCATACTATCAATAACCCTTCAGTTTCACTATTTAAAGACTATGCTTTATACTAAAATATTATTATATTGTCAAGGAATGAATGTGCTGGGCAGGTTACATCCTGAGTAGTAGGTTACGTAGAATGAGCGGCTTTATGCGAATGAAACGTAACACAATACAACATAATCAATATCAATTGTTACGTTTCGCAAGCTCTACGTAACCTACCTGCTATACTCCGGCATTAATTACCTCGCTTGTTTTTATTGGTGGGACAGCACCCTACATTGCCTATTCCAAGGAGCCCTTCTTTACCCGTTTCAGGGCGTCGAGCCGGCCGGCAAGTACCTCGGCGACCGCTTTGCCTGAGGATGACCGCTCGAGTATGATCTTGATGACAGCCGTTATCGGTGTGGCGAGGAACATTCCGGGGATCCCCCAGATCATACCAAAAAATATCAATGTGAGCAGAATCGTTATCGGGTGCAAATCAAGGGTCTCTCCCATTATTTTCGGTTCCACAATGTTACCCATGATAAGCTGGATAGCGCCGGGAATGAGGATAGCGGCGAATTTGGCGAGGATCGTATGTTCCGGGCTGAGGATAACGATCGGCAGCGGCAGAAGGGTCGCGATCGCGGAACCGACATTCGGTATGAAGTTAAGGACGAACGCGAGCACACCAAACACCAGGGCGAAATCCACCTTCAGCAGCCAGAGCGTGAGCCAGACCAATGCCGCCGTGATCATCGAGACAAGCACCTTCGAGATAATGTACTTCTTGACTCGTGACTCTATCTCATTTAATATATTATCGTTTTTGTCCACCATCGGTGACCTCCCCATCAATATGAACAACATGAATATCACTACCAGCGCGCCGTTTGAGATAACACTCATGCTCGAGTCGACAATAGCCGGTAATATGCCGCGAAGAGCCATCTGCGGGAGCTTCTTCAGCGATTCCGCGACCTCGTTCGGGTCAAGCCCCAGCTTCTGGATCGGTACGGCCGCCGCAATCCGCTCAAACAGCTTTGCTATCTGCACCTGATACGCGCCGCCGTTTTCGGACATCTGGCGGACTGTGGCAAGGACGACCCCACCAGTTATGACCAGGATAAGTACCCCGAGCAAAGCGGTCACGACCAGCGCTAACATTTTCGGGAATTTCAACCTGCTTTGCTGGAAATCGATAAGCGGCGTCAGGCAGTATGTGAAGAAGAGCGCGAGGACAAACGGCACCAGCACCGGCGCGAGCATGTACAACGACACACCGACCGCCACACAAGCCAGGATCAGCAGGCAGATGGTATTCGTTCTTTGACCAGATTTCACTTTTTCCACATCATACCCCGACAATCTATGGCGAATATACCAGATTACCCCATAAAGTACAAGCGATGAAAATTATTGCCTGCAAAAATACCTGCAAAAATTACTTGCTTATACTTTTGTTATGTGATAATAAGGTAAATCTATTTTTATGGTGGCTATAGCTCAGTCGGCAGAGCACAGGATTGTGGCTCCTGAGGTCGTCGGTTCAATCCCGACTAGCCACCCCACTTCAATGGCAATCTATAAAAGCGCCTTAGCAAAGCGGGCTCATGGTTTATCCCCCCCCCTCTGAAGCCTTATATTGTATTGGGCAACATGCCCATTATCAATACCACTTCAGCTAATTTTGCATTGACTTTAATTCGCGCGTGAAGTACATTTAGATGCAAGTATGTGAAACATAATAAGATGAATGAAGCTTTAATGGAGAGTTAACTTGCTATGGGTTTAACGCGGTCTTTTCTAAGAAGAATCTGTTTTGGAGCGGCTACAGTTTTTGTAGTATTGCTGCTTAATATATCTTTGTTAGCCGCTAATACTCTAAATAGCGGGTATGCAGGCGCAAAGGCGTGTGTCAAGTGTCATGAGGAAAATTACAATGCGTGGAATGCGTCAGGTCATGCCAAAATCTTTCGGAAATCCTCTGATGCACAGGTTAATACATTGTCGTTACCAGCGGGCTACACCATTGGCGACATCTCTTATGTGATAGGCGGGTACAAGTGGAAGACGGAGTTTCTTGACAAGAATGGCTATCTGATCACTTCCACAGGCAGAGTTCCTTATGATTGCGGTGGCTGCCATACTACCGGTTACTCTGACCAGGGGCGTCAAAACGGCCTTGAAGGTATCATCGGCACCTGGCATTATGACGGGGTGCAATGCGAGGCTTGCCATGGCCCCGGCGCTAAACACGCGGCTTCTTCGGATAAATCCGACATAGAAATAGATAAAGACATCTGCTCAAAATGCCATTCGACCGGTCATACGGATATTGTTCCTCTCAAGGGCGGTTTCCTCGCTCCATACACCGAAGCGAACCAGCTGAAAATGAGCGAAATGGGGAGCTTTGCCTGCGTGGATTGCCATAACCCTCATTACCCGTCAGAAAAGTCGATAGTCCAAACGTGCGAATCATGTAACGAGAAAGCGGCGGCGGTATATAAGGAAAGCTATATGTACCGGTTTAACGTGACATGCATAGACTGCCACATGCCGCCGGCGGGTATGGTTGCAAAGGGTGACACCAAGACTTTCCGCGGTGACCTGAGGAGCCATATTTTTAAAATAAAGCATGATAAGGAGTCTTCATTTAAAATTACTGCCGGCGGGCAAAAAATAAATCCAGGGTATCTAACAGTAGATTATGCCTGTATGCCATGTCACAGCCTGCGGGAAGATAAGGAATGGGCGGCGAGGTTCGCACTGTACGCACATAACATAAAAATCACCACCAATATTAAAATAATGAAATTTGAGCTGGTATTCGCGTCCATAGGATTTCTGTTTGCTGTAACAGCATTATTATCCGCCGCGTCTATGAAGAGCTGGATTCGGCTTTCACCGGACAAAAAGTTGTTAAAGGGCATACATACATTTTCTGCATGGACTACCCTTTCAATATATCTGTTCGTTGCATCTTTATGTGTATATTTCCACCTCCCATTAAGCGAGCCGGTCAAGGTGCTTGATCTCGGCTGGTTTTTGATACATCCGATCGTCGGCGTAATCGGGCTCATTATTTATGGCGGCAAGATCATGGTCGTCAGAAAGTATAAAAAGGGCTGGACATACCACGGGATTATTTGGGGAGGCGCACTGTTCGTTTTCTGGCTGATACAATATTTTTCATCCTTAGTCAATTTCTTAATTATTACTAAATAGGCGGGATGATGCCGCTGTCAATAATGAGGAAGCTTAAATGAGTAACTAATTATTATAACAACTATTACAGGGAGGCATAATAATGGAGGACATAATAAAGGCTATAGCGCATCATGCCGCGTTTTTCTTAGAGGGGGTAGCTGTCATATTTATCATTGTCGGGAGCATTGGCGCCCTGTATATTTACATAAAAAAGACGGGATTTATCAAGACCGACTACGTTGCGATAGTCACAAGCAGAAGGCACTTAGGGCACTTCTTATCATCAAGCCTCTTATTCTTGATCGGCGCGGATATCCTTTTGTCGGCGATCTCTCCCACATGGCAGGAGATCGGGCAGCTTGCCGCTATTGTCGGGATAAGAACGATCTTGAACTTCTTTTTGATGAAGGAATTAAAGCAGATTGAAGGGGAGCCGAAACCAGCTGAAACCAATGTGAAAATAATGGGATAATTATTTATGGACATACCAATTTATGTTTTAAATCTTTAAATTAAATCTAAAGACCTCTGGATGACAGAAATAAGACTCCTGCACAGCCTCCCAAAGTTGCCCTCCCCTTTGATGGGGGAGGGCAATCAGTGATTGCTTTTGCACTGATGGGTGGGGGTGCGACCAACGGGAGCGAAGGGGGAATCTCCCTTAAATTGTATTGGGCAACATGCCCTTTAGGTTGTGCAGATACTGTCTTAGGTATATAATGTTCCTATCAGAGTGGAGACGCCATGAACCACTAAGTTCACAGAGTGTTACACAGAGTCCGGGAGAAAAAAAGTGAAAAAATCTCTGCGCTCTTGGTGTGTACTCAGCGCCTCTGTGGTGAAAAAGAGTAGAAATTACAAAGAGGAGCGTATAATGAGAGAAAATCAGCCTTACCAGCCGCCACGCCCGTTTATTGTTGACTTGGTGGATACGCGCCTTGTATACAAAGAGCCGCGTAAGTATACTTTTGCGTTCAAGACCGGCGGCGGCAATCCACCGGCGGCGCTCTATGTTACCGTCACCTACCACCTCCTTGACGAGAAGCGGCGCAAGAAGATCGGCTATGAGAATAAGGAACCGATATCTTATCCTATTTATCAAAAAAGTATAAAATTACGCTAAGCACATTAAGTCTTTGCCCGCGCCTTAAAAAGGGCATGTTGCCCAACCCGATTTAGCCCCGCCTTGCGCTTGTTGGCCGCTGTCAATGAAAAGCATCCGGGCGCTTACTTTTTGACCTTTAGCATTTTGGCGTTAATAGCGACTACTATAGTGCTGATCGACATCAACACCGCTCCCATAGCAGGTGACAGCAAAATGCCGTAGCCAGCTAAAACTCCGGCCGCCAAAGGAATGGCGAACACATTAGATCCTGTCGCCCAGACAAGATTTTGAATCATTTTCCTGTAGGTCGCCTTCCCAAAAAGGATCAGCGCACAGATATCTTTAGGGTTGCTGTTAACGAGGATTATGTCCGCGGTTTCAGCGGCAATGTCCGTTCCGCTGCCGATGGCGATCCCCACATCCGCCCTGGCGAGCGCCGGTGCGTCGTTAATGCCATCCCCCACCATTGCCACATATTCTCCCTTGCTTTGAAGCTCTATAATCTTCTCTTGTTTCTGGTCAGGCAAAACTCCGGCGAAGAATCCGTCGAGCTTTAGTTCGTCAGAGACTTCTTTCGCGACCCTTTCGTTGTCCCCTGTCAACATCCATAGCTTAATCCCTTCTTTTCTTAGAGCATCTACCGCCTCAAATGAATCTTGTCTCACGATATCTGCGAGATTGAGCAGTCCGAGAATTTTCGCGTCACTGCTTCCCCCTGCAATCAAATAAATAACGGTTCCATTGAGGTCATCAGCTTCCCTGGGGATCTCCAGCCCGAGTTCTTTGAGGTAGCCCGGGCTGACAGCTGACACTTTATTGCCATCGATCGTTCCTTCAATTCCTTTCCCTTTTATAGCTTTAAATGAGAGCACATCTGAAAGCGGGATATCTCTTTTTTTGGACTCTTTAAGTATCGCGCTGGCAATCGGATGTTCTGAATTTACTTCCAGACTTGCCGTCATGTTCAATATATCGTTTTCCTTATAGTTTTCATCCAGAGAGATTATATCCTTTACGCTGAACGTTCCTTCGGTCAGGGTACCTGTCTTATCAAAAACTATGGTCGATATTTTGCGGGCGTTTTCAAATGCGGTTCTGTTTCTTATGAGCAGTCCGTTTTGAGCGGAAAGGGTCGTGGAGATAGCCACCACCAGAGGAATCGCCAATCCCAAAGCATGAGGACAGGCAATGACCAGAACGGTCGCCGCTCTTTCGATGGCGAAAGCGACATCGCCTGAAATAAAGACCCAGCTGGCAAAAGTGATGACCCCCGCGGAAATAGCTACGAATGTCAGCCAGAATGCCGCTCTGTCAGCCAATGCCTGGTTTTTGGATTTTGACGCCTGAGCTTCTTTTACAAGGTTTATTACTTTTGAAAGGTAAGAGTTCTCGCCGACACCTTCAACCCTTATTTCAAGAGAACCGTCCTCATTAACCGAACCTCCGATCACCTTTGCCCCTTCTCCCTTTGAAGCCGGCTTGGATTCGCCGGTCAACATAGATTCATTGACAAAGCTTTCTCCTTTTAGCACGGTTCCGTCAACCGGTATTTTTTCGCCCGGCTTTACTAAGATTATATCCCCTTCTTTGAGCTCTTTTGTGTCAACATCTACAATGTCATTCCCTTTTTTCAAATGAGCTTTGTCAGGGATCAGCGCGGAAAGTTTTTCTAAAGCCATCGAGGCGCTCATTATCGATTTCATCTCGATCCAGTGCCCTAAAAGCATAATGTCGATAAGCGTCACAAGCTCCCAGAAGAAAAATTTCCCGGCCAGTCCAAATACAACCGCGGCGCTGTAGAAATACGCGACGCCGATCGCCAGGCTGATAAGCGTCATCATCCCTATCGCCTTATTTTTTATCTCGTTTTTAGCGCCGGAAAGAAACGGTTTGCCACCATAGAAAAAGACAAACGAGGAGATTAAAAACAGTACATATAGATCGCCTGTAAAAGTAAGTGAAAAGTTGAAAAACTTCTGAATAAGCGGGGAGAGGATGAGAACAGGAACGCTCATAATCAAAGAGACATAAAATCTTTTCTTAAATTGCGCGATCGAGTGACCGGCGTGTTTATTGTACCCCTCGTGCCCCCCATGCCCCCCATGCCCCTCGTGCCCTGAATGGTCGGAATGCTCTGAGTGACCGGCGTGTCTGGAATGTGCTGAATGCTTGTCGTGCGCACCGTGCTCCATATTCATATTGCTTTGGTGGTTGTGGTGAGCATGTTTTACAGGTAAGGCGTCAATCTCGCCATACCTTCCCTGGGCGGCGTCAAAGGAGTCTTTACAGGTCTTTGAACAGAAATAATGCTTTTCGC
This sequence comes from Deltaproteobacteria bacterium, assembly GCA_024275075.1. Classification (GTDB taxonomy): domain Bacteria; phylum Desulfobacterota; class JAJRXV01; order JAJRXV01; family JAJRXV01; genus JAJRZU01. Next base: position 1,775 of record JAJRZU010000019.1, on the reverse strand, counting down.
CATTGTACGTGCTTGAGAACTTTGCTTCGCCTTGATCTAATTCCATTTTACAAACAGGATCCATAGCCATGACAGTCTCCCCCTTTAGATTATGTTGTATAAAACGCTACTTTGTTTCATAGTGAGTTTTTACGAGTATTTCCTTGTCGCCTATCTCGACAGTGGCTTCTATCTTGTGCTTCCCCTTCTCAGAAAGGTTTATGTTCCCACCGAAGCTACCACCCATTTTCATCGCCATCGCTTTACCTTCTTTTCCGCTTGGCGCTACAGTCTTGTATATAACCTCAGCGTCAGTGACCTTCTTGCCGGCAGCGTCTTCAATGGCGACCATGAGATGATGGGTCATCTTAGGCATATCCATGTCGATAAAGTCGAACTGGAACTTGTAGCCATCCTGCTCAACAGCTTTATGCCCCCTCTCATCCTTGTCACCCTTCATCATGCTGTGCTCCATACCCGCCGCCTTACCGTGTCTCGTACAATCCTTCTCAGCCTTGTCCGATTCACACTTCATCTTACCCGTATCTTTGTCAGGGTCACAACAACCGCCACTGGCAAAAGCGATAGAATAAGTTAATAACACTCCAACAATAACACCTAATAAAACATTTTTTTTCATTTTCACTCTCCTGTTGATATGATTCCACTACAAAGTTTTTATTGTGTCAATATTACCCCCTGTCCATCATTGATGGTTTTTCAGGAGGGGCTTTGATGGGCATGTTGCCCAATTCAATTTAAGGGGCTCCGCCCCTTCGCCTCACTCTTGACGTTACCCCTGTCGCATATAATGGGCAAGGGGAAGGGTTGAACATTAACACTCCTTCTCCCTCACCCCGTTTTCATAGAATCAGCCGCTAAGCTGCCCTAACGAAAAAGGGGGGCTTTTAGTTATTAGACAGCCCAGCTTGGCTTCATCCACTGAAAAAACAACTATTATCTATATACACTCTTCCCGAAAACAGCAATCCATCTGACAGCAATCAGGAATCCTTTTAAAGCAGTCATTGTGACCTTCCGCTTTCTGGATCGCCCGTATCAGGGCCTTTTTTTTCATAGACGCTATCTTTTTCACTTTTAACGCCTTAGCTTTTGACTTGATATCGGCTATTTTCATTTGATTATTCCCCTTTATCCATTTCTATGTCATCCGTGCTCATCTTTTTTGAATCACCCCTGTTTGAAGTTCCCGGGTGATGCGAAGTGTGTTCATCATCTGAAACGCTTTTCTCAGCTTTCTCAGGCATCCCCTGATCGCCCATCATGGAATTTCCACCCATCATGGCGCCTTTCATCTGCATCATCCCCTCCATCATAAGGTTTTTCATTTTTTTCATCTGCTCTTTTGTAAGGAGCTCTTTCACCTTCTTGTGAGTCTTAAAGTGCACCATTTTTATCTGGACTTTTGTCTGATAAAGATCGCTTAACTTATGTTCAATATTAGTTAAATCAAGGTCATCCGCCCCAGTAAATGTATCGAGCTCGAGTTGTTTTATATCTTTTTGTGCATTTAACGTGATTAACTCTTTCGATTTTTCGAAGTGGAGGGATTTAAATTCTTTAAGCTGGTCATCAGACAATCCTATCTTTTGCGCGTTTTTGATGCACATCTCAGGGTTCATCATGCCGCCTGACATCATGGACCCTTTGGACATCATGCTCATCATACCACCGGACATCATGCCACCCATGCCCATCATGCCGCCTTTTCCCATCATAGAACCACTGTTCATCATACCTTTTCCTGACTTCGGATCACAGCATTTCTTGCCCAT
>JAJRZU010000018.1 GCA_024275075.1 Deltaproteobacteria bacterium | reverse complement strand
GGATTCTCCGGGACAAGTGCGATTCGTTTATCCTCAATTCTCAGCCGCTTTACAGTGGCTTCTCCGTTCAATATAGCCACGACGATATCCCCGTTTTCCGCCAGCTGTTGACGTCTCACAATAATCAAGTCGCCGTCGTTTATCCCCGCTCCCGCCATACTGTCACCAGAAACATGAAGCGCGAAAAACTCACCGGACTTGACGGTAGCTGCATTCTACATTCTCTACGTCTGGATTCCGATAAAAACCCCGGTAATGACATAATGTGGCGCCCTATTTCAGATCCGGGTTTATTGAGTCAAAATAATCCAGTACATAATCTTTGTATACTCTGGGTACTTTCTGGACGTTTATCGCTTTTTGGGCGATATCCCTGTACTCACCGTACACCTGATTGTACGGGATATTGACGATACCGGTCTTCGCCAGCGCTCTCGTTGTCGAGACTTTCGACGCCTCACCCTCCCCGAGGACGCCCTTGACGACAAGCACATCCTTATCGGTCTTGATCCTTGACGGGGCATATATCTTCTCAAACTTCGCCTCGGTCATGTCAAACACCTCTTTGCCGCCCTGAGGCCGCGCCGTATCGAAGGACGCGTACCCGAGGTCTTTGTTCGTCGTGCCCGGCCCCTTGTCTGTGCCCGCGATGCCCTGCTTCATCTTCTTTATTCTGCTGTCAAAAGTGACGAGTTTCTCAAAGGTATCCGCGGCCGCACCGCCACCTATGCCTTTGGGTGCGGACCGGTTCGACGCGATAAGCCCATCCTTGCTCTTTTGCAGCCTGTTTGTCATGTCTTTCAGTTTAACGTTAAGCTTCATGATTTTTTCATTCCTGCTCATCTCATCGACTGCGTCAGAGACCTTGCCCTTGAGCTTCGCGAACTCCGTTGAAGAGATATCAGATGTCATCGCGTCTGTCTGCTGCCCTTCTCCGGCGGCTTTCGCGTCATCAGCCCCGGGTTTCAAGGCCATCTCGTCGAGCTTCCTGCTGATGGAAGCTAACGTATCTTTTATCTTTTTCGCCTCCTTTATCTTATCCTTCAGCTCCTTTTTCTTCAGGTTAGCTATCTTTTCGGCAAGCTCTTCTTGCTTTGTCTGAAAAAAGTCCTTGAACTCGCTGTCATCCGTCAACTTCTTTGAATCGAATTCTGACAGTAGCTGCGTCGCGGACATATCGAATTTTTCCTTCTTCACATTTTTTGAGTGATCGATCAATTTTGAGAACAGCTTGATCGCCTTCTTCCTGCTAATATCACTTTGCTGAATCTTTTTCGTCACATCTTTGACTACCCGCGTAAGCTCCTCTAACTCCTTCTCTGTTACCACGTTCGCGATATCCTCTCTTTTCAGGTAAGCGATAAACCTGCTCAGGTTCTCCTCCTGCTCGCTTAACAGCCGCGCCTCCTCCTTTGACAGCAGCGTTATCTCTCTTTGCTTGTCATGGATGTAAGACAGCAACGATACCAGCACCGCGGCGGCGAAGAGGTACTTCACCGAAAAGTGCATCTTAATGTCTACGATCCCCTTACCTCTGAGCGCTGGGATGATGTCATTTACCAGAGCCGCCTCCTGGAAGGAGAGTATATCCACCGGGATACCCTTTTGCACGCATTCGAGGTATGATGAGAAGCGGTCTTTAAGCGCGAACCGGTTATCGATGTATATGGCGCTCGCGATCATGTCCGCGAGCCGCCGGTATCTGGTAAAGAAGAGCATCAGGGCGGTGGAGAGAAAGAGCGCGGGGAACGCGAAATTTTCATACGGTATATTGAAAAACAGGAATTTGCGTACGACCACCCTGATAAGGAGCGCCGCAAAGACCACCAGCGCAGCGTTCAGGGAAGAATAGCAGGCATGGAGCGCGAGCCTCTTCCTCCTTGCGGCGTTGATGAACCCTAAAATCTTATCCCTGCTTTCTGTAGTGTTCATGATCGAATTTTGCCCCCTTTAATAGAAGCTTCTCTTTTAAAATAAAAGCCAAACGGACTCCCCTAACTTTTAATATTCTTCTTCTTTAAAATATAAGAAGATAGCGCCAGAAGTATAATAGTTATCAGGATAATAGTCAAACATGACGAGAGCAGGAAAACGGTATAGTCGTATTGTTTGAAGACTGTACCTTTCATCATGCGCGCTTTTTCAAAGAGCAGTAAGAGCGGGAACGCCGGGTTGATATGTTGCGCGAGGAACGAGATATCCTTGTATGATGAGCTTAACGCCGACCTTAATCTGATAGATTCCAATATCAGGTATGGGAAGAGAACCGGCCCTGCTATGAAACCGAACCCGGTGAAGAAGGACAGTATATTTGACATTATCGTGCTCTTGAACACCGCCGACCAGAATATCGCGATTGCGACGATCATCAGGGAGCCTAAGAAGATGAGTGCGGATGAGTAGAGCATCTCCATCGGCGAGATGCCGCCTAAAATGAAGATGATCGATATCATCGGCAGTAGTATCAGGATGATGAGCATGTTAAAGAGCGCGGAAGTGATGAACTTACCGATTACGACCATCTTTGCGTCAAGCTGTGAGCTGAACAGCAGAAACAGCGTGTTCTGTTCCTTCTCTGATGTTATGCTCGCGGCGGTAAAGGCCAGCGTCAGGACCGTGATTATCGCAAACTGCCAGAACGTGAGGAATATGAAGGCTTTTCGGGCTAATTCTGACAATCTGGTGATATCATATCCTTTTTTGACAAATCCGCCGGTGATGGAAAGGAAGAAGAAGGTCGCGGCGAACGTGACAAGCGCGTAGAGTGAGGCGACCCAGAAGAACCGTTTGTAGCGGAACTTCAACAAGAGCTCCTTGCTCACTATCGGGTTCGTCAAAAAAGTGTATTTTAAATTTTTCAGCATATTCTTCATATATTCAGGACACTTCCCCTTTCGTTATCTCTAAGAACAGGTCTTCGAGATCAAAGGTCTCCTCGCTAAACGAGACGATCTTCACGTCCTCATTTACCATCCTTTTCAACAGGCTGTGCAGGTGCTTGTCATCACCGGTAAAATTGAATTTAAGGAGGGTCTCGTCGCTCTTAAGGTCAAAGACCATCTCGTTCGCCTCCAATACCTTGCAGATACCGTCGTGGCATTCTATCATCCTGACATGCACCTTCTTGTGCGGCTTGACCGCCTTCTTTATATCATCGATCGTACCAGAGACCAAAATCCTGCCCTTCTCTATTATACCGATCCTGTTACAAAACGAGGCCAGTTCGGTTAGAATATGCGATGAGATGAAGATCGTTTTACCCATATCGCTAAGCGCCCGAATCAGCTCACGGAACTCTATCCTGAGTTTCGGGTCAAGTCCGGACGCCGGTTCGTCGAGCAGAAGTATCTTCGGGTCGTGCAGTAGCGCGCGGCTCAGACAGACCCTCTGGCGCATCCCGCGCGAGAGCCCTTGTATCATGGAGTCGCGCTTGACGGTGAGGTTGGTGAGCTCGAGGACATCATCGACGATTCGCCTGATCTTACTCTTTGGTATAAAGTTCGCCTTACAGTAGAACCGCAGATACTCAAGGACGGTCATATCCTCATACAGCCCGTAAACGTCGG
>JAJRZU010000149.1 GCA_024275075.1 Deltaproteobacteria bacterium | reverse complement strand
GCGCTTCGCCTGCCTCTCTACCGAGTTGAGCTGCTTTTTAATTTCAAACAGGACATCTTTCGTCCTTTGAAGGTTTTGGCTCGAGGCGTCTATCTTCTTCATCGCCGCGACCTTCCGGTTCTTATATTTCGTTATCCCCGCAGCCTCCTCGATAATCACTCTTTTCTCCGCGGGCTTGGAGTTGACGAGCGCCCCGATCTTGCCCTGCTCGATAATCGCATAGGCCGTCGCGCTGATACCGGTATCCATTAACAGTTCCTTGACATCCATCAACCGGCACGGCGTATTGTTGATCTTGTACTCGCTCTCACCGGATTTGTAGAGCCTGCGCGATACAGTTATTTCGCTGTACTCAGAGTAATCGCCGCCACCGGCAGCGCCGTCATTGATAAAGGTTATCTGCACTTCGGCCATACCAAGCGGATTGTGTTTCTCGCTACCGTTGAAGATCATATCCTCCATGCCGCTGCCGCGCAGGTGCTTCGAGCTCTGCTCACCGATCACCCACTTGATGGAATCGACGATGTTGCTCTTGCCGCAGCCGTTTGGGCCGACGATCGCCGTGATCCTCTCTGGGAAGGTCAAGGTGGTCTTCTCCATGAACGATTTGAAACCGACTACCTGTATCTTTTTTATTCTCATTATTGTTTACAACCAACCAGATTTTTTGTGTGACGGGTATTTTACATTAACAAAGCTTTTTTTTCAATAGCTTAATGGAGTGAAATAAACTTTTTTATACTTGAAATATACTTTAGTTTAAATTAATATAACAATAATATACAAGGGAACATAAATAATTGAAAAAACTACAAAGATATCCTTTGCTCATATTACTTCTGTCTGGGCTGATAATTTTCTCTTCATGCTGTATGCTCGGCAGCGCGAAGAAAGAGGAGAAGGTGTTGATGGAGGTGACAGGCTACTGCAACTGCGGCAAGTGCTGCGGATATTACAGGAGCTGCTGGTCGTGCTGGTTGATACCGTATGTAAGTAGCGGCCCGAACAAAGGTAAGCGCAAGAAGGTCGGTATCACATCGAGCGGCGCTAAGGCGAAGGTCGGTACTATCGCCGCTGACATCAGTAAATATCCGTACGGCACAAAGATGTTCATACCCGGTTACGGCTGGGGCGTTGTGCAGGATACCGGCGGCGCGATAAAAGGCGACCATATCGATATCTTTTTCAATTCGCACAAAGAGGCGGAAGCGTGGGGCAAGCAGAATCTGTGGGTGACAATTATCAGGAAGTGACGCTTGAAATTTGATTTATTGGTGGTAATATCAAACATATAACTACATGGAAAATGCTCTGGGCAGAAAATCATACATCCTAAACCTGTTAGGCGCGATTACATTCACCGTCGGTGTGACTATGCTGCTGCCGATAATAATCGTATTCATCTATGGCGAGGTGCGCACGGGTTACACAACGCTACTGGCGTTCCTTCTGCCGGCATTCCTCAGCATCCTGCTCGGGCTCTTTTTGCAACACCGGTACGAATTCTCCTCACCGGATATCAAGGGCGCTATGCTCATCACGTTTTTCGGGTGGGTGACGGCATGTCTCTTTGGTAGCATACCATTCATAATCGCGCTGAAGGTACCGGTAGTCAACGCTTTATTCGAGTCGGTGAGCGGGTTCACCTCCTCGGGGCTGACGGTCTTCACCGGTCTTGACTATATGCCGAAAAGCGTCTTGTTCTGGCGGGCGCTGATCCAGTGGCTCGGCGGGTTGGGGATTCTCACATTCTTCCTGGCGATCACGTTCCGCGGTGGGAGCACCTCATTCACGATATTCGGCGCCGAGAGCCACAAGATATCGTCGACGAGACCGGTACCGGGCATGTACAACTCGATCAAGATCCTGTGGGGCATTTATACCCTGTTCTCGCTCATTACGCTGGTAGTCTTCCTGCTCGAGGGGCTCACTCCTTTTGACGCGGTCTGTCACATGTTTACGTGCATATCGACGGGCGGCTTCTCCACCCACGACGCGAGCATCGGATACTTTGCGCAAAACGGTTACAAGAATTACCTCTTGATCGAATATTCCATCGTATTCTTCATGTTCTTAGGCGGGGTGAACTTCTTCATACATTACAGGGTCTTAAAAGGAGATTTCGGAGCGATATTCAAGGATTATGAGCTGAAATGGTACTGGTGGATAATGATAGCGTCAGTCCTCATCGTGATGTTTGACCACCTCTTCACCCTTGACCTCGCGAAGGGTGCGATAAGCGTATTCCGATTAGAGGGCTTTTTCGCGAAACTGCATGAGAATTTCCGCTACACACTGTTTCAGATCGTATCGATATTGACAAGCACCGGTTATTCGACGAAGAATATCAATTCGGACTTCTTCCCGGTGATGTCAAAGCAACTCATAATGGCGCTGATGGTGATAGGCGGCTGTGTCGGCTCCACTTCCGGCGGGCTGAAAGTGCTACGGGTAGCGATACTTTACAAGCTGTTAGGGCGGGAGATATTCAAGATAAGGAAGATCAAGAGCGCCGTATCGCCCGTTGTCGTGAACAAGAAGGTGATCGGGGCTGACGAGCTTGGTAAGGTGAGCGCGCTATTCTTCGCGTGGATGGTATTCCTTATCATCGGCGGGATGATAACGGCTTTCTTCTCGGACTTAGGGCCATGGGAAGCGTTTTCAGGGATGTTCTCCGCGCTTGGTAATATGGGACCGATGTATATACCCGCCAAGAAGATGATAAGCTTGAGCCCGGTCATCAAAATAACATATATAATAGGTATGCTTGCCGGCAGGCTCGAGATATTACCGGTGATATACCTGATAAGATTCAGAAGTAAGAGGTGATGACGCACTGTGAAAAACGCGCGCGCCGTGTAGGGTGCCGTTAAGGCGTCAGCCGCAACGCAACAAAAAGCAAAAAAAAAAGAATTTTATACCATAAGAGGGCATAATGCCCAATAATTGTGCGTATACTCTAAGGAAACCATGAATATAGTCATACAAAAGAGTAACTAATTATTATAGCAACTATTACAGGAGGGCATAATGCCCAATAATTGTGCGTATACTCTAAGGAAACCAT
>JAJRZU010000148.1 GCA_024275075.1 Deltaproteobacteria bacterium | reverse complement strand
GGGTTAGGGGTTAGGGGTTAGGGGCTTGCGCCCATAAGCACGCATGATCAGAAAAATAAAAATAATACTATGTATGATAAAATTCGAGCACACCGTTTTTGCGCTGCCGTTCGCCTTTATGGGCGCTATTCTGCCCGAGCGCGGAATACCGTCACTGCCAAAAATATTCTTTATCCTGCTCGCTATGGTCGGTGCCCGCAGCGCCGGTATGAGCCTTAACCGGCTTATCGACGCGGACATTGACAAAAACAACCCCCGCACGATGTACAGGCCGATCCAGCGGGGGGTGATAACAAAAACGCAGGTGTTTATATTCACCCTCATCAATTTAGCGCTCTTCATATACGCCGCGTATATGCTTAACCCGCTCGCGTTCAGGCTGTCGTTCGTGGCGATCGCGCTTTTGGCGCTGTACCCGTATACGAAAAGGTTTACATGGGGCGCGCACTTCTTTTTGGGGGCGTGCCTCTCATTCGCCCCGATCGGCGGATGGATAGCGATCAAAGGCGATTTCGGACTGGTACCGGTGCTCTTGATGCTATCGGTCATCTGCTGGGTGGCGGGGTTCGATATCCTGTACTCTTTGCAGGACTTAGAACATGACAAAGAGTTCGGCTACTTCTCGATACCGGCAAAGCTGGGCGTAAAAAACGCGCTTAGAATATCAAGGCTACTTCACTTTATCATGCTATTGCTCTTGATAGCAGTGAAAGCGCTCTACGGGCTCGGCGTATACTTTGCCGCGGGAACGGCGCTGACCGGACTAGCCCTGCTCTACGAACATTCACTGATAAAAGAGGACGACTTTTCAAAGGTCAATGCCGCATTCTTTACCGTAAACGGCTTGATAAGCATATCCCTGTTCATCTTCACCCTGTTAGACGTAATGATAGTCCGATAATGACACAAAGCATCTACATACACATACCGTTCTGCCTGAAAAAATGCGGCTACTGCGATTTCGCGTCATACGCTGTCAAACCAGTACCGCAAAAAGAGTATACTGACTCGATAATCACAGAGTTGCGAACCATTACTAAAACCTTGTATGACAAGAAAGTGGGGTGCGGTAGCGTATACTTTGGGGGCGGTACCCCGTCGCTACTTTCTCCGGGCAATATAAACAGGATTATAGATGAGATTTGCACAATGTATGATATCGATGAGACTGCCGAAATAACTATGGAGGTGAACCCGAAAACCGCCGGCTATGATGAGCTCATCGCGTTTCGGGCGGCTGGCGTAAACCGCCTTAGCATCGGTGCGCAGTCCTTCGATGACTCCCTTTTGAAGAGACTGGGCAGGGTGCATGACGCCGGCGGCGCGGTGCGGATGTATGAGAACGCCCTGAGCGCGGGTTTCGATAATATCAACATCGATCTCATCTTCGGTATTCCCGGGCAGAGCCATGAGACGCTGCTTTGCGACCTGAAAGCGCTGGCGGATTTGGAGCCGGCGCACGTTTCCGCCTACATACTGACCGTCGCGAAGGGGAGCCCCCTTTACAACGATGACGACGACGCCATCGTGGAGATGTTCAATACCGTTGAGGATTACCTTACCGCAAGATCGTATAAACATTATGAGGTCTCGAATTACGCGCGAGGCGGCAGGGAATCCGCGCACAACCTGAATTATTGGCGCGCCGGTGAATATATCGGTCTTGGCGCCGCGGCTCATTCCATGGTTAAAGGTGAACGGGCTGTTTCGCGCTTGGCCGGTGATTCACCCAACAAAGCTATACGCTGGCGTAATACCGATGACTATAAGCTCTACATGGAGATGATTGCCAGAGGCGGGCTCGCGCTCACTGATTCAGAGCCGCTCGATGAGAAAACGCGTATGAACGAGTTCCTGATAATGGGTCTAAGGCTGGCTGACGGGATCATGGCGGCGGACTTTAGAAGCGAGTTCGGCAAAGATATCTACGACATTTACGGCTCAAAGATCAAAGGGTTATGTGACAATGGCCTCATGGACACCGAAAAAAATTCATTGAAATTGACTAAAAAAAGAGTATTATTATTAAATGAGGTATTAGTCGAACTGATTTGACAGGCTCACCTGTTCTTTTTGTGCTCACCTGTTATTTTTGTGGGTTAAATTCACCGCAGCCGGTTGCGGAGTAGTTCATTAACGATATGGATATATTTGTATTTTTTGTAGATAATGATTTTTTCGCCTTTAAGGTGCAGACCGTGCAGGAAGTCACGGAGATGCGCAGGCTCGTCAAGGTGCCCGGATCATTGGGCTATATAAAGGGAGCCATCAATTATAAGGGTACTTTATACTGCATAATAGACCCGTCCCTTCTGTTTAAACATAACAGAACTCACGATGATAACAAGGCAGAGAGAGATTTCGATATCATCATCTTATCAGATGATCGGTACAAAGTCGGCTTCCTCGCGGAGAAGATAATCGGCGTGAAGAGCATTGACGGGAGCGGCGAAGAGGCTGTGCAGGCGGCGAAGGCGACGTTTCTAAATGGCGTCTGCAAAGTTGACGGTTTTGACGTGAAATTGATAGATGAGAAAGAGGTTTTTAATACTATCGAGCGCGCGGCATACAACCTTATGTTATAAACAATGAGTGAAGACAAATACATAAAAATATTCTGCATGGAGATCGAAGAGCATATCAAGGAGATCGGCGCTTATCTGAAGACCCTCGCGGATAACCCGAAGAGCAAAGATGCCGCGGGTTCCGTGATGAAGAGCCTCCACTCCATCAAAGGTATAGCCGGTACGATGGGCTACTCCTCCGTCCTTAAATTAAGCCACGCGACAGAGGAGCTCGTCGATTCCCATCTGAAGCGGGGCATCGCTTTGGATGACGCGTCTTTGCAGTTGATCTATGACGTGATCGATGCGATCGAGGGGTTCAAGTCCTCGTTACCGGTAATGGATGACAGTATCATAAAACGAACGCTTAAACGTGTAAAGGACGCTTCTTCTGGTAAAAAACCTCAGCGGGTCGTAGAGCGCAAGGAGCTTGAGGAGAAGATAAACAGCAGCGTCGATGAGATGCTCGAGTCTATCGACAGCAATATCAAGATAAATGTCGGTACGATCGATGAGATCATCGCGGATATCAGCGAGCTGAAATATACAGAGCAGGCTCTAAAGGCGTTGAACGAGAGTATCAGGTCGTATAAATTAAAGATTATCATCAAGAAGATAAATGAGCAGCTGGTCAAGCTGTCACACCGCCTGATACAGATAAAGATGCAGCCTTTCGATACTATTATCGAGCAGTTGGAGCGGGCTATCAATGAATACTGCCTCGCTACGGGTAAGAAGATAAACTTTACGGTGAATACGAATGATGTAATGATCGACTCGACTGTCCTGAAGATACTGATCGCCCCGCTCATCCACCTGATACGCAATGCCGTCGACCATGGCATAGAACCCGTGCAGGAGCGCAAAGAGACGGGCAAGACGGAAAAGGGGAATATCTCCCTGACGATAAACAAAGTTCACGATTTCGTGGAAGTGATAATAAAGGATGACGGCAGGGGCATCCTTACCGAAAAGGTGATCGGTAAGGCTATTGAAAAGGGTTATATCGATGAGCGCCCTTACGTGATCGACGGGAACTTCCTTTTATATATCCTGACGCATCCGGGGTTCACCACAAAAGATGACGTCTCCACGATATCCGGGCGCGGCATCGGGCTTGACATCGTGAGGAGCTCGTTAGAGAACATCGGTGGCTGCGTATCACTGAACACTAAGCGCGGTGAAGGGACACAGTTGACGCTTAACGTACCGGTCACGACGTCCGTTATCCGGGCGCTTTTGGTGAAGTCGGCCGGCGAGACGGTCGCGATACCCTCATCGAATATCATCAGGATACTGCTGGCTGGCGGCGATTCTTTCACCAAAGATGCCGACGGCGTATTGATAAATTATATCCATGAGGGTAAAGAGGTTGAAGTGAAACGCCTGGCTTCATTGTTCAAAGGCTCCCGCGGGATAAACGGTAACAATGGAAATAATGAGTATAATATCCTTCTGGTGAAGATAAAGGATGAGGAGTCGGCGTTATTGGTCGATGAACTGATCTGCGAGGAGCCGGTCTTCATCAAACCGATGACGAAACCGCTGAAAAAATTATCGACCGTACTGGGGTACTCCATCTCAGGTGACGGCACACCGGTGTTCATGCTTGACATAAACAGCCTATAGCCCGCCTTTATCGCAATGGCACGCTACACATATCTCATAGCCGCCGGTCAGCCGCAGCCGGTTGACCGTACCGGCGCCGGTCGCGGCAACGCCTTTTTGAACGCCCTCCTGGTGCGGATTGTGACACGTACCGCAAAATACCTCGCCGTTGTACAGCGGCAAAAGAAGCTTCCTCTTCTTCTCGCTTATCTTGATACACTTGAGCCGCCCCTTCGACGGCAGCCGCCCATGATGCGTTACATTGACAGGGTGGTTCTCCTCTTTCCCAGGGTGGCAGCCGTAGCAGAATTCCGAGACATCACCGGCGAACTTCACCTTATCGATACCGACGACATTTACGTCAGGTCTCGATGAATGGCAGAACAGGCACTTCGATTCGATCACCTCGCCGTTTTCGTCTAACTGGTCATGCGGGCTCATCCGCTCGTAAGTCTCCCGCACATGGCACCGGTAGCAGATGTCGCTCCGGCTTGGGTAAGGGCCGTCACGCAGGAATTTCGGGTTCTTGCGTCTAAGCGGGTTATTTACCGTAGTCTGAAACTTCAGCTCATGACACGTAACGCACGTTATCAGGTTATCTTTGCTCAACTTAAAGTTCTTTGGTATTGCGCTTTTCATATCATCCGGCACCTCGATGTTCACCGGGTGGATATCCGCCGTCGCTTCCTCGGTCTTGTGGCACCGGTTACATACCTGCACAAAATCGCCGTCGAACAAGAAAGATACCGGTTCCCCCTTCCTGGGCGGCTTATCGTGGCACGCGAGGCAAAAAGTGCCCGTCCAGTGAGGGTTAATCCGCACCGATTTCTCCGCGAAAGCGACAAATGCCGGTCGCAACTTGTGCGGCAGATTCGACTTCCAGTGCTGGTCATGACACGTAACGCACGTTATCTCCCCACCGATAAACGGTACGTCTATATTCGGTATCTCGTCTTGCAACGCCTTGTCGGCAAACGCGTTCACCGCGAGGAAATGCCCCTCTGCCAGCTTGTCATGGCAAAAGTTGCACCGCCTTACTATATCAAGCCGTACTGTTGTCTGAGGCTTATCGACTTTCCGCGGGTCAGTTACATGGCAAAACTTGCACGCCCTCTCATCACCTTTATGCGGAGAACGCTTGATAAGGTTCTCACCGTGACACGACCGGCAAAGATCCTGACGACCCTCAAGCTTTGCAACCTTATAACCCTTTGAACCGTAAAAGCCCCGGAGCAGTTTAAAGGCCGATGCTTTCGCGTGAATATCATGGCATGTGGTGCAGACTATCTTATCCTTATACTTACCCTTGCCAAGCGGCAGGAACGCCGGCGGGCTTATCTCAAATTCTGACTCCATGGGGTTTGTATCGACAGGGTGCAGGTTCTCACCTTCATGGCAATCGTTGCAAAGGGCAATTATATCTTTTATCGGGCCAACGCTCTTGCGCGTAGACCTCTTCTTGCTCCTCTTCTTGCTCTTAAGCTTGAGCTTCACCTTCCCTTTTTTGTGGCACTCTGTGCATTCAAATGAGCGGTGCGGGTTTGGTACCGGCCTCTTCTTCCTGAGCGTTTTCGATACGATCTTTTCAAGATCCAGCCCATCATCAGCTCTGGCGCCCCCGACATTAACACCAAAATACAGCAGAAATAACGTCAGAATAGACATTGAGATCATTATTCTTTTTGCACTTTTAATAGCATCCCCTGAGAATCGCCTAAAAAAATAAAACACTGTTTACATCTTAAATCTAACGCATTTACAACTGTTTTGTCAAGGGGTAAGATAATAAAAATTAGAACACTGTTTATTACTATCAATGATACACGTTATTCAGCCTGCGCTTCTTCTTCCTCTTAGGACGGAAAAGTATGATGAGTATAACACCGGTAACGAAACCGCCGATGTGGGTGTACCATGCGATATTGCTGCCGGCGCCACCGGTCGCGTTCATTATCTGTATGAAGAACCAGAACCCGATGAAGAGGATCGCCGGTACTTTTATTATTCTGATGAATATAAACAAGATGACCAGGGTGTAGATCTGAGCGCGCGGGTATAAGAGGACGTACGCGCCGAGTATCCCCGCAATCGCGCCAGACGCGCCTACAAGCGGCACTACCGCGCCGAAATGCAGCAATACATGCAGTAAGGCCGCGATAACAGCGCTAAAAATGTAAAACAAGATGAACTTAACATGCCCTAACGCGTCCTCAACGTTATTACCGAAAATCCATAAGAAGAGCATGTTGAAGGCAAGGTGCATGAACCCGCCATGCAGGAAAGAGTAACTCACTAATGTAACGTACCGGTGCACCCAGAACGCCGCGAGACCTGCGATATCAAGGGCTGCCGGACTGTCGTACGAGAACCTTGCCGGTATTACCGCGAGCTGCGCCGTAAACGATACCCCCTTTTTCGCATAAACGAGCTGCATGACAAACACTATTACATTGATAATGAGCAACGCAACAGTGACATAAGGGAAATTTTCGGTCGGGTTGTCATCTTTTAATGGGATCATGTCCCCCCCTGTTTATTGCTTTGGCAAATCCCGGTTCCGCATGTTTATAGGACTTAAGCCAAATAGAATAAAATACATATTTTCAAAAAATCCTACATTGTAAGCTGTTGATATTACGGGGCGCCGTAAGCGGAGGCGAAGGGGGCAAGCCCCTTAAATTGTATTGGGCAACATGCCCTTTATCAGAATGTTACCCATGGTTTTGGCAGAAAAAGGTCCTCATAGATGCGCACGATGTAGCGGTCAGACATACCGGCGATGAAATCGCAGACGCTCCGCTGGAGGTCACCATCCCGCCACTTGCAAAAATCGCCGCATACCTTACCGAAGCTTTGCGGGTTATTAAGGAACTCATCGTACAAATCCTTGATGACCTTGGATGATTTCACAAAGTCCGAATGAACAATATCATTCTCATACACTTTATCGTACAGAAAATCCCTTAATCTTGTTATAGTCTCCAGAACCTCGCAGCTTGCGTGTATCTTACCGTCACCATGTTCATAAGTCCGTGTAATCACGTCTATTACCATTTTATTGATCCGCTTGGCGTGCGTATCGCCCAGTACATTTATTATCTCCTTTGGGATATCGCTCTTTCTGATGACTTTTGCCCTGATCGCGTCGTCGAGGTCGTGGTTGACATAGGCGATGATATCCGCGAGCCTGACCACCTGCCCCTCTAACGTCATGGCAAGCCGCCTGCCGCTCTTGGGCAATATCGCCCCGCGCCCTTTTGAATGCTTTAGGATACCGTCACGCACTTCAAACGAGAGGTTCAGGCCGCGCCCGTTCTTCTCTAAGACATCCACCACCCGCAGGCTCTGCTCCACGTGCCGGAATCCGCCCGGGTGTATCTTGTTCAGCACCTCCTCGCCCGCGTGCCCGAAAGGCGTATGCCCAAGATCGTGCCCTAACGCGATCGCCTCGGTCAGGTCTTCGTTCAGTCTAAGCGTCTTGGATATCGTCCTCGCTATCTGGGATACTTCAAGTGTATGCGTCAATCTTGTGCGGAAATGGTCACCCGTCGGAGACAAAAAGACCTGCGTCTTATGCTTCAGCCTCCTGAAAGCCTTCGAATGGATGATCCTGTCCCTGTCATGCTGGTATACCGGCCTTATCGCGCAGGGCGGCTCATGCACCTGCCTGCCTTTACTGTTCTTACTTAACTGAGCGAACTCACTTAAGTTCTTCTCTTCCAAATCCTCTAATACACGCCTGTAATCCATTGCCAACCTATAATAACTTAAATTTGTTCAGCCGCTCGTCATCACCGATTATGACAAGCAGGTCGCCCTCTTGTATCCTCTCGCTCGCAGGGGGGGCGATCAATACCTTCGCCGGTAAATCCGCCAGCATCTTGCGCTTGATCACGACAATCGCGATCCCGTAGTTCGCCCGTACATTCGCTTCTTTCAGAGTCTTGTTCCAGAGCTCTTTCGGGGCGGTCAGCTCCACAACGCTGTACCCTTCTAAAAAAGTTATCTGGTCGAATATATTTGGCGCGCTGAGCCGCTCCGCCGTCCGAATCGCGATATCCCGCTCCGGGAAGATTATCTTTGTAGCGCCGATAAGCTCTAACATCTTGCCATGGTCTAATGTCAACGCCTTTACGACTATCTCCTTTACGCCAAGCTCCTTTAAGTATAAGGTCACCAGCGCGCTCGTGTCCATCTTATCGCCAAGGCTCACCACCGCGACCTCCACATCTTTCAAACCGAGCGATATCATAGTCTCTTTATCAGAGGCGTCAGCGATGATCGCCTGCGTGGAGAAATCCCTTATATCCTGCACGGTATCCTTGTCAATATCGATCGCTATGACATCGTGCCCAAGCTCGAAGAGCCTTTTGGCGACATTGAACCCGAAACTCCCCAACCCGATAATGGTGAAAAACCTTTTCTTTTTCATTCTATATCTCCCATGATAAAAATATTTTAACCACCAAGGGCTTACATATTACCCGACCATGACATTCTCTTCAGCATACTGGTACTGTCCCCGCATCTCCCTCTTGCCGATTGCGAGCGCGACAGTGAGAGGCCCGACCCTGCCTATGAACATCAGGCATGTAATAAGCAGGCGCCCTGTCTTTGTCAAATGGGGGGTGTACCCTGTGGAGAGCCCGACGGTGCCGAAAGCTGAGACAGCCTCGAAAATAAGCTAGAAGAAAGAGCCTCTTGTGACAAATGTATTGACGTTATGCGCCTCGGATATCGACAGAGCGATGACGAAGAAAGCTATCACAAAAGTCGAAGCGACAACGATTGTCAGGCACTTTGATATCGTCTCATGCGGAATAGTCCGGTTAAACATACTGACCTCGTTCTTGCCTGTCAGCCTGCTCTTGAACAGCGCGAACAAGACGGCGAAAGTGCTGACTTTTATCCCGCCGCCTGTAGACCCCGAAGAAGCGCCGATGAACATAAAAATTATCATTATAAACAGTACGCTGTTGGTAAGCGCCCCGATCCGCAGGGTATTAAACCCCGCCGTTCTTGTCGTCACCGACTGGAAGAAAGCGCCGAGCAACTTCTCTTTCATTGGAGCGCCGGCTAAGGTGTTCCCGCTCTCCATGAAGAATATGAACAATGCGCCCGCGATTATCATTATGACAGAGAAAAGCACCGCCATCTTCGCGTGTAGCGATATCTGCCGGCGCGGGGTCTTCTTGCTGACGAAATTCCTTATCTCCGCGTGAACCAGGAACCCGATACCGCCCATTATGATCAGCCACATGATTGTAACGGTGATGAAAGTATCGCCTTTAAAAGCCTCAAGGCTGTTTGAGAAAGTAGAGAACCCCGCGTTACAAAAAGCAGATACGGAGTGAAAAAGAGCGTTGAACAAAGCTTCACTGACCGGGAAGTACTTCAGCCAGCGGAAGAAAAGTATGCAAAATCCGATAAATTCGATAGTAAATGTAGCTAAAAACACTGACTTTATGAGGCCGTGAACATCCTCCCTGGGAGAGTGGAACAAAGTACTCTGGACAACCATCCGGTCTTTTACATTGACTCTGCCGCCGATGAGGATCGAGAAAACGACACCGAAAGTCATGATGCCGAGCCCGCCAAGCTGAATCAGTATCAATATCACTGTCTGCCCGAACCTGGTAAACTGGGTAGCGGTATCGACGACGATGAGCCCTGTGACACATACGGCGGAAGTTGCGGTGAAGAACGCGTCTATAAAATTAAGGTGCCCTTTATTTGAGGAGATAGGGAGCGACAGTAGAATTGTACCGGCAATGATAGTCACCAGAAAGCTTAATATGATAACCTGAGTCGTATGAAGCTTGAATATATTACTGGCTTTTAATGAAAGGATACGGGATGGTTTTTTGATCATCAATGCTCTCTTACACTTTCAACTCTTCACCATTTAATAATCTTTTTATATTCTCTTTGTGCTTATAGAAGATCAGCACAGCGATACAAAGAGATAACACAATATATGTTTTGTAATCGGTGCTGTTAAAGATACCGATAAACAGCGGCATTGTCGCCGCCGCGGCTAAGGAACCCAGAGAGACGTACCTGAACCTTGAGACTAATAGAGCAAAGAGGAGTATGCCCGCCAGAAGCGCTGCCGGTGAGATCACCAGAAAGATACCTAACGCCGTAGCAACCCCCTTCCCCCCTTTAAACTGTAGGAAAACCGGGTACAAGTGCCCGATAAACGCCGCCAGAGCAACTAAACATACCCAAAAAGCGGTAAGCCCAAGCATTTTCGCGGCTAATGTAGGGAGTAGCCCCTTTAAGGCGTCACCAATCAATGTAACCGCCCCGAGCTTCTTACCGTGCACGCGATAGACGTTTGTAGCACCGATATTGCCGCTACCGGCTTTGCGTATGTCACCGCCGCCCGCGACAGCCGAAAGGATCACCCCCACGGGTATCGACCCGACAAGGTATGCCACAAAGACCATCACAGCCCTCATCGTCAGCGATATCTGCAATTAAAGGCTCCTTTGCTTCTTCTTGCTTATCTTATAGTGCATCCTGTTCAGCGCGTTGATGAACGCTTTCGCGCTCGCCAGGATTATATCCGTATCCGCACCGGTGCCGTGCACTATCTGATCTTTACCTTTTAGCCTGACCGATACCTCGCCCTGAGCGTCTGTCCCGCCGGTGATCGATTTGACAGAATACGACACAAGTTTGTATTTCGTCTTCGTTATCTTCTTGATAACCCTGAACGCGGCATCGACCTTACCGTCGCCGCCGCCCTGAGCCTTAAAATCTTCACCCTCGATGCAGATGGTGACCTTCGCGTTCGGCTTCGAGCCGATACCACTTGAGACAAAAAGCTCCTTTAGAATATAATGCTCGGGTATCCTGTAAGTGTCATCGGCAATGATCGCTTCGAGATCCTCCTCAAACACCTCTTTCTTCTGGTCGGCAAGATTCTTGAACCGCTCAAAAAGATTGTTTATCTTATCATCGGAAAACTCGTATCCCATATCATTAAGATGCTTCCTGAAAGCGTGGCGCCCGGAATGCTTCCCCAACACAAGCTTGCTTCGCTTCAGCCCGATAGATGAGGGCGACATTATCTCATAAGTCTGCTTCATCTTCAAGACGCCGTCCTGGTGTATGCCGGACTCGTGCGCGAAAGCGTTCGCACCGACTATCGCCTTGTTGGACTGGACGACAAGCCCTGTTATCCTGCTGACCATATTACTGGTCTTCATTATCTCCTTTGTATTCGCGGTCGCGTTCAGGTGGAAGAAATCCTTGCGCGTCTTCACCGCCATGACGATCTCCTCTAACGCGGCATTGCCCGCACGCTCACCAAGACCATTTATCGTACACTCGACCTGCGTCGCACCGTTTTTCAAGGCGGCGAGCGAATTCGCAGTGGCAAGCCCCAAATCGTTATGGCAATGCACCGAAATCACCGCCTTTTTTATGTTTGGTACGGTCTCTTTTATTCGCCGGATGAGAGCGCCAAACTCATGCGGCATCGAGTAACCGACGGTATCGGGGATATTCACAGTGGTAGCGCCCGCCTCGATAGTCTCCTCAATCACTTTGCAAAGGTACTTAAAGTCAGAGCGTGTCGCGTCCATCGGTGAGAACTCAACATCCTTGACATACCCCTTCGCCCTTTGCACCATCTTGACCGCACGCTCGAGCGCCTGCTCCTTTGTCATACTGAACTGGTGCTTCAAGTGTATGTCAGAGGTAGAGATGAACGTATGGATACGCGGCTTCTCTGCATCTTTCAGGGCATTCCACGCCACATCGATATCCTGCGCCTTGCACCTTGCGAGAGAGCAGATAACAGGGCCTTTGACCTCCATACCGACGCACCGGATCGCCTCAAAGTCACCCTGCGAGCTGAACGCGAAACCCGCCTCGATGACATCCACTTTCAATCTGGCGAGCTGGTGCGCTATCTTGAGCTTCTCCTCGATGTTCATCGACGCGCCCGGCGACTGCTCCCCATCGCGCAGAGTCGTATCAAATATTATTATATTTTCCTTTTTCATCCTAATACCCTCATAGATCTAACTAATTACAGATAAATAAATAATCCAAACAACCTCTATAAGCTTTTTGCACAGTTTATAGTTCGTGCAAAGGCCTTACATATAAAAACAGATGCGCATAAAAACAGGTGCGCATAAAAACAGGTGCGC
>JAJRZU010000017.1 GCA_024275075.1 Deltaproteobacteria bacterium | reverse complement strand
GTGCAATTATTGGGCATTATGCCCTGCATTCAAAGATATGATACAAAGTAAACGTTGTCAAGTAAGTTATGTCATGGAGTTGTTGACAACTGGTGCAATTAGTGTTATTTTCATATAAGATATCAGACATTCTGCGAAGAAAGCTTTACCTATGACGGTGCGCGCCTATCAAAATGATGAAGTTAGTGAACGTAACAAGATGATATTGGAACATGCGGCGCTTGTCAAGATGATTGCCGAGAGGCTGGCGATACGTCTGCCGCACAATGTCGATAAGGAGGACTTGGTAGAGGTCGGTATAATCGGCCTTATCGACGCGCTTGATAAGTACGTACCCGAAAAGGGCGTTAAGTTCAGGAGTTACGCGGAGATACGTATCCGCGGCGCGATGCTCGATTATTTACGGGCGCTTGACTGGATACCAAGGAGCGTAAGAGATAAGGCGCGTGATATCGCGAGGACATTTGCCGAGGTGGAGCACCGGCTCTTACGGAACGCTACCGAGGATGAGATAGCCAGTGAGATGGGCGTTTCGTTGCAGGAGTATCACCAGCTGATAAATGAGGCTAAGGTCGCGCCGCTCATCAGTATCGATGAGGTTTTGAAGGATGAGAAGGGCGGCAGGCAGCGCCGGTTAGGTGATATAGTCTCAGATCGCAACCTTAAAGATATTGAGGAATTTGTCGATAATATCAAGGTGAAGGAGATTTTGCAAAAGCATATCCTTAAGCTTCCTAAGAAGGAGATGTTAGTCATTTCGCTGTACTATTATGATGAATTGACTATGAAGGAGATAGGGCTTGTGCTCGAGCTCACGGAATCAAGGGTGTCGCAGCTTCACTCCCAGGCGATATTAAGATTAAAGGGAAAGCTGAAAGATGCCGAAATTCAATAGGAAAGGTGGTGGTGGCCGATGGCTGATCTGTTATCCCAGGAGGAAGTAAACGCTCTGTTAGAAAACGTCGCTTCGTCGGGTGACGTACCCGAGATGGACACTACGGAATATGAGCCGTCTACTTATAAGAAGAAGGATCCTCAATATGATTTTAAGCGCCCGAACAGGCTCTCGAAGGATCTTATGCAGTCTTTGCACTTTCTGCACGACCGCTACGCGCGAAACTTCAGCCTGACGCTCTCTGGCTATCTGCGGGAGATGGCGGAAGTGAACCTGATCTCGATCGACCAGCTGCCTTATTCAGACTTTCTGATGTCGCTGCCTGATACGACTTCGATAAATGTCATCGAGCTTGTCCCGAATATGGGTAAGCTGATATTGGAGGTGAACCTGTCGCTTGTGTTCCCTGTGATCGAGAAGCTGCTCGGCGGGGTCGGTGCGCCTATGGACAAGATCCGGGAGATAACGGATATCGAGCAAAGGCTGATCGAGGAGTTCATCAGCCTTACTATCAGTGACTTGCAGGACGCGTGGCGTACTGTTGTCCCTTCAACGCAGTTCGCTATCGAGAGCCGCGAGACGAGCCCGAGGCTTGTGCAGATAGTCGCCCCGAACGAGATAGTCGCGGCGCTGGTCTTTGAGGTTCGGATGGGGTCGGTCTCGGGCATGATGAACTTCTGCATACCGGCGCATCTTTTAGAGCCGCTTCGGCACCAGTTTGAGGTCGAAAAGAGCGTTTATGTGAAAGATGAGAGCAAAGCTGATGAGATAGAGAACCGGATATTAGACGTTCTTATGTATACTGATACGAAATTAGAGGCGTTTTTAGGGAAGGTGAAGGTAAATATCCGTGACATTTTACAGTTAAAAGAGGGTGATATTATACCGCTTGACGTAAAGGTGGACGACCCGGTAAGCATAAAGATCGGTGGCACGGTAAAATATAAAGGCCTTTACGGGATGATGGACGGGAAGAAGGCCGTAAAAGTCTAATCTGTAATCAAGAAGGAAAAAATCACGGCGTAAAGGGATTGTAATGAGTGAAGATACTTTACAGCAGGAAGAGATAGACGCGTTATTAAAGGCGGCGGGCGCCGAGGAGGAGGAGCCCGGGAAGAAGGAGCCGGCCAAAGAGTTCGCGGATGATTTTTTAGGCTCATCAAACGAGATACTGCTCTCTTTGTTGGGCAATGACGCATTGGTTAAAAAGGGCGAGTCCGGGGCGATACCCGTTGATATGTTTGCCCAGGAGCTAAGCGGTTCTTCGGCGTTGGCGTTTGTCGATGCGACGAAAGGGATCACCTCAAAAGTCGTACTTATCTTTGACGAGAAGAAGATGACGAGCGTGACAGACCTTATTCTGATGGGTGAAGGCGCCGAGAAGGAGGCTTTTACCGATGATGATAAGGACGCATTGAAGGAAGCGGTGAACCAGATCATGGGTAATCTCGGGCAGAACCTGACTGGTAAGTACGGAACTACCATATCCTTTGAGCAGGCGCAGATCCAGATATCAAACCCTGAGGAGGCGTTAGCGTTAGTGAAGGAGAAGATCCCTGACGATTCCTTCTACCGGGCGCTATACACCCTGAAAGTCGACGAAAATGTGGATACCCAGTTCAGGTTATTAGTACCATTATCAATGGAGAAGGAACTGTCGGCGTTAAGCTCGCAGGCAGCGGAAAAGAAAGAGGAAACCCGCGCGGCGCAGGCTCCTTCGGCAAAAAGCGGGCAACCAGCCGCTTCAGGCACTGACCCGCTGAAGAACCTGGACATTATCCTTGATCTTCAGGTGGAGATCATCGTAAAATTGGGTGAGGCGGTGATGCCGCTTCGGGATGTAACGAAAATAGTCACCGGTAACATATTGCCATTGGACAAGTTCGCCGACGCACCGATCGATGTGATGGTAAACAATAAAGTCGTCGCGAAGGGTGAGCTGGTGGTCTTGCCCCCGTATGATTTTGCGATAAAGGTAACTGAAGTGAAAGACAAGATGAAGAGAATAAAGAACGTAATGCTGCATTAAGGACGGATGATGAAGAAGACTATTGTACTGTATTTTAAGGGCGCCTCAAAGGATCAGCCGATTGTATACCGGTTAAGCAGGGATTTTAACCTGACGTTCAATATCCTGAAAGCGAAGATATCGCCGGACGAAGATGGTTTGATGGTATTAGAGCTGACAGGTGACGAAAAGGACTATAACGCCGGTATCGAGTATTTAAAAGGCTGTGATATTGTTATTGAACCGATCGAGCGCGACGTCTCCAGGATCGAGGAGAAGTGCCTCCACTGCGGGATGTGTACTACCATGTGCCCGACGTACGCGCTGGACGTCAACCGCGAGACGATGGAGATTATATTCGATGCTTCAAAGTGCATCGGTTGCGGGGCGTGTGTGAAAATATGCCCGCCAAGAGCGATGGTTATTAACCTATAATGACAAATACGATATATTTAGATAACAACGCCACGACAAAAGTCGCTGACGAGGTACGGGAAGAGCTCTTACCATTTCTGCGCGGCGCGTACGGGAACCCGTCAAGCATACACGCGAAGGGACAGGAGGCGAAAAAATACCTTGAGATAGCGAGGGCGCGGACTGCCAGGTTCTTCAACTGCGCGGTTGATGAGGTGGTATTCACGAGCTGCGGCTCTGAGAGTAATAATCACGCCATAAAGGGCGCTTTCTTCTCGTCACCGAAAAAAAGGCGGCACATCGTCACATGCCAGAGCGAGCACCCGTCAGTAATAAATACATGCGAGTCGCTAAGGCAGCTTGGTGCGGCGGTGACATACCTTGCTGTAAACAGCCGCGGCTTCATCGATCTTGATGAACTAAAGCGGAGCATCACCGGCGATACCATCCTTGTCTCGATCATGCTCGCGAACAACGAGACGGGCGTTATCCACAACATAAGTGAAATATCGGATATCGCGAGGGGAATGGGTGTGCTTACCCATACCGATGCTGTTCAGGCGTCGGGTAAGATGAAGATCGACGTCGCAAAGCTTGGTGTCGATATGCTCTCCATCTCCGGGCATAAGTTCCACGCACCGAAAGGTATCGGCGCTTTGTATGTCAGGAAGGGTCTCGCGCTTACCTCCCTGATCGATGGCGGCGGGCAGGAGTTCGGTATGCGTGCCGGTACCGAGAACATCCCTTATATCACCGGTCTTGGTAAGGCGTGCGAACTCGCTCATAACAATATCGATGAGATAGCCGGTAAGCTGCTTTCGTTGAAAAAAGGGTTCTATGAGAAGATCGCCGCCGCTGTCGCTGATGTGACATTGAACGGCGATTATGACAGCAGCCTGCCAAACACACTTAACATAAGCTTCAAAGGTGTCGATGTACAGTCATTGCTGATCAACCTTGACCTGAAAGGCGTTATGGTATCGTCGGGCAGCGCGTGCTCGTCGGGCGCACCGAAAGCGTCGCGCGTTTTGACCGCGATGGGGCTAAGTGACGACCGCCTGAAATGCGTGCTCAGGGTAAGTTTCAGCAGATATAACACCAATGAAGAGGTAATGAAAGCCGCTGATATCCTGATCGATATTGTCAATTCATTAAAGAAATAAGATGATGGAATCAAACCGATGGAAAAACAGGTGAGCCTGCTAAAAGGTAACCGGATAATCGTTGCGATGAGCGGCGGGGTCGATTCATCATTGACTGCGGCTCTGCTCAAAGATGGGGGCTGTGACGTTATCGGTATCACCATGAAGCTGTTTGACTACCCGGCAGACTGCGAGGTGCGCAAGAAAACATGCTGCTCCGCGGAAGATGTCTATGACGCTCGAAGAGTTGCGGAAACGATGGATATCCCCTTTTATGTACTTGATTATAAGGAGCTTTTCGCGAAATGCGTTATCGATGATTTCATCAGCGAGTACCTTCGGGGGCGGACACCGAACCCGTGCATACTGTGCAACGAGAAGATAAAGTTTCATTATCTCTTAGAGCAGGCAAAAGAGCTTGGCGCCGACTACATCGCGACGGGTCATTATGCTGTCAGAGAATACGATGAAAAATCACACACTTATAAACTGAAACGGGGCAGGGACGCGAAGAAGGATCAGTCATACTTTCTGTTTAACCTTAACCAGGAGCAGTTGAAAAAGATAATATTCCCCATTGGTGGTTACGTCAAGGATGAAGTAAGGGCGCTCGCCAGGAAGTTTTTCCTGAAGACCGCGGACAAGACCGAGAGCCAGGATATCTGCTTTGTGATGAACGGCGGCTACCAGAGCTTCATCGCGAAGAATGCGGACAAAAGGCTGCTCCGGCCAGGCAGGATCGTTCACGAAAGCGGCAGGGCGCTCGGTGAGCACAAGGGGATATACGCGTACACTATCGGGCAGCGCAAGGGGCTTGGTATCTCGAACCCGACCCCGCTGTACGTTCTTGGTTTCGATCTGATGAAGAACGAGGTGATCGTCGGTGATGACGCGCACCTGTGTAAAGATGAGATAACGGTGAAAAATTTGTCTTTTGTATCTGGCGCCGCGCCCGAAGGCGATATAGCGTGCAGCGTCAAGATCCGGTACGTACACAGCGCGGCGGACGCTGTCGTAAGGCTGACGGCCAAAGACACTGCGGTGATAAAATTCAAGGAGCCGCAGCGGGCTGTAACACCGGGTCAGGCGGCGGTATTTTATAATGATGACGAGGTAATAGGCGGGGGATGGATAGAGAGCTAAGAACTGCGGCAGTCTGCACGCTCGGCTGCAAGATCAATACTTTCGAGTCCCTTGCGATAAAGGAGCGGCTCCTAAGCGCCGGCCTTGAGCTGGTGCGGTTTGGTGATAAGGCGGATCTGTACATCATCAATACATGCACCGTCACTTCACGCACGGACGCGGAGTCAAGGCAGATGATACGGCGCGCGATGAGAGCGAACCCTGACGGGGTGGTCGCCGTTACCGGCTGTTATGCCCAGATGAATGCGGATGATCTCAAGAGCATGACCGGTGTCAGCTATATCTTCGACAACACCGCCAAGCACGACATAGTCAACCATATCCTCAATGATGACGCTGGCATGAACGATACCCCCGTGGTTGTCACTGACGATATCCTGAAAAGGAGGGATTTTGTCAATTTCGCACCAAAAACGATGGCGGGCAGGAACCGCGCGTTCCTGAAAATACAAGACGGCTGCGATTCCTTCTGCTCGTACTGCCTCGTACCGCTTGCCCGCGGCGGGTCACGCAGCTTACCGGTAAAAGAGGTCTTGCGATCCGTCAACAGCTTCGTGGAAGCGGGTTTCAAGGAGATCGTCCTGACCGGTGTGCATATCGGCCGGTATGGGCATGATTTCACTGAAGAAGCAAGCTTGACCGGCCTGATGAAAGAGATTGAAAAGAGCACGGATATCCCAAGATTGCGGGTGAGCTCCATCGAGTCCAATGAGATCACGGATCAGTTTGTCGAATTTGCCACCGCCTCCAAGATAATGTGCAACCATCTCCATATTCCCTTGCAGTCAGGCGACGATAAGATTCTGACGCGAATGAACAGGAATTACACGACCGGCGATTTTTCCGCTGTTATGAAAAGGGTAAAGAGCGGTATAAAGGACGTCATCATCGGCGCGGATGTCATCACCGGTTTCCCGGGCGAGAGCAATGAGCGCTTCACGAACACCTTCAAGTTCATTGAGGATTCTGATATCGATTATCTGCATGTGTTCCCGTATTCAAAGCGCGGGGGCACCAAAGCGTATGATATGCCCGATCATATCGACGGATCGGTCAAGAAATTTCGCGCGCATAATTTACGGGGGCTTGGCGAGAAGAAGCGGCTTAAAGCGTACAAAAGGCTGACCGGTAAGAGTGTGAAGGCGCTTTTTGAGCGGAGAGTGAAAAAGGACGGCGCTCTTCGCGGCATCACGAGGAATTATTTAAACGTTATGACCAGCGATTTCACTAAGGACATGTTAAACGAGGAGATAGAATTTATTGTCGATAAAGTCGAGATACGCAATGGTAAACCTGTGATAGTATTGCAAAGACCTCTGCGCGAGTAGTCATTGCGAGGAGTGGAGCGACGCGAAAAAACTTAAACTTATCTTACTCGTTTGAATGTAATTTTGATTTATACAGCGCCATGAGCTTTTTGACCGCTAACGGGAACAGACCTAATATAGCGAACGATATTATCAGACCCGGTGACAGTATCCCTTTGAGAGACTCTATTTTGGACAGTTCCTTACCGGCGTTCACATAGACCATTGTGCCAGGCAACATACCGGTTTGCGACACAAAGTAGAACGTCCTTAGCGGCATTTTTGTAAGCCCCATCACCAGGTTTATGACGAAAAACGGGAACGCGGGTATCAGCCGCAAGGTGAACAGGTAGAACGTGCCCTCTCTTTTTATACCGTCGTTTATGGCGGTAAGTTTATCCCCGAACCTGCCCTGCACCCAGTCGCGCAGAAGGAACCGCGAAACGAAACACGCCAACGTAGCGCCGATGGTGCTGGCGAACGATACGATAACCGTACCGGCAGCGAATCCGAAGAGCCCGCCGCCGGCAAGCGTCATAACCGTGGCGCCGGGCAGCGAGAGCGCGGTCACAATGATATATATCGCCATATAGACCGCGATCACCAGGACGGGCTGCCCTGC
Organism: Deltaproteobacteria bacterium; assembly: GCA_024275075.1. GTDB lineage: Bacteria > Desulfobacterota > JAJRXV01 > JAJRXV01 > JAJRXV01 > JAJRZU01. Next base: position 15,240 of record JAJRZU010000017.1, on the reverse strand, counting down.
GTACAGATCCGCAAGCCGCTTTTGCGAATCTTTTATGTATGTCAGGGAGATGTATTGACCTAAATCGAATATCTTAAACAGAGCGATGGCGATTATGATCGCGATGATGGTGATGATTCTTTTCGCGCTTTTTTTGTCCATTCGCCCTTTTTCGAAGTATTTATTACACTTTTCTAATAAACCTTCTGCTTATTATAAAGAAAGCCGGCAGCATAAGGAACAGCATGTCAAACGCTATCTGGCGGTTTGACGGTGGTTTTATGTTACCGAATATCGTGCCGCAGCCACCAGACGAGGATGAGCCGCTGTCGCTGGTGACTTCTTCCTTGGTCACTGTTATCACGATCTGCGCGGAGGCGTTGCCGCCATCGTTATCCGTGGCGGTAAACGTGACAGTATAGTCACCGGCATCGTAGTATTTGTGCGACGGGCTCTGCTCTATGGAGGTCTCCCCGTCCCCGAAATCGTAGTGGTATGATACAACCAGCCCTTCGTCATCCGCTGTGCCGGTGAAATACACGGTCAGGGGCGCCTCACCGGCGGTGGGCATCGCAGATACGCTGACTACCGGCGGGTCGTTTGAGGCGCCGTCTGACAGATCCAGCGTGAATGTCATCACCTGTGCGGACGCGCTGATTTCACTTATCGCGATGCCTGAATCCCTGCCGAGGTTCGAAAGGCTGTTTGGTACTGAAGCCGCGTCAAATACTGTCTGCCCGTCCTCTGAAGAGTAGGCGGCATCGTCCTTTATAAATACGTCGTCCGGATCGCCGGGGTCTTCGACTATTATCCGGTAAAATGAGCTCGCGGGTGAGCCGTCGTTTATCGTCCAGTCTGTGGCGCCGTCGGGCATACTCTCATCCACGTGATATATCACGATACCGGTGTCGGGTACGGATACGTCATAACCGGTATTCTGCCGGTTCTCCATGAGGAAATACTCGCCGCTGCCCGGGATGTCCACCCTGTAGAGCCGGTCGCCTGACTCGTCAGGGAGCTGGGTCAACGAATAGTCCCCGCTCTGGGAGAGGGTCTCGGCGGTCAACCAGCCCACGTAACCGTTTGTCGGGTCAGAATCGATATCGCTCTTGATGTAGCCGCATAGCTGGGTCGGTACGGAGCCCTCGGGAGCGCCGCCGTATGCGCCGGTATCCATAAGGCACCACCAGGAGACGGGGTTACCGTCATAGTCGTAGTCATACAGGTCGTAGGCGCCAAGATCGTGCATGAACTCGTGGGCGTGTACACCCATGAGCGAATCTTCGGAGTTCATCACATAACCCTTGACCATCGCGCCGTCCTGGGTCGCATAATCGTATATCTCGCCGCGGTGTGACCATATCTGCGCTGGCTGGGCGGTTGTCGCGTAGTCACCACCGGCATGTATGATAATCAGGTGGTCAACGTAGCCGTCGCCGTCGCCGTCGTAATCGTTAAAGTTGATGTCAGGGTCCGCGGCGTCTATCGCCTCGATAACAAGATCCTGGATGAAGAACATATTATTACCGGTCTCATAACCGTAATAGCCCATGCTCTGCGCGCTCTGGAGCCACGGGCTCGCCTCGCCGGTAATATTAAGGGCGCCGTAAGAATTCTCCTGAAGGTAATGGTTCAACTGACCAAATTCCGTACCGAAGTATAATGAATCGAAATAAGTAGTTTCGTGGTTGGTTGTGTGTTTGACGTCGGTGAACTCGATCAGCAAAACAAGCACCTTCTCCGTACCGGTCACCTGTGACGCCAGAACCGCTCTCCTTGGCGCAAAACGGCTCGCCTGCACTATGCCGGAGATGACCTCTTTAGACGGCCTGATGTGCTTTTTTTGCGGGAGCGGCTGCTCTCCGGGTTTGGTGCCAGTAGCGGTCAGGCGGTCATTATCATCGAGCCGCGCGTATTCAAAATAACCAGCGGCGTTTTTGGTGATGGTATACCCATCTAACGTCTCAAACCAGCTAACGCGCTCATCCCCGATCAGGCGCACTTTTACTGTCGTACCATCGGGCATCGGTATCTCCTTTATTCCCGGTGAAGCGGGAACGGCAAGAGCGTTACTGGTAATGCTGATGATAAATAACAAAACAAAAAAAATACTAATTTTTTTCATAATCATCCCTATCAGTTACAAAATATAATATAAGAAATATAAGATTTCTGCACGGGCTGTCATTGCGAGGAGCTTGCGACGAAGCAATCCCGTAACCTACAGATATTGCAAAAAGCGAGGTTGCCGCGTCGCTTTCTGAAAAGCGCACTCCGCTCGCAATGACGTAAAAAGAAGCTACGCAGAGGTCTTGGTATAAAGATAGAGAAAAACGGAAGGAAAGTCAACCAAAATCCTCTAAGGCGCTGTAATCCGGTTACATTTGGGCTTGCAATAGATTAGGGCTCTCGTCTTGTATTTTATCGTCCTGAATAGCGAAGTATATCTCTTCAAATTTCTTATGCAATTGCTTAAATGCGCCAAGAATAGCCGGAGAGAAGTCGTCCGGTGAAGTACTGCCATCACCGACAGTGATGATATTATGTGTCTTTTCATGCGAAAATGCGGGTTTGTAATGCCTTTTTGACCGCAAAGCGTCATATACGTCCGCTAATGTCGTTATTTGGGCGGACATCGGTATCTCCTCCCCCTGCAAATTATTCGGGTAGCCTCCCCCTTTATATTTTTCATGGTGCGCAATCGCGATTTCACGGGCTAATTCAAGCCGCGGGGAGTTACCAAGAATCTTTACGCCATAGATAGTATGCAGCTTCATCTCATTGAACTCCTCTTCCGTCAGCTTGCCCGGTTTGCGCAGGATGCTCCTTGCGACGTGGATCTTCCCGACGTCATGGGTCTGTGCAAAGTTACCGATATCCTTGATAAATCTTTCTGATAGCTTTAGGTGTATCGCAATGGCTTTCGCGTATTCGTTCACGCGGATAATGTGCGAGTAAGTATCCTCATCGTTCGCTTCAGAAGCCCTCGCCAGAGCTTCAATGGTATATAAGAACGCTTCCTCGGTTATTATTGACTGATCGGATATCGTGTGCAGGAAATTTGAGTGTGTAAGCAGCCCCTTCAGGATTTGCGCGTCATACTCGTTGACATCCTTACCGAAATTCAGCACGATTATCGCTAACTCACCGGAATAGCACGCGACAAAGTTCAGGATCTGACCGGTGGATTCCTTCACTTTCTCATCGAGGAATTTCGGGTATTCGGCCAAATCACCTACTTTATCGTACCAGTTGGAAAATACAAGGTCGTTCTTTACGTGACAATCAGTATTTACGCTGTTATCTGACTCCAGGCAAAATGTTGAGGCGATAGAAGGATGTACTTTTATCGCGATCTTCATGGGCGTTTTAATCAGTTCTTCATCCTGCTTGAAAAATAGTCTGCCGGTCAAATCTCCGTTGTTTTTGCTGGCAAGAATGATGTACTCGGGCTTTCTGTAATTCACTTCGCCTTTGTTATTCAGGATATTCTTGATCAGATCCTCATTTGTCTTCGAGTAATCAAATGTGATCGGGTCAAACCCAACGATACTCTGCTCGGTCATGCTGATGATATCGTTGATGTTATTATACGAGTATTGCAGCTCGTCTAACGCATGTTTCTTCTTTAATAACGACTGTGTCCGCGCAAGCAGGATGTAGCGGTTTATCGGTTTCTCGATGAAGTCGTCGCCGCCGGCTTCTATACACTTGATCTTTATCTCAGGCTCTGTGACACCGGTAACGAATATTATCGGGATGTTCCTCGTTCCAAGGTTCATTTTTATATGCCTGCACGCTTCGATACCGTCCATTACCGGCATAAGGATGTCTAACAGAATAAGACTTATATCACTGTTCTTTTCAAGCTGCCCTAACGCCTCCTTCCCGTTGACCGCTTTGACCACGTTATAGCCAAGAGGAATCAGCTGGTGCTCTAATATCGTTAGATTCTGCTGTATATCATCTACTATTAAAATCTTGTCTTTCAAAACAGCCCTCGCCTTTTTTTTTTAAGTTTAGCAAACAAATACGCTCTGTCAACAGGCGCGTCTGTTTTTATATGTGGGTTTGTTTCCTTGTCAGCTTATCGCGAGGAAGTGCGTTCGTAATATCGCAAATAAATATAAAAATATAAAAAGACTTGCAATTTTAGCAGTATTACTTATATTATCCTTGCAATGAAAAAAAGTAAATCGACAATAATTATACCAGATATGGCAAAAGTGAGGGCGCTTATTAAAGGTGACCTGTCTGATCCGCACTCGTTGCTTGGTATACACCCTGTGCTCGACGGTAAAAAGGCGTATGCGGTTATCAGGGCATACCACCCGGATGCCGCAGGGGCTCACCTGGTCATCGATGACAGGCCATTTAAGGAGATGGAGAAGATCCATGATGGCGGTGTGTTTGCCGCCACCATGGATATGAGCCTGTTCAATAAAACATATAAAATAAGGTTCAATTTCGCGAATGGTGATGTGAGCGAGCATATCGACCCTTACAAATTCATGCCGACATTAGGTGAGATTGACCTGCACCTTGCCGGTGAAGGCACGCATGAGCATCTTTATGATAAACTCGGGGCGCAGCTCATCAGTATCGATGGTGTCGATGGCGTCTCTTTCGCGCTCTGGGCGCCAAACGCCAAGCGCGTCAGCGTGGTGGGTGATTTCAATAACTGGGACGGCAGGCTGCACCCGATGAGGCAGATGGGCAGTTCGGGTATCTGGGAGATATTCATCCCCGGGCTTGAAGAAGGCGCCCACTATAAATTTGAGATAAAGACGAAGGACGATCTTTTGCGTATCAAGACGTCGCCTTACGCATTTTACATGGAGCTGCGTCCTAAGACCGCCTCGATAGTGTATGATGTGAACCGGTACAAGTGGAACGATGATGAATGGATGGATTCCCGTGAGTCAGATCTCCGGTTCAAGCCGATGGCGATATATGAGGTGCACCTGGGCTCGTGGTGCCGCGTCCCCGAAGAGGGGAACCGGTGGCTAACGTACAAAGAGGCGGCGCCGAAGCTGATCGAGCACGCCAAGAGGTTCAATTTCACACACTTAGAGCTGCTACCAGTGGCAGAGCACGCGTTCGACGAGTCGTGGGGCTATCAGGTGACGGGGTACTACGCGCCGACGAGCCGGTTTGGTACGCCTGACGATTTCAAATATTTCGTGGACTTATGTCACCAAAACGGTATCGGGGTGATACTCGACTGGGTACCGGCACACTTCCCTAAGGATGATTTCAGCCTCCGCTGGTTTGATGGTGAAGCGCTGTATGAACACGCCGACCCGCGGCAGGGCGAGCATTCTGACTGGGGCACGCTGATCTTCAATTTCGGCCGTCATGAGGTAAGGAACTTCCTTTTGGCGAACGCGCTCTTCTGGCTGGACAAGTACCATATAGACGGACTTCGGGTGGATGCTGTCGCGTCCATGCTCTATCTGGATTACAGCAAAGAGGCGGGCGAGTGGATACCCAACCAGTTTGGTGGCCGCGAGAATTTAGAAGCGATAAGCTTCCTTAGGAAATTCAACGAACTTGTTTACAAGAAATACTCGGCATTCACGATCGCCGAGGAGTCGACGGACTGGACGGGCGTGTCGCACCCGACATATTTGGGGGGGCTTGGTTTCGGTTTCAAATGGAACATGGGCTGGATGCACGACATCCTGCAATATTTCACAAAGGATCCGGTGCATAGAAGGTTCCACCACAATGACCTGACTTTCTCTATGTTATATACGTATCACGAGAATTTCATTCTGCCATTCTCGCACGATGAAGTGGTTCACGGCAAGGGTTCTCTTTACAACAAGATGCCCGGTGACGATTGGCAGAAGTTTGCGAATTTGCGCGCGCTTTATGCGTATATGTACACTCACCCGGGTAAAAAGCTTCTTTTTATGGGCAGTGAGTTTGCGCAGTACAATGAGTGGGACAGTCAGAAAAGCCTTGACTGGCACCTGCTTGGTGACCCGCTAAGACAAAAACTCCTGAAATATTTAGAGGACTTGGGCGCTATCTACAAGGATTCCAAGGCGCTGTGGGAACTTGACACGATGCCCGAGGGTTTTGGGTGGATCGACTGCAATGACACGGATAACAGCGTCATCTCATTTATCAGGAGAGGTAAGCATAAGTTTCTGATATGTATATTTAATTTTACGCCTGTGCCACGGTGCGATTACAGGATCGGCGTCCCGGAAGCTGACGGGTATATCGAGAGGTTGAACAGCGACTCAGAGCTCTACGGGGGCGGTAACATCGGTAATGGCGGCTACATCGCCGTTGAAAAAGTACCGTTCCACTACTATAACCAATCATTGTCGCTTACTCTGCCGCCACTTTCATGCCTTATATTAGAGCCTGCGGGCGGATAATCCATATTATTGGGCTCTATATGGCGCTCAAATGCCTTTATATGTAAAAAAACAATTGACTTTTTTGTCAGAATACCTTAATTTTTCAATATATACCATAGTTGTTTCAATCTAACAGGAGGCGATGATAATGGCGGCTGAGAAAGAGGTTCAAATTGAGCTGAAGATACCAAGTGAATTTGGATACGAGAAGATAGCGATGTCAACTGTTGCTACTGTTGCGAAGGAGTTTGGCTTCAAGGAAGATAAGGTTCAGGATATAATAACGGCGGTCAGCGAGGCGTGCATCAATGCGATCGAACACGGCAACAAGCTCGAGATAGACAAGAATGTCAACGTTGTCTTTAGGGTAGACCAAAAAAGCCTGACGATAGATGTGCTTGACGAAGGGGTATTCAAAGGTTTCAAGGTAGTCCACTCGCCGGATCTGGAGGATAAGTTGCAGCTCGGTTCTAATAAGCGCGGCTGGGGGCTTTTCCTGATTGAAAAGTTAGTTGATGATGTAAAGGTGCTGAAGCAGGATGACGATGCGTCAGTTTTAAGAATGGTCATCCATTTTGAACACAAGAAATAATCTGACTCACAGTATAGGGAGAAGGCATGAAAAACATTTTAGAAATAAGTACAAGGGAGAAGGAGGACATAAAGATCATTGATATGAGAGGGGATTTCACTCTTTTTGCAGATGAAATGGTTAACACTGCCATTAAACCTCTTATTAGCGCCGGCAATACAAAGATCGTCTTGAATTTCACTGATGTCAGGTACATAAACTCAAGCGGCATCGCGATTATTATCGGTCTTGTTACCCTTCTGAGCAACAAGGGCGGCAGGTTCAAAGGATATGGCCTGACCCCGCACTTCCAAAAAGTGTTTAACATGGTCGGCCTGACTCAATACATTGATCTTTTTGAGAATGAAGAAGAAGCAACACAAAGCCTTTGTACTTGATGAGGCAGCATGGATGAACAAAAGGTTAAGGCAAAAGAATTAGAATCGATTTTAGCTTCTTTAGATAAGAATATCTTAAAAGCGAAGACGTTATATGATATCTTACATGATATCCCTTCTTCTTTTGACTTGGATACGATCTACAAAATGGCGCTTTATTCAGCCGTCGGTACTTTAGGGGCCGACGGGGGCGTCCTGCTGTCATTCGACACCAAACAAAACGGCTATAGCGTCAAGTACCAGCTCAACAGGAAGTTAGCGAAGACTTTCTATAAAAATGACAAGCTCTTTCAACTAAAGCTTGGCGCTGCCTTCCATAACGCTCCCATCATCTCAATAGATGATACGATACCAGAACTCAAGAAGTTTATGCGCTCAATAAAAGCTCGTCTGTTGATACCGATTAAGATAAAGGAACATTTCTATGGGTTCTTAGGTATCGGTAAGAATTTGAGTGACAGCCCTTATAACGAACCTGACATGGAGTTTTTAGATACGCTGTGCTCGCTCGTCTCGATCTCCATTGAGAACGCGGAATCCCAGCGGGAACTGAATTACAAGATATTTGAGCTCTCCACTCTTTATGAGATAAGCAAGGAGTTCTCCTCCACACTGGATATCAATCATATCCAGACTTCCATCGTCTTTTGCTGCATGGGTGTTGTCGGGGCGAAGAGAGGCGCGATATTTTTGTATGACCAAAACAGTAAATCTATAAGCATGAACCATGCGATAAACTTCCCGCTAAAAACGATTAGTGAGCTTAGCTTTAAGGTAAGTGATGCGCTTTTAACTGGATTATGTGAAAGGATCGAGCCGTTTACGTTATCAAATCTCAAGAAGAGCTCAAGGCAATACAAGCTGTTCGCTAAGATAAAGGAGAAGCTTGAAGTTATAGCGGATCCGCTCATCATCCCCCAGATAATCAAAAAAAGGCTCGTCGGGTATTTGATACTCGCTGAAAAGATCAACACAAGCGCCTATACCGACGCGGATATCAACCTTCTGACGGCGCTTTCGTACCAGTCATCGCTCGCTATCATCAATGCCCGCTCCTACCAGGAAGTAAAAGAGCTCGCCAAGAGGAACGCGGCCTTATATGAGGAACTGAAAGTCGCGACGGAGCAGAAACTTAAGTCAGAGCGTCTCGCGACATTAGGTATGGTTGTCAGCACGATCACCCACGATATAAAGAACCCCTTGACATCGATCAGGTACTTCAGCGCGCTTTTAAGCGAGGATGCCGGGCTGGACGCGAAGACTAAAATGAATTATGGCAATATAATCGAATCTGAGATAGGCAGGCTTGTCGGTATGATTGAGGAGCTTTTATCGTTCGCCACCGGCGGCGGCCCTTTGAAGATCAAGAAACGTTCGCTCAAGCAGATCCTCGGCGAAGTGTTTGTCGTATTAGAGCGGGATTTTAAGGATAAGAAGATATCGATAGTAAAAGAGATAAATTACGATGGTGATATATACCTTGACGGCGAGAAGATAAAGCTGGTGCTGTACAACATCGCTTACAACGCCCGGGACGCGCTGAATACCGGTGGCGAGATAAGGTTCCAGGTGCGCAAATCAAACGGTTTTGTCAATATCTCCATCACCGATAATGGTAAAGGTATCCCTGAGAACATAGTGGAAACACTTTTCAAGCCCTTCGTGACTCATGGTAAAACAAAGGGTACCGGGCTTGGTCTGGCAATATCAAAAAAGATTGTAGATGATCATAATGGAAGTTTGACTTTTACTTCCATAAAGAACAAGGGTACAACTTTTAATATTCAACTCCCTTTAAAAGCTTTAAAGAGATAGATATTGCTATGCGTTTAAAAATTAAATTATTCGCTTCGTTTTTGGTATTGACCTGCCTTTTGCCGACTGTTGCCGTCAGTCGCGCGAAGAAGCTGTCTATCGCGCTTGTAAAGTCAAAAGACGCGTATTCCTACAATGAAACTTCCATTGGTTATCTAAAATACTTCAAGACTATCGGTTATAAAGAGTATGCAAAGAAGGATAAGAAATATTTCAAGAAGAAGCGCATGAAGATCGAAGTGAAGGAGTTTGATCTAAAAGGTGATGTTAATAACGCGGAGAAGCTGATCCATGAGATAAACGACAAGCCGTATGACCTTGTGGTAACGTTAGGCAGGCGCGCCTTTGATTCTATGAAAGGGGAGATTCACGAGATACCGATAGTCTTCGCCACGATGTTTAACCCGTACAATGGCGGCGGCGAACCAAAGGAGAACGGTTCTAACATTGCCGGTGTCCAGATGGATATCCCGTATTCCACTCAGTTTGAGGTACTTGGCGCGTTCATACCTTTTTTGCAGAATATCGGCGTCATATATTCAGACACCCCTGAGAATAAGCTAAAGATCCAAAAGGCGATGGATGACGCGGACAAGCTGAAGCTGACATTGGTTCCATACATCGCCAAAGATGAGAAGGAGGTCGCCAAAGCGCTTGACAAGCTGATGAAAGAGACCGACGCGCTGTGGATGATCCCTGACCGGAACATATATTCAAAAGATACATTAAAATACATTATATTACAGACTATTGAAAATGAGTTCCCGTTCATGGGGCTCTCAAAGGCTTATGTAAAAGCCGGCGCCCTGTTTACAGTAAGCTGGGACTTTCAGGATATCGGGCAGCAGGCCGCCATGATCTCCCATGACATTATGGCAGGGGCGCCCCCTTCAAAGGAGAAGGTGCGCCCGCTTAGGAAGTACCCGATATACATCAACAAAAGAACTGCCGAAAGTATCGATATAAGGATACCGCAGTGGATCAGCGAAAAGACGGTTGAGTTTTATGACTGATTAAGGTGACAAATGAAGCTTTACGCGAAATTCAGTATACCGTTAGTAATATTGGTGGTATTTGTGTCTATACTTCTGAACTACATCATCATAAGGTCAGAAGAGGAACGCCTGTATGATTATATCAACAAGTTTGGCGTGTCATTGGTCTCGAACCTCGCTTCAAACAGCGAACTGGGCGTTTTCACCGGTAACGAGACCTATCTTGAGAAACCGATCAAAGCGATATCCAAAGAGAAAGACGTGGTATTCGCCTTCGTCTTGGACGTTGAGGCGTCCGGGGTAGCTGGTGATGACGCGTGGAATGTGAAGGAGCGGGGGAAGGTGCTGGCGCACAGCGACCAGAGCGAGGTGGGTAAAGTCTATTCAGACAGCTATTCTGAAAAGGCGCTTGACGCACAAGGCGTGACGGTAGTGAGGCGCTTCTATCCGCCTGCCGGTGAAGATATTCTTGATTTTTCCGCACCTATATTCAAGGAGGTCAAGAAGAAACCGAAGAAAGAGAGCTTCGACGCGTTATTAGAAGAAGGCGGCGAGGAACTCTTTTTTGACAAGCCCGCCGGTGAAAACGAACCGGCCGCCAAGCTGGTGAAAAAAGGCGTGGCGCGGGTTGCCCTCTCATTGGCGCCGCTTCAAACAACTATCGCCCAGATGAAACGAAAGGTGCTGTGGGTAACAATCTCCATGGTAATACTTCTTCTGGTCGTGCTGACTTCACTGTTCAGGTTCATCACCAAACCGATAATGCTGTTAGCTGACGCCGCGAAGAAGATAGCCGGCGGCGACTATGCGCAAAGGGTTGTCGTAAAGAGCAACGACGCAATCGGTACTCTTGGTGAATCGTTCAATTATATGAGCGATAACCTTAACCAGAGCATGAAGAGGATGGAGCTTACAAGTAATTTTAACCAGACGCTTATCCTGGCGAATAACCTGAGTGAGCTGTTAGACACGATTCTCGCGGAGATATTGAATGCCCGGAAGATAAACAGCGGGGCAATAATGCTCTTTAATAACCAGAGAAACTTATTTGTTGTAAAGGGTACAAGTGAACTTTATACGTTCCACAAAGCGCTCGCTAAGAATAGCAACTTCTTAGACTGGTTCATTCAAAGCAGGAACATATCCGACGCACAGGAGTATTTAGAAAGATTCGAGAACGAACTAAACAATGAATACAACGAGTTACGCAAGCTTGGCGTCGTCATGACAATACCGTTGCACACCAAAGATGAAGTCATCGGGCTCTTTAGTTTCGGTGCGATGGCTGGCGGTAAGGAGTATTCAGACGCGGACATCAAATTCCTTTCTAATCTGATACAAAGCGCCGTTATTGCCATTGATAACATCATACTGCGTGAAAAAGAAGCTGAAAGCGAGATAATGAAGTTTGAGCTGGAATTCGCGAAGAAAGTGCAGGAAAGCCTGCTGCCCGAGGCGAACCCGAATATTCAGGGCTTTGATATATATACATTGTGCATCCCTGCAAAGGATATTGGCGGCGATTACTTCGACTTCATCCAGCTCAATGAGGGCGGGCTGGGTATCTCCATCGCTGACGTTTCTGGTAAGGGTGTGCCTGCCGCTCTTTATATGGCGAGCACACGCAGCCTTTTGCGCTCGATCGCGGTTGATCACCAGACTTCATGCAGTACGTTGACAAGGATCAACGACCTGTTATTTGACGAACGTAGCACAAACACTTTTGTTACGATGTTCTACGCTATTATCGATTCCAAGACGAAGACACTTAACTACACAAACGCCGGGCACACTTTCCCGTTGCACTATAAAGATCATAGCAAAGCGTGTTCTTACCTGATAAACGCCGGGCTGCCGCTTGGTATCGCCTCTCCTCAAAACTATAACAGCAGTAGCGTCACCTTAGCCCCGGGAGAGCTGATCCTGTTTTACACTGACGGTATTGTCGAGGCGATGAACGAGGAGGACGAGCTGTTCGGGTTCGAAAGGTTAGAGGCGCTCGTCAATAAATACGGACACTTGGCGGCAAAGGACTTCATAGACAAGACGATGGAGGAGCTGATGTTATTTGTCGGGGAGAACCCATTCCAGGACGACCTGACCATCGTCGCGATGAAGATAACGAGTTGATATGAGAAATTTCCGGTTCTTCATAAAATCCGAGGATATTCAGGGGGATAAGGTCTTCATCACCGGTGAGATGCTCCATAAGATCAAAAATGTTCTACGTTACAAAAAGGGTGATGAGATAACTTTATTGTTACAAGGCAGTCGCCAGGCAGAAAAGAAGAAGTTTATCGGTAGGATAGAATGCATTTCAGAGCGGCGGGTGATAGTCAATATCATTGAATGTAAAGAAATCGCGGCGGGCGGGATATTCATCACTCTTTACTTATCATTGATAAAGGCAAAGAACTTTGAGACCGCTATCCAGAAAGCGACAGAGCTTGGCGTTGACAAAATAGTGCCCCTTCGAGCCGACCGGTCGGTAGTAAAGATAAGCGGCGCCGACGAACTAAAGAAGAAGCGCCGGTGGGAGGCGATCGCCAGAGAGTCCGCGAGCCAGTGTAAAAGAGCCGATATCCCTGTGATCGCGGATATTGCCAGCGCCGTGGATCTGCGGCGGATGAATGATGATTCAGACATAAAGTTTGTGTGCGACGAAAACTGTGATTTGTACCTGAAGGACTACTTCTGCGGCGGTGCGGCGCCTTCGGGCATAAGCGCCGCGGTGGGGCCAGAGGGCGGATTTACCCCCAAGGAGATAAGCTTATTAAACAGTGAAGGTTTTAAATCCGTCCTGCTTGGGCGGAACATCCTTCGCAGCGAAACAGTACCTTTGTACCTCATGTCGATCATACATTATAAATTTGGTGGTTGACGTATCATACAGTGTTCGGTGGCGTGGGCAACATGCCCATTTACAACAATAACTCATCTGATTCTATAGATATATTGATCCCCAGATCTTCAAAAACAGGCATTATCGCTTCAATTTCACTTTTTGACGTAAATATAGCGGTAACAACCCGTAATCTATCATTGCAATCCAAATCTGAAATGTCACCTGAAAAAATCTCACCTAAGAGCTCCTTAGCCCTCATTGAGCTTTTTAGCAACTTATCCTTTAAAAGCAATACCTCCGCCAAGGGCTGGTCTAATATTTGTGTCGATGCCGCGGCAATATCGATCAACCTTGTATTATCAGGGATACTTGATTCGGTGGCGTCTAAGAGGCTGATCGTGTCTTGTAATGCGCTCAGCGTCTCTTTTAGCGTAACTTCACGCTTTAACTTGGATATATCATCTTTTATTATCTGTACTATGTTCCGTTCACTCTCCCCGTTTAAAAGCTGCTCCATGGTAAGGCTTGGTAATAGTACCTGAAATATCTTCTGAAATCTCCCCTGTAAATCAATAAGCGACCTCTCGACTGTATTATAGACCCTTTCTAACTGGGGGATTATTAACCGGGGCAGGATATAGAAATATTTGATGAGTTTAAGCAAGTCATCATCAACTTTAAGAGTGTCCTCGTTATTAATATAATCACATGTAAGTTCAATTGATGACAAAATATGATGAATGCTCTGTTTCACTGCGTCTTGTACCTGCAAAGATTGCATTATCTCCAGAATCTTTGCCGGTATCAAGGTGAGCTTCGCTAACCTCTCGTTCACTTCACTTAAGGCGCCATTATTCAGGCCGCGGTCTTTCAGAACACCTACCGCTTCATGGAGCTTGTGAACCGTATTGTCTAAACCTGAATGTATCTTTGGTAGCAATACCGCCACTTCTACATAGGCATCATCGGTAAGCTCCTCAAAATACGACGTTGCATCACGGATACTGCACAACGTCTTTTTGTAATCTTCAAAATATTCATGGATATCGCTATAATCTTCCATATTATATGAATCTTTCACCTTTCCTTATTTTACCGCAGGGCAATGCCGCCGCCTGTGGGCAATATTTACTCCTTATATAAAACTACTCGATTTTATTCTGTTGTCAAATTTTCATACACTTTTTTCTCTTTTTATGACAAAACAATTCATACACTACCCTGGCATGATGGCGATAAACTTGACAAGAAGCCAATATTCTAATATCTTACATCAGATTGGGCAACAACATGCCCTTGAAAGGAACAAAATGGATAAAAACTCTATCATAAGGTTACTTAACGAATTCAAAAAGGGTAAAGTATCTATTGACGATACGTTGAATACATTGAAGAAACTCCCTTACGAGAATATCGGTTTCGCGCATGTCGATCACCACCGCGCACTGCGGGCCGGCCACCCTGAGATGGTGTTTGGTGAGCCGAAGAGCGCCGCCCAGATAACCGGTATCCTTAGGGCGATCGCTAAACATAAAGCCAACGTGATAGTAACGCGCCTGGATGAAAAGAAGGGGAAGTCCGTCGTAAAATCCGTACCGGGCGCCGTATACCACAAGGATGCTAAGCTGTTGACCATGTTGAAGAAAAAGGTTGTAATCAGAACCAGAGGTGCGATCCTTGTCGTCACCGCCGGTACCTCTGACATACCCGTCGCAGAGGAGGCGGCGATCACCGCGGAGGTGATGGGCAACAAAGTACAGCGCTTGTTCGACGTCGGTGTCGCCGGCCTGCACAGGCTTTTGGGGAACTACGATATCATCGGAAAAGCCGCTGTACTCATAGTCGCCGCAGGTATGGAGGGCGCTTTGCCATCCGTCGTCGCAGGGCTCGTTGACAAACCGGTCATCGCACTACCGACAAGCATCGGTTATGGTGCGAGTTTCGGCGGGATCACCGCGCTGCTCTCGATGCTCAACTCATGCGCGTCAGGCGTCACCGTCGTCAACATAGACAATGGTTTCGGCGCAGGGTACGCCGCCGCCCAGATAAACGCCTTAACCGTAGGACCCTCCTGAGCTGTCATGTAACCAAAAGCCTCTGCGCGACTTATAAAGGGGCCAGGCCCCGTGAATTGAATTGCCGTCATGCCCCTTTTATTTCTTGACATAACTACGCGACTTTCATACTATCAGTATGATGATCAAAAGACGCGTTACAAAAAAGATTATGCTCAGGGACGTCCCCGTCGGTGGTATGTCGC
>JAJRZU010000147.1 GCA_024275075.1 Deltaproteobacteria bacterium | reverse complement strand
CTTTGATGATCGCCAGTGTAAGCGGCAGTTCGATGCGGATCTTGCTGCCGACCCCGGGGTCGGAGTTAAGATCGATGCGACCTTTAAGTTTTGTGATATTTGTCTTTACCACATCCATCCCGACGCCCCTGCCAGAGACGTCAGTGACTTTCTTCGCCGTACTGAGCCCTGCCATGAAGATGAGATTCAAAACCTCCTTCTTTGACATACCCGCCGCGTCATCCATACTGATCAGACCCTTCTCCAGAGCCTTTTTCTTGATGGAAGCCGGGTCCATACCCTTACCGTCATCGATTATCTCGATGATTATCATGTTACCTTCCTGCGACGCTTTCAGGATAACTGTTCCGGTCTGTGCCTTCCCTGAGTTGGTACGCTCATCGGGCAGCTCGATACCGTGGTCGGCGGCGTTTCTGACAAGGTGCACTAACGGGTCGCCAAGCAGCTCTGCCACAGTCTTATCGATCTCGGTCTCCTCACCGATTATCTTCAGGTCGATCTTCTTACCGTTTTTTCTCGACAGGTCTCTCAGCATCCGCGGGAACCGCTGGAATACAGTCTTGATCGGTACCATCCGCATCTTCATGACATTTGTCTGGAGATCGTCAGATATCCTGAAAATGACAGAAGTGGTATATTTTATCTCTTTAAGCGCCTCTTGAATAGACTCGTTTCCAGTCAGCTTGTTTATCAGGTAAAACAAGGAGTTTCTTGTGATGATAAGCTCACCGACCAAATTCATGAAACTATCTATTTTGTGCTGGTCTATCCTGACTGTCTTGATCTCTTCGACTTTCCTTGCGACGTAGCTGCTCGCGACCTTCTTCTTCTGCTTGTCAAGCGCTTTTCTGATATCGTCTTCATTAGCGAGACCCTCTTCTTTTAGAATCGTACCGAGCCTTTTTTGCTTGTGCAAAGCTACATCTAAATCCTCTTTAGAGACAACGCCCTCCTCGATCAGTATATCACCAAGTTTTTCCGCGGGCGCTCTCTTTTTTTGCTTCGCGCCCCCTAACGCATCGAGGCTCCTTTTCAGTTCGTTTGTCTTCTCATCTAAAAGATCGATTATCTCCTTTTCAAAATTCAACCGGCCGGATATCAGGAAATCCAACGTGTCATAGACCAGTTCAGCCGTCTTCGCGATATCCTTGAAGTTCATGAAATCCGCGGATTTTTTCAGGGAACCGACAGCTCTTAAGAATGTCTGCGAATTCCCGGTGGAAAGGTCGTTATTATTGATTTTCTCCAGGCAGAACTGGCACGTTTCCAGGTATTGGACGGCAGAATCCAGGAAGATGTCCGCCATTGAGCTAACCTCTTCTTCGGGCTCTTGCTCTTTTGCCGCCCCCTCTTCTTCGGGGGCTCCCGCCTCTACGGCCGTTATCATATTGTTTATCTGGTCAGACACATTCTTGACAATATTTAAAAGGTCGTCAGGCATTTCGCCGGAGATTTTGTGAGATTCGATAAGCAGCTTCAGTGTGTCAAGAGCCTCGAACAGAAGCTCCAGGGCCTCTTTTGTCACCGGTCGCTTGTTTGACCTGAAAGTATTTAGCAGGTTCTCAACAGTATGAGAGAATTTGCTCGTAGTCACTTTGTTGACATAGCCGGCCGAGCCCTTGATGCTGTGGAATGACCGGAAAAGGTCATTTATCAGTTCGGCGCTGCCAGGGTCTTTGTCTATCTCCAAAAGGTTGCGCTCAATATTCTCGATATGCTCGGCAGCCTCGACAATAAACAGGTCAAGCATCTCTTTCGAGCCTTTCAGCGACTCAAATGACGCGGTTTTTTGTTCTTTATCCCCGGATTCAGGCTCCTTTGCGGGGGGTGGCATTAGAGGCGTCTTAGCCGGCGTTTCACCCCTTACGACTTTTATCCTCTCAAGGAGGCTGTTGAATTTCTCCAAGTCCTCTTCGTTATCAAACCCGTCAGTTCTATTCTCACCCTTAAGGTTCTCTAT
>JAJRZU010000146.1 GCA_024275075.1 Deltaproteobacteria bacterium | reverse complement strand
CCTGCCTGCCCTTACCACATATTTCACATGTATTTGCCATAATTATACCTCAAAAAATAGTTGTTATAAAAACGCGTTACTCATTTTAAATGATGATGCTCATGTTATCTTTCGAGTATGCGCGCAATTATCGGGCATTATGCCCTCTTTACAATTATCGGACATTATGCCCTCTTTACAATTATTGGGCATTATGCCCTCTGAAAAAACGAACTCCTCATTTAACATATTTTCTTTACTTATGCAAGCTATTTTTACCATTTTTTATCATTTTTTTGGCGCGACCCTGAGAAAAGAGCAACGGCTACCTTTTTGAAAAAAAAATTATTCTGTTTGGAGACTTAAGCCAAATAGGCGAATATCACTATTTAAAAAAGTAACGCTTGTAAGTTATTGAAAAAAGGGGGCGCCGTGAGCGGAGGCGAAGGGGGAATTCCTTTACAGTACAAATTCCCTTTATTGCATCGGGCAACATGCCCGCTTGGTAACATTCCCTTTTATAATAATGCCCTGGATAACCACAGTTAAGGTTATCCGGGGAGGAGGAGGGGCCTCGAATAACCTTCGTCCCGGAGGAGAAATCTATATTTTCTATATTTTTATCTCTCGTGCCGCTTTGGTATGGCAGTACCGACCCCGCGATGATGCGAGGAGACAAAGCTTTGCAGGGTCTAAGCGGCACGAAAGTCATTACTGCGTTCTCTACTTATTAAAGTACCTCTCTAACAACCCTTCTAATGCACTCGCATGCCGTCCTTCATCGCGGGAAGCTTCATCAAAGCAATCATGAGCGGGGTCACAATTGACCTCCTTCGCCTTTACCGCACTCATCCTTTTACCTTTGTTCGCGGCAACCTCACCTGTCAGCATCCTTGTAATATTCTCTTTCGTGCTCTCTGATATCAAGCCGTTAAGCTCCGCGAATTTTGCCGCATGTGCCGCCTCTTCCATCGCGATCTCTTTTAAAACCGTCCCAACCTCGGGATAACCTTCACGATACGCCTGCCTCGCCATAGCCAGGTACAGGCCGACCTCTGCCGTTTCACCTTTGAAATTCATCTTTACTGCATCCTCAAGTTCAGTTCCTTTAGTAACGCCAAGTTTCCGTTCATTCGTTAATTCAGGCATTTTATCTTCTCCTTTTCATTACAATTTAATTATTTATATATCCATATACACTTATTATAATTTTAAGTTACTAAAAAGTTTCTTAGAAACCACTTCACCTCCTTTGACCCCTAATATATTACCGGCATGGTTAGGTATCGGGGCGTCTTTTTGGGCGCGGTCACGTAACGCGACATTAATTTATATTTGAGCTAAACAGATTGATCTGTTTTCTCGCTATATCATAAAGCGTATATTTCTTGAAAACGTCCTGGATACTATCTTTCGCTTCTACCCAGATAAAGTGCATGAAGCACAACTCCCTTCGCTTGCAAGAACCTTGGGCCAAGAGACATTCATTCAGGCAAAGGAGATTATCAATCGCTTTTATCACCTCATAAAGCGTTATTTCCTTTGGGTTTTTAGCAAGTTGAAACCCGCCCTTCGCACCCCTGAATGATTTTACGATACCCGCTTTTATCAATGGCTGCATTATCTTTGTCAAGAAGCCATGTGTCACACCCTGAGTTTTACATATCTCTTCTTTTGAGATAATCTGGGTATTAGCATTCATCGCCATATAGATTAAAGCTCTTATCGAATATTCTGTTGCCTTATTAATACTCATAATTATTACCTTCTTAGTTATACATAACAAAGGTTTCGCGGCCTGTCAAGTTCTTTTTTAAAAAAATTTAACCTTAGCAAAAAAACTTTGTACATTAAGGGATAACCAATAAAAGGCGGGCATCAATAAGGCGCCGGGGGCTGAGCGCCCCTCCCGCCGATAGCCGCACCCGCTCTTTCGGCCAGTAAAATTATATGCTTACGCGGTCAGCGGCGCGCGTTTTGTCTCAATGTTAATACAAAATCAGCGGCGCTAAATTAGAGCCGCCCCTGAAAAACAGTATTGATGGGCGAATCACTGCTTGACATAGGTTGCTTTTTAAAATATAATTTAATTAGCAAAAATGTCCTTAATACATACAAAAATGGTTATTATTGATGAATTACAAGTCTTTAAAATCCTATTACGTAATACTGTTTATCTCTTTAATTGTATTCTTGTTTATCTCCACTGTCTCGTTCTTTATTCATAAAGAGACAGAGGGTAAAATTAATGCCCTGTTCTCTAACGCTCAACTAACCCTGGCAAAGCTTGTCGCGCATGAGATCAAGGCCGAGCTTGACACGCTGGTGTCGCAATTACACAGCGCGACGCACAACCCTTATGCAAAAAAGATGAATATTCAAAACATGCCGTTTTTCATGAAGGAACATTTTAAGGAAGTAATGTATTATGATAGTGTCTTAAGCTTGATAATAACTGACAGCAAGGATGAAATTATATATTACTTCCCCGAGGAGCTTAAGCTTGAGAACATAAAAAAAGAGTATAACCCATCGTTTTTAAAAAAACACAAAGCAACTTTAAAGAAAGGCGTTCCCGCATTAAGCGATTTTTTCAGTCTACAGAACAGTAAGAAGGTTTTTGTCAATCTTTATATGCCGCTTTTAACAAACAAAGATGAGTATAAGGGCGCATACGGCATTTTGGTGGATATGACGATAATCAGGAGAAGTATCTTAGAAATAATGAAAAAGCTGCGTTCTTATGATCTTTTTATCCTGAATGAAAATGGTGAACATATTGAAACGATAAGCAAAGACTGGTCAGGCCTGCAAATCATCGATCATAACGCCACAAGTACGAGATTAAGTAATTATTCGGAATTTTTCAGCAGGGTCAAGGGCAAAAAAGAGGTGTCTCTTCAAGTTGAGTATAAAACTATCGCACCAAACAAAGCGTACTCATATATTAAAAAGTCCGCCGCCATCTCATCACTCAAGATTGGTGACAGGACCTGGTATATTTGCATATTCATACCATACGAAGAGATCTCTTTTTTGATGCAGAAGAATTTCCAGTACACTTTGGTGATCCTGGCAGTCTTACTGCTTTTCATCTTCTCGGTCGCGTATATCATGTTTGAGATAAATAGAAAGAGGATCAGGGCTGAGGAGGCTGAACTGTTCATGCGGACAGAGACCGACCTGAAAAGCGAGCTCGCCCTGTCTGAGAAAAAATATAAACGGATCATGGATGAAGCTCTTGAAGGTATCGTTCTTTTCAAGGGCATAGAGGTCATAGAAGCGAACAACGCATGGCTGAAGATGTTTGAGATGACCATAGAAGACGCTACAAGTATGACTTTATACGATATCGTTCACAGGAGCTCCGTCGATCTCGTAAAAGACTATTTTATGCAGGACACCACCAATAGCGATAAGCCGCCCATGCATTATGATATTAAGATTGTGAACAAAAAGGGTGAAGTAAGGATGCACAACATATCAGTATTTAAGTTGAGCGCCGCCGAGAGGATCACGTGCTTGGTTTCAAGGGACGTCACCGAAAAGCGGCTTGAGGAGAAAGAGATCAACGACGCTAAGATCCGCCTGGAAAAAGCGAATGAGGAGCTTGACTTTTATATCAGCTCAATAGTACATGACATTAAAAACCCTCTTATCGCTGTTCAGGGCTTCGTAAATATAATCGCTCAGGATATGAACAGTGTCGAATCTGAAAACAAGGAACATTATATTGATCGCATCCAGAATAATGTTTCACACATCTTTACTCTATTAGAGAGCCTTTTGGAGCTTTCTAAGATCGGGCGCATAAAAAAACAGATCCAGAGGATCGACCTGAACAAAGAGATAAGCAGGATCAAAGATAACCTTAACCCGATCATCGCGGCAAAGAACGCGAAAATAGTATCGAAGAATCTACCTGTTATATATACAGATAAAATCCTCTTAACTCAAATACTGATCAATTTAATAAGTAACGCTTTGAAATTCTGTAAAAAGGATATAACACCAATTATCGAGATCGGCAGCCACGATAAAGATAATTATATTCAAATATATGTCAAAGATAACGGCAACTGGATCGAAGAAAAGTATTTCGACCTTATCTTCAAAGTATTTGGCAGGATCAGCGCGGATATGGAAGTGAAGGGCAGCGGCGTCGGTTTAAACATCGTACAGAAAGCCGTTAAGGAACTTGGTGGCTAGTTGACTTTTGACAGCAAGTTTGGTGAAGGCACCACATTTTACTTCACGATACCAAAAGAGAGAAGCTTCTTTTATCTGAAAAAGCTGAAAGAAGTTTCGTAAAGACAACCCTTGGCAAAAAAAAACTCAACAAAAAAGTGGCTAAAGAAACATCTAAGCGACAAGTACGTCAAACTCGCCGCGAAAGATAAACTGAAATCGCGGGCGGCATATAAACTCAAACAGATAAACGACCGTTACAAGATCATTAAACGGGGCGATGTCATCATCGACCTTGGCGCCGCGCCCGGCGGCTGGTCACAGATAGCCAGCGAGACCCTGAGGGGCGCCTGGCTCGTGATATGCGTCGATCTTCTGCCCGTCACGGGCATCCCTAATGTCAAATCGATTACAAGCGACGTTTTCGGTGAAGAGACTCTCACCGAGATCGACGCGCTATTACATGACAATGAGACCCCACACGCCGACCTGTTGATGTCGGACATGGCGCCGAACCTGACCGGTATCGCCTCGACAGATTCCGCAAGGTCTTATGAGCTGGTGAAAAGGGCGCTCTTTTATGCCAAGAGATATTTAAAAACCGGCAGCGGCGTCTTAATCGTCAAACTCTTTAGAAACGAACATTTCAAGGGTTTACTGAAAGAGGTGAACGCGGCGTTCTTATCGTGCCAAACATACAAACCTGACGCGTCGCGCTCAAAAAGCGCCGAGATATACCTGATCGCCCGGAAATTAAAACCCACAGAATGAACTGCCGCAATAACTTAATCCTTGATATATTTAGATTACTCTGATATTTTTAACCTATGCTGAAAAGAATAATCTTACTCATACTGTCTTTCGCCATTTTGGCGCCATGTCCCGCGTGTTTCAAAGAAGCGGTACCGCCGCCAGCGACACAGCCGCCCGAACCGCAGCAAAAAGCCGGCAAGGGTAAGGCGTATGACGAGCGGCATATCACGGAGGTGATAACCACCGACACTGTATGGGAGGGTAAGGTCGCCGTTGACGGCGTCATAAAAGTCGCAAAGGGCGCGAGGCTGACTATCCGCCCGGGCACGACAGTCGAGTTCACCTACAACGACTACGATGAAGACGGCCTGGGTGACAGCGGGCTCCTTGTCGAGGGCGGCATCTTCGCCATGGGGAGTTACGACGCACCGATACATTTCACCGCCGCGAATGGGAGCGAAAGAAGCGGCGCGTGGGGGATGATCCTCGTCAACTTCTCGAACGAAGTGATATTTGACTACTGCAAGTTCGAATACTCCAGCTACACACTGCACATCCACTTCTCGACCGGCAGCATAACGAACTCGCTCTTCACCAATAACGAGGATGGCACGCGGATCGGCCGCTCGAAATTCCTCATCTACAACAACGTGTTCAAAGGAAACGCAGTCAAGGGATTGAACTTTACCGACAGTAAAAATGAGATAAAGTACAACACAATAACCGGTAACAAGCACGGCATATTCCTCTTTGAGGGCGACAAAAACAGCGATATCTCGCACAATAACATCCTTGACAACAAGCTCTACAACTTCAAGCTCGGTGACTTCTTCATCGGCGATGTCACGTTATACGACAACTACTGGGGCGCGACGAGCGACGCTAAGATCCGCGGCAAGATATTTGACAAGCGCTCTGACGATACCCTGGGCGTCGTAAAGACGACCCCCGCGAAGGAGAGATTCGCCGACACCGGCATAATAAAGGAGATCAATATCACGAAGGTGTTTGAATTTGAGGCTGCCGGCTACATAGACTCGAGTGCCGCCATAGACGAGGAGACCTCCACTGTCTATTTCGGTTCGTTTGACGGGCGCCTGTACGCGCTTGACGCTGTTACCGGTGAGCTGAAGTTCAAATTCGACGCCGGTGACGTGATCGACAGCACACCCGTCGTTTACAAAGATAGCGTCTACTTCGCCTCATGGAACAACAAACTCTACTGCCTGAACAAGTCTAACGGCAGGCTCAAGTGGGAGTACCAGATGCAAAGCTCCGAGCAGGACGACCACCGGCAGTCGTCACCGGTGGCAAAGGACGATGTCATCTACATCGGTGGGTATGACGGCTCTGTGTACGCGCTTGACTACGCGTCGGGCGTAATAATATGGAAATTCAAGACAGGTGGGGCGATCCGGTCCAAAGGTGTGGTGGATGGCAAAGCTATCGTTTTCGCATCCTCTGACGGTACCCTGTACTGGTTGTCGCTAAAGAGCGGCAGAGGCATGTGGATGGTCAACCTTGGTAGTCCGGCGCTCGCGACGCCGCTTGTGTTCGGCGACACTATATTCGCATCAACGAAAGACGGCGTGCTTTACGGCATCGACGCGAAGACAAAAACGGTATCGGGTAGATTTATGAACAACAGCGTGAACTTCTACTCATCACCGATATCGTTTAAAGGCGACGTGGTATTCGCGACGACGGACGGAAACATGTACCGGCTGGGGAAATACAATCTGGCGGCAAAAGCTGTTGCAGATATCAATGGTCCGGCTTACGCAACGCCGCTCGCTTACGAGGACTTTCTGTTAGCGCCGACTAATAACGGTGAGCTGAACATCATCGAGCGGGGCGCGGCTATGCGTACAGTGAAAAAATTCACCGGTGGCGGCGCGATCCAGAGCACCCCCGTCGCGTATGACGGTAAATTATATTTCGGCGCCCGTGACAATAAGTTCTATGCAATCAAGATAGATGTTGTGACAACTGATGGCTTTACAAAGAATAATGAACTGTCGGCGCAAAGCCCAAGCCCGCGCTGAAACATTGACGCAGACAAAACAGGTGCGCCAGTCAAAACAAGGAATAGCAATGATGAAGCTGTCAAAAACTCTTATAATCCCGCTGGTTACAGTTTTATTGTCCGTTTTTGCGGTATCCGGCGGAACCTTCTACGATACCCATGACACATTAGTGGCTAAAAGAGGTAAAGAAAAAAATGCAATAAAAGAGAAACGGCGGGTTGACAGGCTAATCGATAAACTGCAACGGCTGTTGCGGTCAAAAAACCGGGTTGAGTCGATCATGCTCGGAGACCCCGGGGTAGACCAGCTGCTGTACATGATGAAAGAAGATAACCGCACCCTCAAGGTACTCGCGATCAGGTGCCTGGAATCTTTTGAAGAACCGCGGGTTATTAATGCAATGATAAGTACATTAAGCGATAACGACAGAAGGGTTTTGCAGGCGGCGCGATCCATTCTTCTCACGGTGAAATAACCCGAATCGATCAATTTAATCATTAACGCGCTGAAATATCAAAAAATTTATTCGCGTCATTATAATCAAATCCTGCTTGTACTGCGCTCGATCGGTGATCCCGCCATAGACCCGCTGGCTGAAGTATTAAATGGTAACGATGCGGATTTGAAAGTTATAGCAATCTGGGCGCTTGTTGAAATAGACAACTTAAAGGCCACGGAACCTCTGATAAATTCTTTGCAGGACGAAAGCGAAAAAGTCCGCATCGAGGCGATCCGAGCGCTTGTTAAATTAGAGGCCCCGAACGCTGTGGAACCGTTGATCTACACTTTAAACGACAAAAACAATCTCGTAGCCGGAGCCGGCGCAGAGGCGCTCGGGGGGATAGGTGATCCAAGGGCGTTTGAGCCGCTCTTAGAACTGCTCAATAGTGACAACAATTATGTTAAATCAATTGCGGCTCATGCTTTGGTGCAGATAGATGTCTCGAAAGCTGTGGAACCTGTGATCGCAAGCGGCCTCGTTCTTAATTCCCTCGCAGAAGACAGTAAAACAACATTTGTACCGCTGCTTAACGCTCTGCGAAACGACGATCCCCTTATTCGGGCCAATGCCGCGCGGGCGCTTGGCATGATGGGTGACAAAAGGGCTGTCGAACCGTTGACGGAACAGTTAGAAGACAAAGAGATCGGTGTTGTCATCGCAGCCGTTAACGCGCTCGCACAAATCGGTGACAAAGGGGCCGTCGAGCCGTTGATTACATTACTAAAAAAGGAGGATCCCGCCACCTTTTCCATGACGGCTAACGCGCTTGCGAAGATCGGTGACCAACGAGCCATCGAACCGCTTATAAATATATTGAAACATGGGAAGAACATTCTCGCTACGGCATGCGCGCTCGGCAAGATCGGTGACCTTCGCGCTGTGGAGCCGCTGATAGACTCCCTAAAAGCTAATACAACCGGTATCGGGCCTATCGCCATTAACACCGCACTTCTGAATATCACTAACGCTATCGTGCCAGCAGACGCCAAGGACTGGTTCTTTGTCGCACGGTTATGGGAAGAGTGGTGGGTTGATAACAAAGATGATTTATTAAGAAGCAGGGCAGGAAACGAGAAAAAGGCGGCGGCTCCCGAACTGGATGAAGTGCCGTTAGCAATGAGCAGGCGCGTTTTACAGCTTATGAAGTCCGAAAAATGGGGGGAGCTGAAAATAATAGGGCCTGCCGCCATCACAATAGCTATCAACGCCTTGTCAACCAACGATAAGCAGGGGAGGGCCACGGCGGCGAAAGCGCTCGGGGAGATCGGCGATAACCGGTGCGTAAACCATCTTATCGTCGCACTAAAGGATAAGGACTTCGGCGTCAGGAGAAAAGCGGCGGCGGCGTTAGAGAAGATAACCGGCGCGAATTTAGGCGCAAACTATAATGACTGGGAAACCTTCTGGGAAAATAATTGAAAGACCAGCAGAACGACGCGCACGACATCTTCACCCATAATTTCAGGAATTTAAACTTATGACAATAACCCGCATAAAGAGTTTTTTTGCAGGCATTTTCAGCATCTGCTTGTGTACGCTGATGTACGAGCTTGTGTTCACGAGGATATTCTCCGTCCTGATGTGGTACCATTTCGCGTCGGTCGCGATCTCGCTCGCTCTCTTCGGACTCGCCGTATCGGGCATCGCGGTATATATATTTGACAAAAGGTTCTCAAAGGAGAAAGCACCCGCTCAGCTCGTTCTCTTCTCGTTTCTCTTCTCGTTGTCATCGTTCGCCTTCTTCGGGCTGTTTGCCGCGTCAAAGCTGTCACCGTTTTTTATGTACAAAATACTCGCTTTTTTCCACCAGCCCTTCTACCAGCCCTTTGTGCAGGGCTCGTTTGAAACGAGCATGTCGCTTAGCATGTTCCTTTACCTAGCGGCTTTGTATATTCTGACTTCGCTCCCATTTATCTTCGGTGGGTTTGTGACGACAATCGCACTGACGCATTACAGCGATAAAGTCAATAAGATATATTTCTTTGACCTGTTAGGCGCCGCCGCCGGTTGTTTCGTCATCATACTGGCGCTTAATCTCGTCAGCGGCCCCGCGGCGCTACTGTTCGTCGCGCTCGGCGGCGCTCTCTCGGCGGCGCTATTCGCCTACTCAAACGGCATGAAAAAGCGGATGTATTCCCTGCTGGTATGCGCACTGCTCTTCGCATCGGTCATAGCGCTGGACGGCAGGTATGATCTGTCTACCATAAATTTCGTACGCGGCAGGTACGAAACCGGTATCCTCTCCATCAAGTGGAACTCGTTCTCAAGGGTAGCGGTATACCCGACAAAGAGCAACGAGTTAGAGCGGTCATGGGGGATGAGCTCAAAATATAACGGTAACATCCCTGATCAGTACGGTATGGTGGTGGACGACACCGGTTATACCATTATCTACAAGTACCCTGAAAATATCCAGGATTTTGATTTCTTCAAGTATAACGTCATATCGTTGCCATACTACCCGAAAAAGAGGCCGTAAACGCTTATCATCGGGCCTGGTGGCGGCAAGGACGTCCTGACGGCGCTTGCCATGGGTTCAAAGGATATCACCGCCATCGAGGTGAACCCGCTCATCGTCGAGAACGTGAACGTCGATTTCGGTAACTTCAGCGGATACCTGTATGAGCGGCCGGAAGTGAAGCTCTTTATCGATGAGGGTAGGAGTTTCATCAAACGCAGCGTGGAGAAATATGATGTGATCCAGGCGTCCGCCGTCTTTGAGAACATCGCACCCTCCGCGGGGGCTTTTACGTTATCAGAAAATATGATCTATACAAAAGAAGCGTTTTCTGACTACCTTGACCACCTGACGGATAACGGTATCCTGTCCATATCCAGATTCATCTTTGCCAGAACGACGCTCCGGCTCGCGTCTATTGCCGTAAGCACCCTGTATGACAGGGGAATAAGGAACCCGTGGGACTACATCCTCATCTACAGGGAGCGGGGTGTAGCGAATTTCATGATGAAAAGCAACCCGTTCACTGACGAAGAGAGGGCTGTTATCAAGAGGGAAGCGGACGAAAAGGGGTTCGATTTGGTGTTTGCAGTGGGCGGTAAATCTGTCGGTATCTTCAAAGAGCTCATCTATGCCGACCCGCTTGACGCGTTTTATGAGCAATTCAAGTATGATGTCAGCCCGACAACCGATAATAAACCGTTCTTTTATAATATGATCAAACCGAAAGACTTCTTCAACGTGTTCACCTTCACCAATGAAAAGCAGTTCAACGACCGCTGGATAATCCTGCTTCGCAACCTTCTGTATGTCGTCATCGCGCTGAATCTTCTGTTCGTGATACTACCGCTTTTTATCTTCAAAGCCGGTCAGCTCAGGGATATGAACCTTAGCGTATTCAACAGCTTACGGATACTATTTTACTTCGTTATGCTCGGTGTCGGTTTCATGCAGGTCGAGATAATCCTGCTTCGGCGCTTCACCCTTTTGTTCGGCAAACCGATATACTCGCTCGCGGTCATCCTCTTCGCGATACTCACATTCAGCGGGCTCGGCAGCTACATTTCCGGCAGGCTGTCTGAAAGGGAACCGGTATCTTACAAGAAAAAATTGCTTCTGACCGTACTTGTCGCAATAATCGTCGTCCTGATTATCTATACGTTCTTGCTGCCGCCTGTGATATTGCGGTTCATCACGCTACCGATCAGTCTAAAGATAATTCTTTCTATACTGCTGCTGGCTCCTCTGAGTCTGCTCATGGGCTGCCCGCTACCTGTCGGTGTGAGCATCCTTGATATCAAAGAGAAGCGTATAATCCCGTGGGGTTGGGGGCTGAACGGATCAGCGTCCGTGCTCGGCTCGATACTCGCGGTCGCGTTTTCGATGAATTTCGGTTTCACAAGCACAACGCTCTTCGGCGGTTTGTGCTACTTCTTCGCGATGCTGTGCTGGTTACGTCAGGAAGTGTAAGACTGTGCAATTAACTGAAGAACTGGTTCAGCGCGAGCCTCCCGTCACCAAGATCGTTAGCGTACTTAATAGAATAGTAAGTGAATATCTGCGCGTCTTTTACCGCCAGCTCGATCGGTTTACCCTTCGCTAAATAGGCGGCGGCGGCTGAAGAGAATGTGCAACCGGTGCCGTGTAGCCTTTTGCCGTTCTCTAAGAGATCTACCCTGAAGGTGTGGAAACGGCTACCGTCATATAACATGTCGATGGAGTGCTGTTCGTCCTTATATCCTGTTATAACAATGTTTTTACAGCCGTAGGTATATATTTCAAGCACCGCTTCTTTCATGTTATCGATATTTAGTATGTTCTTGTTCGCTAATGCTTCCGCCTCTTTCACGTTAGGGGTCAGGAGGTCGGCGTGGCAGAAGAGCTCGCTTTTCAGGCTGTTTATGGCGCTCTCCTCTATCAGTTTCCTGTTAGTAGTGGAGATCATAAGCGGGTCGATGACGACATTCTTCAGGCCGTGCTGAGCGATCGCGGTTTCAACTACTTTAATATTATCTTTATTATAGATCATACCGATCTTTACGGCGCTGATTCCGTAACAACTGATAACCGCGTCCAGCTGCTTTTTAACGACATCTGGTTCAACTGGCGTCGTTAAAAAGAATTCATCGTCATTTGGGCGGTTATGCACGTGACAACGCTCGTCGGGTAGATACCCAGCGCGCAAAAGGTCTTTATGTCCGCGGCGGCGCCGGCCCCGCATGAAGGGTCGGTACCGGCGATGGTCAAAGCAGTTTTCATTTTATTCACCAAATTTTTATTCATTACAAAGTATAAATGAACTACCCCGCAAAAAAACCGGTGAGCCTGTTAAACGTCCAGGTTCTTGACATTCATCGCGTTATCTTCTATAAACTTTCTCCTTGGCTCTACCTGGTCACCCATGAGGATGCTGAATATCTTGTCGGACTCATAGACGTCCTCGACTTTTACCTGTAAAAGGTTCCGTTTTTCAGGGTTCATCGTGGTTTCCCAGAGCTGATCAGGGTTCATCTCGCCAAGACCTTTATATCTCTGGATATAGAAACCTTTCTTACCAAGCTCGACAATCGTTTCAAGGAGGTTCTCTATACCTTCTACCGGCATGAATTCAGTCTCTTTCGCGTCTTTACCGAACACCTCGAATTCAGCGTCCTGGTAATTTTTCAAGTATTTATAATCATTTGATAAACCAGAGAATACAGAAGAGAGCATCAACCGTTTGTCGATTACTGTCTCCACATCTTTCTTATCCTTTCCCCACTTTATCTTAACATTAAACGTTTTCCTCTCGACTTCTGTCGCAATAACGCTTACACTCCGTTCACCAGTCTTAGGGTCATCGTTTTCTGGTAATGTTACCATACACTGTACGGTATTTTCGTCCTCCACCTCTTCGTAGTGGATATATACATCACCAAAATGCTTTTTATATTCATTTTCATCCTCTACCAGAAGCTTCTTATTTATATCAGTAAACAGCATCGGTGTATCGTCTTCCATCTTTTTAACGGTGATGTTTATCTTCGAGAACGGTGATATTTCATGAATTTTCTTCAAAATGTTACAGATAGTCTTATTCAGTTTCAGGAAACTGTCAAAATTATCTTCTTTTATGCTCATTTCACTTAGAAGCTGGATAATATCCTTTCGATACCCCATCCTGGTGATCTTCTCCAGGTACTGCTCATAGTCATTTATCCTGCCGATGAAAGTCTTCAGGTCAGCGCCCTTAAAGGTTCTGTCACTGCCTTTTATACTGACTGATGTAGAGTTGATACTCTGGTCGATCAGAAACTTCCGCAACGCTTTTTCATCTCTCATGTACCGCTCCATTTTACCCTTTTTTACCTTATAAAGCGGTGGTTGCGCAATGTAAAGGTAGCCGCTCTCTACAAGCTCATTCATCTGCCGGTAAAAGAACGTCAGCAGAAGAGTGGTTATGTGCGACCCATCGACATCGGCGTCAGTCATGATGATCACTTTATGGTACCGCAGTTTGGTTATGTCATAGACATCCTTACCTATACTCGTACCAAGCGCGGATACGAGCGTTCTTATCTCCTTAGATGAGAGCATCTTATCAAAACGCGCCTTCTCCACATTCAATATCTTTCCACGCAGAGGCAGGATCGCCTGGTTCTTCCTGTCACGGCCCTGCTTTGCGGAACCGCCCGCGGAATCACCCTCAACAATATACAGTTCGCTGAGCGCCGGGTCTTTCTCCTGACAGTCAGCGAGTTTACCCGGCAGGGTAGTGCTCTCTAACGCGGATTTTCTTCTGGTGAGTTCACGCGCTTTCCTGGCGGCTTCTCTCGCCCTTGCCGACTCGATCGATTTTTCGATGATCGTCTTACCGACGGACGGGTTCTCTTCGAGGAAGTAGCCTAGGTGCTCGTTCATTATAGTCTCGACGATACCTTTCACCTCGGTGTTACCAAGCTTCGTCTTTGTCTGCCCCTCAAATTGCGGGTTCGGCAGCTTAATACTGATGACGGCAATGAGCCCTTCCCTGACGTCATCACCGGAAATACTGCCCTTGTAGTTTTTAACCAGATTATTGCTTGAGGCATAACTGTTAAGTGACCTTGTGAGCGCGGATTTGAATCCAGACACATGGGAGCCACCCTCCAATGTGTTAATATTATTGGCAAATGAGTATATATTCTCTGAATACTTATCATTGTACTGCATGGATATTTCTATTTTAACGCCATTTTTCTCACCCTCAAAATATATCGGTTTCTTGTGCAGGACGTTATTATTCCTGTTCAGGTCCTCAACGAAAGATATTATCCCACCATCGTATTTAAATTCATGCTTTTTCTGCTCTTCGGAGCGCTCATCCTCAATGGATATATACAGCCCTTTGTTCAGGAACGCGAGCTCTCTCAGGCGCTTGGAAATAGTATCGAAGCTGAATTCGTTCTGCTCAAATATTGTGTAGTCTGGCGTGAATTTTATTTTAGTACCGGTACGCTCCGTACTCTCGATCACTTTTATATCACCAAGTGGTACACCTTTCGAGTACTTCTGGTAATATACGTTGCCATCCCTGCGCACCTCCAGCTCGAGTTTCGCAGAGAGCGCGTTTACAACGGATATCCCCACGCCATGCAGGCCACCGGATACTTTGTATGAGGAATTGTCAAATTTACCACCGGCATGGAGTTTTGTGAGTACCACCTGCGCGGCGGAAACGCCCTCCGTCGGGTGCATAGCGACAGGTATCCCCCTGCCGTTATCCTCTATTGTTATAGAGCCATCTATATGAATTATTACGATTATCTCTGAGCAGTAACCTGCCATCGACTCGTCAACGCTGTTATCGACTACCTCTTTTACAAGGTGATGGAGTCCGTGCACACCGGTATCACCTATATACATACCAGGCCGCTTCCTTACCGCCTCAAGCCCCTCTAAGACCTTTATGTCATCGGCGCCGTAGTCAAGCGCCTCTAACTTCTCGTTCTCTTCTGCTTCTTGCATCAATTCTCCTCTCTTTTCCACCTGTACATAATAACTGGTGTGCCTGCTAAATTACAACCTCATCGGCATAATGACAGAAATAAAGCTGTTATCGTCCGTTTGCTTAATAATACTCTGAGTTACATCGTCTTTAAGCTCAATATCCACTGTTTCCGTCGTTGAAATATTAAGTACATCCATCATATATTTCGCATTCAACCCGATCGTCACTCCATCTTGAAAATTGCATTTCACATCCAGTGTCTCTTGAGCTTCACCATATTCATAATTATTTGACGTTAAAGTCATTGCGCCATTCTCCACCTGAAGTTTAATACCTTTATACTTTTCTGTAGATAACAATGATATCCTTCTCAACGATTTTAACAGCACACTCTTACTCACTGTTATCTTTTTATCATTCTCCTTTGGCACCACCTGCCGGTAGTTCGGGAATGTCTCATCAATCAACCTGATGAAAAGCGTAGAGCCCGCAGTCCTGATAAGGCAGTTGTTCTTTATCACCTTAAACTGGATACTATCATCATCACAATCCTCTAAAACCTTCTTTATTTCCGCTATACCTTTTCTTGGTATTAGTATCGGCGTGTCTACACCCAAATCGATATCCTTGTTGATCATCGAGAGGCGGTGCCCGTCAGTCGCGACCATATTTATACCGCCACCACTTTCTGGCGTTTGTTTCTCAAGGTAAACACCGTTTAAATTTACCCTGGATTCCTCGGTTGATATTGCAAAACTCGTCTTATCAATCATCTCCTTAAGTAATTCCTTGTTTACATTACAAAATTCTTTTTCCGAAGAATCTTCGGGTAATGATGGGAATTCATCTGCAGGCAACCCTACCACCTTAAAATTGATCTTATCACAGTTGATTATAAGCCAGTTATTATCATCTTTTTTGAAATCGATATCCTTATCAGGAAACTCTTTTAATATCTCATACAGCTTCTTAGCCGATACTGTGATAGCACCCTCTTCCTTTATTTGTGCGGATATTTTACCTGAAAAGCTGACTTCGAGATCAGTCGCCAAAAATATCAGACCATCTTTATCAGTTTTTATTAAAGTATTTGATAATATTGGCATTGTATTTCTTAGTTCAACGATACTTTGAATCTTTGACAGACCTTTTAAAATATTTTCCTTACTTGTTCTAAATTCCATATCTCCCTCACTTTATAATTAATTTATATTATATAAAAATAAAAAATAATAGTAGTAATAAGGCCTGTGAAATTGTTGATAAGTCACTTAAATATTTTATATTGTTAATAAAATAATTCTCAATAAAGTATAAGTAAATCATGGTGAATACTGTATACTAACCCTAAAAAAAATAAATCACTCTTTATTGATTGAAAATTCCACAATGTACTTACATACTACCAGACACCTGCTGTTAATAACTTTACGTTTTCAGTAAATTCGTTATCTCTTCAATCTGTTGCGCCACCTGCAAATTTTTTTTAACAGTTTTTTCCATATTCTTGTCAGCATAAATGACAGTTGTATGATTCCTACCGCCAAACTTGATACCGATCTCAGGGAAAGAAGCGTCGGTGAGCTTCCTGCATAAATACATGGCAACATGGCGAGGCCTTACGAACTGCTTCAACTTCTTCTCGGATTTCAGCTCGTTTACCTTTACATTATAATAATTCGCGACTAACTTCTGAACATCCTCGATAGTTATTATCTTCTCCTTCAAAGATGTAAAATCCTTTAACGCTTCTTTCGCGACATCCAGCGTTATCTCACATTTTTTTAAAGACGCGAATATTATTGTTCGGAGCATATAACCTTCGAGCTCACGAATATTAGAGGTCTCATTAATAGAGGAGATAAAGAAAGCGACGTCATTTGGTAACATTACACCCTCTAACTCTGACTTCTTCTTTAATATAGCCACCTTAGTCTCAACATCAGGATGCTGAATATCGGCTATAAGCCCCCACTCAAAGCGCGAGCGTAACCGCTCCTCAAGTTTCGGGATATCCCTTGGAAGCTTATCGCATGTAATCACGATCTGCTTATGAGCATCATACAGCGAATTGAATGTATGAAAAAACTCCTCCTGAGTACGCTCCTTACCGGCAATAAATTGAATATCATCGATAAGAAGAATATCCATCTTCCTGAATTTATTACGGAAATCTTCCATCTTACCATATCTTAACGAGTTTATCAGCTCATTTGTGAAGTTCTCAGAAGAGTAGTAACAAATCTTCATATCATTTCTGTTGTTCAACTTTTTGTGACAAATTGCCTGGATAAGATGTGTCTTACCAAGACCGACACCGCTGTAAATAAATAAAGGATTATACTTACTTGAATCGTCTTCGGCGATCGATAGCGCGGCGGCGTGAGAAAATTCGTTCGACTTACCGGTAATAAAATTATCAAATGTATACTTCTTGTTCAAAAATAATTTTATGTTCGCGTACTTATCTTTATTATTCCCCTTCTTCCTGACCGCGGGCTTCAACTTCTCCTTCTCAACGCTCTTTTCCTCATCGATCTCTTCTGTTTTTGACACGCTGTCATCAATATGGAAGTTTATTTTATTGCCATCACCAAAATTTGAGAAAATAGAATCTTCGATGATGTCAAAGAAGTTATCGCATATCCATTCTTTAAAGAACTTATTGGGAACTGTTAGTAATACCGTATTGTTATCGTGTGAGCGGAACTTAATAGGCTTTATCCACGTGTCGAAGTTGTGACCCGTCATATTGTCACGAATATCTAAGAGCGCTTTGAGCCACTTACTCTCCATAATAACAACCCATTAACATCATTATTTATTTACAGTATTACACAGGTTTATAAACACCTGTTGATAACTCTAATGTAGCAAAAATTATTGGATATGAAATACTACTATAATTGATAAATTTTATCAAGATAATTCTAAACAAAAAACATTTTTTTTACTAATAAAAAAGAGGCGTGAAATCAAGTACTTATCACCCCATAAAAACATTTTTTGTGTTATCTTAATAGCTTACGATTACAAGACATAGGTAGCGGTTAAATTAAAACGCGGCGGTTTACAAAAAGATTTACATTTTTTTTATTTTTGATGTATAATTTATCGTTCGCCGCTTGACTTAAGGATATAACAAGGGCTTGCCGTATGGGCAAAAAAACATTCTTTCTAAAAGAGCTCGCGTGCAAAGAAGTGCGGCAACACCTCTTAAATTGTATTGGGCAACATGCCCCTTTGGTGATAATATGAATATCTGCTATTTTGCTGGTGGGATCATGTATAACAAGTCAGCGGGACCATCCGCGCATATCGTCAACATCGCACGGGAACTCAACAAAAAGCAAAATCTGAAGGTCGAACTCCTCTTTAACGGTTTCACGATGGATGTCCCTAATGTCAATTTCAAACTGCTTAACCTGAAGGGTGTGCAAGAGACCGTGATCACTGCCGACAGGGGTGAAAGGGCTGATGATGTAGCGATAAGGGGGCTAAGCCCTGTAAAATATTTGAAGTACATCATCAACTCAATCAGGTTTGCCATAAGGAAGCGTGGGAAGTATGATGTGATAATAGAGCGTATGTGGCGGCTCGGTGGGATATATGGCCTGATACTTAAACGAAAGTCTAAGGAAAGTAGTACGGCTTTCATATTAGAGGAGAACGGACCGATGAAGTTTGACAAGAATGTCCGCTCACCGGGTAACCTTGTCCGGTACATATTGCACAAGCTACAGCGTAAGTATGCAGAATATATATATAAAAAGGCGGACGCGATAGTTGTCCAGACCCAGCCGTTAAAGGAGTTCCTCGCGGATAGTTTTAATCTCGATGCCAGGAAGATTCATGTGATACCAAACGGCGTCGATACTGAGCACTTCTCCCCGTCGGACACCCAAAAGGCAAAAGAATCAATAAACCTGCCAACTTATATGAAGGTACTTATGTATGTTGGTAGTCTGGACGCGTTCCATGATCTCTCGCAAACGCTTGATGCTCTGACCGGCATGAAGGCGGAGGATCTCTTGTTCGTCATCATCGGTGACGGGGTGAAGCGGGAGGAGATTCTGCACAGGATAAAAAGGGACGACATGAAGAACGTCATTTACCTTGGTGCGGTGCCGTACGAGACGCTGCCGGACTATCTCAACGCCGCAGACTTTTGCATAGCGCCGTATGATATCAAGGATTTTGAGGAGCGCCGGTTCGTCTTCTCCCCGTTGAAGATCCTGGAATATATGGCGTGCGCGAAGCCGGTTATTTCGCAGCCGCTTGGGCAGATAAAGGAGCTTGTCGATACCGGCGGCACCGGTTTCCTCGTCTGTAACGTGAAACGGTCGTATGAGTCGCTGTTCCGGCAAATGGCGAAAACCGACACACACCTTCTGCAGGCGATCGGTCAGCGCGGCAGAAAAAGGGCATTGAAATACAAATGGTCTGTTCAGGCTGATAAGTATATTGATTTGATTAACGGTTTAGTGGCGCCATGAAAAAGAGCCTGCGCATAACGCCATTCCCGTCAACGCTTGATTCCAACCCATATATCAGTATTATATATGACGGTGTCGCGAAGCTTGGCGTGAAGGTAGTACCATGCAAGAAGCTCACTTTCCGCTGGCTCATGAAAAACGGGCGCGATGTCGATATATTACATTTCCACTGGCCGGAAACACACTTTATATTCAATAGTTACTTGTTCTCTTTCGCGAAATTACTCTACTTCTCTTCGATGATCATCCTCGCCAAAATTCTCGGCTGTAAGATTATCTGGACGGCTCACAATATATTAGGGCATGAGAAGAGGCACGAAGGGCTCGACCTCGTCGGTAAGAAGCTGATCGCGATGCTTGCGGACGCGATTGTGGCACACTGTGACTATGCCGCCAAAAGGGTTCGCGACGACCTCCACGCAAGGACTGCTGTCCATAAGATCCCGCACCCGAATTATCTGTCATATTACAAGAACGAGACGAATAAGAATGCCGCGCGCTCGAAGCTGGGGCTACCCGATGATAAGAGGGTGTACCTGCTGTTCGGTGCGGT
This sequence comes from Deltaproteobacteria bacterium, assembly GCA_024275075.1. GTDB lineage: Bacteria > Desulfobacterota > JAJRXV01 > JAJRXV01 > JAJRXV01 > JAJRZU01. Next base: position 3,058 of record JAJRZU010000146.1, on the reverse strand, counting down.
GCGCAGGTACAAAGGTGTGCTCGATGTGATAGACGCCTTTCGCGGCCTTGCCGGTGATAATCTCCTTGTGATTGCTGGCAGTCCGCGGGACGACGCATTGCGCGATGAGATAGCCGTAAAAGCGAATGGGTCACCTAACATCAGAACATTCCTTAAGTTTGTCGATGATGATGAGGTACAGGATTTCTTCAATGCCGCCGATTTTGTGATACTGCCGTATAAGGATATCGTGACGTCCGGGGCGCTTATCCTCGCGATGTCGTTTCGGCGGGCTGTGATCGCGCCCGATACCGGTCACTTCAGCGAGATGCTCGGTGACGGCGCCGGTATACTCTACGAGACGGATAAGAATGCCGCGCTAAAAGAAGCGATAATGAGCGCCGCCGCTGTTGACGCTTGTGCGATGGGAGAGCGGTGCTATGAAAAGGTGTCCGCCCATGACACAGTATCGGTCGCGAAACTCCACCTGCGGGTGTATGAGTCCGTTACCGGTAAGATTATATTATGATATACGACTAACCGATATTATGCAGGGGGAAGAGGTGTTTCTTCAGGTACTGAATCTCCTCTTTCACAAAGCGCAGGTTATCACTCTTTTTGTCTTGCGTGAACGTCCTCGATGCATCTCTGAGCGAATCCGCGGGGTACCCTAAATCTTTCGCGTAAGCCTTGAATTCCGCGGGTATCTCGTCTGGCGGCTCCTGTCCGCATAAAACGGAGTATGCGAGCGTCCAGGCTCTGTAGACGTTCGCGACGTTGTATCCGCCGCCGCCCAGCGCGACCAGCGGCGCCCCGAACCCCTTTATCTTTCGCAGTATGCTGGTGAAGCAAATATTAGAGAGCGTGAAGTGGGAGAGCGGGTCATCTTTGAGCGAATCCGCACCGAGCTGTACGACTATTACGTCGGGTCCGAAACTCCCTACCAGCTTTGGTACCACGCTGTCAAACGCGCCCTCATATATATCGTCCGTGGTATAGGGCAGGAAGCTGAGGTTCACTGAATAGCCGGTGCCGCTACCCGTACCGATATCCTCCACAAAGCCGGTACCCGGGAAGAGGTAGCGCCCGTTTTCGTGTAGCGAGATAGTCATCACTTTGTCAGAATCGTAGAACGCTGCCTGGACGCCGTCACCGTGATGCGCGTCGATATCTATATATATCACGCGCTTACCCATGCTGATCAGCTCATATATCGCGATCACAGGGTCGTTCAGGTAGCAAAAACCGGCGCCGCGTGACCACATAGCGTGGTGCAGCCCACCGGCGATATTGAAGACAGCGTCGTATTCGCCCGCCGCCACCAGCCGCGCCGCCATTATCGAGCCGCCGCAGACAAGCATCGAACCCTCATACACGCCCTCAAATATCGGGTTGTCACCATAACCAAGACCATACTTCATACCGTCCTTCGGGTGAGCGCCGTCATCGATAGCTCTTAGTACGTCCAGATAATCTTTGGAATGGAATGTCATGACTTCGTCGATTTCAGCGGGGGTTGGTTCTAACTGCACAGAATCATCACCGAAAAGGCGGTAATCATTTATGAGGTTTCGCGTGAGCTTAAGCCTTATCATCTTAAACGGGTGTGTGGGGCCGTAATTGTATTTCAAAAACTTATCAGAGTATATCAACGCGCTCTTCATGATTTACCCCTGCGATTATGGGCATGTTGCCCAATACAAATCAAGGGGGAGCCCCCCCTTCGCCTCCGCTGTCCCCGCCCACTTTTTCAGGTACTTACTGCGACGGCTTTTGCGAAAATATGAAAAATTCGCTATTTGGCTTATTAATCCGGCAATCAAACAGTGTGCTTTTACGACACGTCATCCCCGCACACCACCGTCATCCCCGCGAAAGCGGGGATCCATAAATCTAACAATAACAACTGGATTCCTGCTTTCGCAGGAATGACAACCTACTATATTTTTATTTTTGACAAGAAAACATACTTATTTAGTTGCCGTATTAATAAGTCCCATTATGAACAACAAGATTTCCTGTTTTTCATGAATTCTTGTCAATGTAAGAAACCAGAACATGAATCACTTTCAATAATATTATATACCATAAATCCAAAAGTCAAGGAATTTGTTATATAATCCTTGACTTTACATTTTTATTTGTTATTATTTTATTGCTTGTAATCTTTGAGGATTTAACAGGCGCGCCAGTTTTTCAAGCTTAACTACCCGTTGCCTGTTACAAGAGGTTAAACTTGACGCTATAGTTGCCTGTTACAAAGATAAATTCATTTATATAGAAAGGGGAGAAGGTAATGACACACCACAATGAAATCGCGAAAGTGCTGGAGTTAAGGCCAAAGAACGCAGTTGACAAGATGGGTGCTGATAACAATGTCTGTCTGTTGAATCTGAAGGATATTTTAGGTGTCCTGAAAGATAAACCGGTCATCCTCATGGCGTGTAACATCAGGATAAAGCACGTGATACCGGGGATTATGAGAGCGGCCGAGGAGCTTGACGCTATCCTGGGTTTTGAGATCGCGCGCTCCGAGGGTAACTTAAGCGGCGGCTATACCGGTCAGACACCGGAGATATTCTTTAACACTATCGTGGATTACGCCAAAGCGATAAACTTTACAAAACCGTTTTTCATACATGGTGACCACATCACTGTAAAAGGCGCCACTGACGAACATATCTCGTCGGCGAAGGAGCTTATCGAAGCCGAGATCGAAGCCGGGTTCACTACATTCGCGATCGACGCCTCTTTCAATGAGATACCAGATAATATTAAGATAACGACGGAGCTGTCAAAAGCGATACGCGACGCTGGCCTCTGTCTGGAAGTGGAAGTCGGTGAGATAAAATCTACCGGAACGGAAAGCTCGTTGACAACCGTTGATGAGGCGTCGGCGTTTATTGCCGGTCTCAAACAAAATGGCGTCCACCCAGATCTCCTCGCGATAAATAACTGCTCCAAGCACGGTAACTACCTTGCCGGTGAAGAGGTGCACATCGACCTGGACAGAACGCTTGAGATATACAACGCTATCAAGGGCGACGGACTGGTCATCGCGCAGCATGGCATAACCGGT
>JAJRZU010000016.1 GCA_024275075.1 Deltaproteobacteria bacterium | reverse complement strand
CACCGGCGGCGACACCGGCGGTGGTGGTGATACCGGTGGCGACGATACCAGCGGCGGCGGTGATACAACCGGCGATGGCGCGGGGGGTGATGACACAACAGTAGATGATACGGTGACAGATGACAGTGGTGATACCAGCAGCTCTTCAAAGAGTAGTTCCGCTTTCAGTTGCTTTATCGCACAAGCGTCGTATCAAGATGACGCGGACAGCGTGATCTTTGAAAAGCTGTTTAATTTTGTAGATGATATGTTTACCAGGTAGTTTTCTGCAAGACAGTGGATATTATAATCGGGCGGGTTAAAATATATTACCCTGCCCTTTTGTATTCTTGTAGTATTGCAGGCCGTCGATGATGTAGCTGATACCGGCGCTAAGCGTGACAATGGAGGAGATGATGATGACATATATCATCATCTTGCTGTCGAGACCAAGGTATGCCATGAAGATAATGAGTATATGAAATACTGTAGAAGCCTTGCAAAGAATGTTCGGTTTAACGTACACCTCCTTAGTCACAATGAACAGGACAGTCCATGCGATGAAGACGAAGAGGTCTTTGTGGAATACGAGGATCATGTACCAAAGCGGTATCTTACCGTAATATGTGAGAACGATCAGGCATGAGATAACCATATACTTATCAGCGAAAGGGTCTAAAAAAGAGCCTAATGTCGTTATCTGGGCATACTTCCTCGCAATGTACCCGTCTACAACGTCACCGATCCCGAAAAGGACGATGAGAGCTAAGTATATATAGTTGTATATTTCGCTCTGGAGCTTTGTCGCGGCGCTTATGACGATAATTACCGGTACAAAGAATAATCGTATTATCGTGATCTTGTTAGCTAAATTAAAGCTGCTCATCCTTACCTCTTACGGGAGTGTTGCCAAATAGATAATTCCCCATATCCCCAAAAAATCCGTCGTTGTAAGTACCTGTAAAAAGGGGGTGCGACCAGCGGGAGCGAAGGGGGGCATTTCCCCCTTAAAGGGATTGGGCAACATGCCCCTTACCTATTGCTGTGTACGCGTATTACCATGTATAATTTATTTCATACAGTTATGAGATTGCTTCGCTCCACTCGCAATGACAGAAATATGATACGTTATTTAAAGAACGCTATATTAGTTTGTTTAGACCGGTAATGTAATGGTAAAGGTCGTGCCTTCATTGACCTTTGACCGCACATCCATCTTACCGTTCTGCTCTTCTATCAGCTTATCGCAGATAGATAACCCAAGGCCAGTGCCCTTTCCGCTACTCTTTGTCGTAAAAAACGGGTCAAATATCTTATGAAGGTTCTCTTTTGGTATACCAACACCGGTATCCTTTATAGACAAGGAGATGTATTTATTATCGCGATCATTGATATACCGCGTTGAGACTATTATCTCACCATCTCCCCTGATAGATTGAGAAGCGTTTATAAACAGGTTCACAAGCACCTGTTTCATCTTGTCCCTGTCTATCATGATCACGGGCAAGTCATGGTCATAATCCTCTTTGATGTTTATCAGCTTGAACATACTTTGCATCGATACAGCGCTGACCGTCTCTTTCGCTATATCATTCAGGTCAAGCAGCTGCATGAAAGACGGCGAACTCCTCGCGAAATTCAACAGGCCGCCGGTCAACCTGCGGCACCTCTTACTCTCATGAATTATGCTCTCGATCTCATCTAAGATAGGGGAATCCTCACCAAGCTCACTTTTGATATATTCCGCATACCCCAATATTATACCGACAGGGTTGTCGATCTCGTGAGATATACCCGCGGCGAGCTGACCGACGGCGGCGAGCCTCTCGCTCTTTATCAGCTGATCATGGAGCTCCTTTAATTCAACATTCCTGCGTAACAGCTCCATATTCTTCTTCTGAATGTTCTCCCTATCCTCTTTCAAGGTAGTGACCATATCATTAAACGCGTTAGACAGCTCACCTATCTCATCATTTGTAGGACTGTTCACCCGCGCGTTAAAATCACCGGCACGCATCTTCTTGACTTTATCAGTCAAAATGTATATCGGGTTCGTTATCTTGCTTGAGATGACCGCTAAAAACAATAACGCCAACGATAATGTCATAAAAGCCGTAATAAAGTAATCGCGCCTTATCGCATTGAACTTCTTCTGGACAGAGTTATATGATATAAAGTACCGGATGTTCAGGATATGGCGGCCAGTCAGATGAACTACGGGCGTAATTACATCGATTACCTTTCTGCCACTGTCAAGCGTAATAATCCTGAAGCTCTGCTCCTCACTCATCAATGACTCAGCGTCCGCCATCTTTGAAAACTCACCTACCTCAATTATCTCGTCTTGTGTCATAAACGACACATATATCTCTGAATCATAGACCTTTGCGCCATTAACGTTTAATATCATGAACTTGATAAGGTCTTTGTTAAAGTGTAAAAGCTCTTTGACGCCTTTCTTAAATGACTCTTCATCCTTAAACGATCTCACCTCACGCCCAAAGAGCTTTGTCACTTCTGGTGACGTGAATGCTGTGAACGAAAGCGTCTGCTCCAACTGGTACGATTCCCACTGCCTTTTCTCTTTCTTCAGCATCCATGCGCCAAAAAAGACGAACGTTATGATTATCGTGAGAAATATATATATAGCGAGCTTCGACCTGATAGTCATGATTATTCCTCATGGGCATGTTGCCCAATACGATTTAAAGGGGATCCCCCCCCTTCGCCTCCGTTGTCGGCACCCCGTTTTTTCAGGTACTTACAGTGACGGCTTTTGCGAAAATATGAAAAATTCGCTATTTGGCTTAAGTCCCCTCATTGATGAAGTAAATCAAGCGATAACTCATAAATCCGCAAAAACGGGTTACGACAAAGCATAACCCCAATAATTAAGGCATCTAAATGCAAGCATCTAAATGCAAGCATCTAAATGCAAGCATCTAAACGCAAGCATCTAAATACAAGCATCTAAATACAAGCATCTAAATACAAGCATCATGCCCCCAATTCCTTTAAATATCCGAAGAACTCATCCTTGAACTCCTTCTTGTTCTTCGTGGCTTCAGCGGTCAGAGTTACACCGTCATCATCACCGGTTATATATATTTTCTTGTGAGATACAAAGAATATCGGCATAACCGCGAAAAAGAGCAGCCCGAACCCGAAGTAAACTACCTCAAGACCCGGATCCTTCACTATTTGGAACCCTATGTACAGAAAGCCGTACGAGTCCCGGTCAAAACTGGTCTCATAGAATGTGACGCCCTTATACGTAAAGGGGTGATTGACCTCGATATCACTTTGCGCAGTGACCTTGCCGCCCTCCTTGATCTGAAACTTCACCATCATCGTCTTGGGGATGCGCTGCGGTTTGTAATCCGTCAGAATAAGCTCGTAAGGGAACCCCTGGACAGGCTCGTCGCTGTAGTACGTACCGACCTCAGCGCCATCTTTGAATAAAGTAAAGTATACCTTGGGTACGGAAAACCGAAAATCCAGCACAGCGTCGATGATAAATACCGAATATGGTGAATCTTTGATGCTAAAGCCCTGCCGCTCCATCAATTCATACTGTCCAAGCTTCTCCTTGGTAATCTTGTCCTGTACCCCGACCCGTATAGCTATCGGGTAGTATTCCAGTTTAAAGTCATCAACACGTATTGTGAAATCCAGCTTGTCATCCTTTAGCTCAGACCAGTTGAAGAACTCGTTAGTCTCCGTCTTCACATGGACGTTTGCTGTACCGACAAAACCGAAGACAGAACCGATAATCGCACCGATCAACACGATCAGGATACCCAGGTGGAAAAGGAAAGGGAGGAGCCTTGAGTACCTGCCCTTCTCGGCTACCGTACCCTTGGGTGTATCGATCAGCTTGAACCCCTTTCGCGCAAGGTAGTCCTTTACTCTGCTCATGGTCTCGTCGCGAGTGGAAGTACCCGCATTTATCTTCCTGGATATCCACGGGTTTTGCACCGCTTTCCCGTTGAAGAGCTCCTTTGAAAAAAATACCTTCAGGTGCGGTAAGAAGTGGTGTATCGTACATAAGATGAGATTAATGGTAAAGAGCGCCATCAGGGCGGTAAACCACCATGAGTGGAAGATATCGTAAACTTTGAAGAATCTTCCTATTGCCGTCAGATCCTTCGGTGGCTCCACCAGGTTTGTACGGGTGGTGTATGACCCGAGGATCGATGAAGCCGCGAGCGCGAAGAAAACATAAAGCGCCAGCTTCGTGGAATATAAGAATTTGTACAGACCTTTAAGAATAGTGCACCCCCAGCTATCTCGTTAGTGTCATAGTACACTTATTCAGATATAAAATCAAGGGAGTGAAGCACAAAATTATATTAAGGGCATGTTGCGGCTAATTCAGGTACTTTCGCACTGCGGCTACAGTATCAGCCAACGCTCCTTTGTTCATCTCCAGGGCGGATTTCGCGGCGTTACCGGTCATCTTCGCCTCACCTTCATCCTGTAATAAGGAAATGACCTTCTGTTTCAGCTCATGCTCGTTTGCGACCTGCCAAGCGCCGCCCCCACCCAAGATAAGCTTCATGGCGTCGGTGAAGTTATACATATACTTACCGAATATTATCGGTTTGCCAAAGTATGCCGGCTCTAATATGTTGTGCCCGCCGACATCTACCAGGGAGCCGCCCATAAAGACAAGTCTGGCGTGTTTGAAGAACGCGGCAAGGTCACCGATAGTGTCGACGAGAATCACGTCGTAAGCGCTAAGATCGCTCTTAGCATCAAGCTCAGAGCGCTTGATGTAAGAGATGCGCGCGGCGTCGAGCAGAGCCTGCACCCCCTCGCATCTTTGCACGTGCCTTGGAGCTATTACGGTTTTAATATGGGGGTAGTCTTCCTTGATAGATTCGACAATGGTAAGGAACTTTTTTTCTTCATTATAATGAGTACTTGCGGCTATTATATAATCCACTTTCTCAAGTATTTTGTCAAGCTTTTCTTCTATCTCGAAGAAGGAATCATCGATGTCGAATTTTATATTACCGGTGACTTCCACTGCGGCGCCGGCGTCAAGAAAGTGCGAAAGCCGCTCTTTGTAGATCTCCTCTTGCATCAGGAAAAAGTCGATGTTTCTGAAAGCATCGGAGATGAATCCCTTTATGAGCTTATACCCGTCAACCGACTTTTCGGATATCCTGCCGTTTATCATACCGATTAGAATGTTTCTCCTCTTCGCCTCTTGTAAGAAGTTTGCCCATATCTCCCTTTCGATGATAATCATCGCGTCTGGCTGCAATGCGTCCAAGAAGCGCTTAACAGATGATTTATAGTCTATCGGGAAGAAGAAGACATCCGCCAGGCCTTCAAATTTCGACTTCGCCAGGGCGTACCCCTCGGGAGTCATGACAGTGACGATCATCTCGCAGTCAGGGTAATTCTCCATGAGCTTTTTTGTGAACGGGTAAGCGACGTTTACCTCACCGACAGACGAGGCGTGTACGACAAAGCGGCGCGACGTCTTCTGCCCTGGGGAAATGTAACCGAAGCGCTCGTGTATCCCCTCATTGTAGCGCGCGTCAGTCAGCACCTTAAAGAGGATGTACGGCGCGGAAATTATACCGGTAATGAGTAATAATATATTATATATCAAGTACATATCAAAAATAGGCGTCAGCTTTGTTAGTCGCGTCCCTGAGCGAGCTTTCAAGCTCTTTCCTCTTCTCCTCGATCTCTTGCTTGTCAGCCTTTTTGCTGACATATACCGGTTCTCCCCAGAAGAAGACGCCCATTGAGAACGGCATCGGTATGTTGAACCCGTCCCATGTCGATAGCTGTATCCGCTTTGACGCGCAAAAGCTGACCGGGCATATCGGTATGCCGGTCAACTTCGCGAGTATGACCGCGCCGTTTTGTGCGGCGAACCGCGGCCCTTTCGGTCCATCAGGGGTAATCGCAATGTCTTTACCCGATTTCATAATCCGCACCATATCCCTTATCGCCTTTGTTGCGCCTCTGGTTGTAGATCCCCTCACCGAATCGATACCGAAGAATTTTACGGCCTTGCTGATGATCTCACCGTCTTCGTGCATACTGATAAGTACGTGAATCCCTTTCCCTTTATAAACAACAGGCATCATAAGGAGTCTGCCGTGCCAGAACGTCATTATTATGTTCCCGTATTTTTCGTATACCGCGTTGACCTTTTCGTCGCCGAATATGGAGAACCTCATTGTCAGCTTAAGGAAACTGATAATGAAAATCGCTATGTACGGCGCGACAAAAACGATAAATTTTCTAAGCAGTTTCCTCATTTCACCAGCATCTCTTTTATCAGGGCAGCGATATTTTCAGATGCGCCGCTACTGCCAAGTTTGTCCTTTATCCGCATCAACTTACCTGTAATCGCATCGTAAGTATCCTTATCCTGCATTATCTTTTGTACTTCATGGGCAATAGCCGCGGCGTTTGCATCCGCCTGTATGAGCTCGGGCGCCACCTGCTCGCCCGCGACGATGTTAGCGAGCCCGATATATGGTAGTTTGATGAACATCTTACCGATAATATAGGTGAAAGGGGATACTTTATAAACGATCACCATCGGTTTTGCAAGGATAGCGGTCTCTAAGGTGGAAGTCCCCGACTTGGTTATCACAAAGTCAGAGGCGGCGATCGCGTCATAAATATTACCTTCGATCACCCTGCCATTTATGTCATACCTGTCGAAGACCACCTCTATGGTATCAGCCTCTATCGTCGGTGCGCACGATACTAAGAAGTAGTAACTGCTATCCCTCTTTGAAAGCATCTCACACGCTGACAACATCTCGTTTAACAAAAGCCGGATCTCACTTTTGCGGCTGCCGGGGAGGAGAACGATGACTTTCGCGCCATCAGGTATACCATTCTTCTTAAAGAACTCATCTTTTGTCATAGCGGGCTTGACGCAATCGACGAGCGGATGCCCGACAAATCTCACGTCCACCTTCTCCTTTTGATAAAACGCTTCTTCAAAAGGGAAAATAACGGCCATCTTATCGATAACCTTAGCTATATTCCTGACCCGTCCCTGTCGCCACGCCCATACCTGCGGACTGATATAGTACAGGACTTTTATACCGATCTTCTTCGCATAAGCTGCAAGCCTTAAGTTAAATTCAGGGAAATCGATGAGGATAAGCAGCTTTGGCCGGTCTTTGGCGAGCCTTCTTTTCAGCCCGCCAAGCGCTTTTAGGATAGTCCTTAAGTGCGGCAGGATTTCAGACAGGCCGACAACTGCAATCTCCCTGGAATCCTGCAATATCTCCATACCGGCATCGCGCATCTTCGAGCTCCCGATACCGTAGAAATGCGCGGCAGGGTCGATCT
>JAJRZU010000015.1 GCA_024275075.1 Deltaproteobacteria bacterium | reverse complement strand
CTTCGCTTCAAACAACCACTCATTAATATGGTGCTCCATCAACATATTATAAAACTGCGAATCTTTCCTTATTATCTCAAACACCTGCGTATCTTTCTTGCTCTCCTCAAAACCCTTGAACATCAGATGACCTGCATACCGCAACAGGTCGATCTTTATATCATCGGTGGATTTTTCTGTACAGACAATAAATTTAAGGTTTTTTTGGGGGAAAACGAAGGTATTTTGAATCTCTTCGTTCAGCTCAGCGATACGCACGATCTTAACGAAATAGTTCTTCTTATCCTTGACCTCTTTTAGATACGCGCTCATAGCATCGTCACTTAACGCTTCACCTAAATTATAGATCTCATAAGTATAGTTTAAGAAATTAAGCTCCTTTGAATCGCTGCTCATAACTCTACAGATATCATTGTAACACAACTTCGCGATGGATTGCGACAGTTTTTTTGCTAATTCACTATCATTGTGCTTTAGCGAAAGCTCGAAAGCGCCGGACATGTCAACATCGAAATTGAACCCGTAATTCTTATCGATATAGACTAAAAAAGGATAATAAAGCTTCTCCTGCCCCCTCTTCTTTCGCTCCCACCTAACAATGCTGCTCAGCTTTTTCTTAAGCATCGGGTGCCTTGCCGTCCCTCTCGCGGCTTCATTTATCTTCTCCGCGATCGCGACTTTCGCGTCACCCCATATCTCATCATCGATCTTGATCACCTCCGCGGCTCTGCCATAAGAGATGAACAGCCCTGCATCAAAGGTCTTCGCCTCGATATCGTTATCGTTATCATCATCATTCGTAACGCTGCCTGTGTCAAACTGCTGTAATTTCACCGCGTATTCCTTCGCGATGTTCTGGATATCCTCAGCTAACATCACCAATGACTGCACCTTACCTGAAAACGCTACCGCATCACCCAAAAGGTTGTTCAGCTCTACATCCTTCGAATCGACAGCTCCGATACCTACATAGTACTCCCTTGCCACCTGCAAAATCGGTAAGTAGAACTCCTTCTTCATGAAATCCGCCATGACGATCTCTTTCGCCTTGTATGTCTTCTTCGTAAAATCCTTCAGGTCGATGAAAAGCTGCCCCTCTTTCTGAACTAACAGCTCCTTTAATATCTCCCTGTCATCTGTAGCAAACCGATACAGCCTCCCCTTCTTGTACTCCGCCATCAGCTCCTCTTCTCCGAGCTTTAGCTTCAGGTCGTCTAACTTCTCCATCATCCTGCCGACAATCCGGCTTATCTGGATATCCATGTTTAAGCATTTGAAATTACGTAGAACTTTCCCGATCTCCTCCTTTGGCTTCAGATACATCCTCGTCTTTAGATAACCGGCGCTAAAAAGGCTGAACTGCTTATCGATCTCATTTACACGATCCTTTATCTTCTCATCGACACCGCTCCTTTGGATGAGAAGATTAATGCAGTCCTTACAGCTCTCTACCTCCTTGCTGTCCGTTAGCGCCTGGGACAAGAACTTCGCGTCATGCAAAAGGCGGGCAATGTAAATGTTGATCTTATCCTTCTGGTTGTCAGCCTGATAAAAGTACTCTAAAACAGCGTAGCGGAAGTTTAGCACTTTCGCGGTAAAAAGCGCACTGTTAGTTAATTCCTTGTCAGCGCTGACCATCTGGGCAAGAGCGTTTGTACATTCACTAAATGAAGTGTTCTCTGGTATCTCCTGAGATAGCGCCGACAATGAACTGTACAGTCCGGCAGACAGGTGACATGAATTATAGTCATCCTTTAATATGTATTTATCTGATATGATAAATACCGCAGGAGAAGTCGTACCTGAAAGCAGGTACTCAAGCTTTATAAGATTATAACGCAGCTGCTTCCTCTCAAACACCATAATGCTGTTTCTAATCACATTGTTTAATATCGTACAAAATATGTTCGATAGAAGCCTGTCAAGCTTCTCAAAGGTAATCCCCTCGACATGCACTTTTTTAATCAATATTTCCTTATACTTACGCAGGTACTTGATGAGCGCGAGGTGACCTAAATACGCGGTCGGTTCATTTGATGCAGACTTGATCTCATCCACTATTATCTTATTGTAATACCTCTCTAATTCATTTATCAGGTCGGTGCCGTTGGACTTCTTCGAGAACCAGTATGTAAGCACGGCGGCATCTATGGAGTTGTCCTTCGCCAGGATCTCCTGGATTATCTCTCTTATCGCGTCATCTTCTTGTATATTCCTGGTCTTGAATGACTTGAAAGGGAGCTTGAATTCACGATGCCCCTGGGAAGAGACCTTCATCGAAGATTTCTCCTCCTTCGTGGGCCTGGCGATTATTGTATCCTCATACCGGTACTTGATCAGCGTGACCAGCTCCTTCAATGAAGTGAAGACTAACTTCTCAAAGTACTGACCGAAGTATATCGGTATGCTTATATCCTTGTTTATCTCACCTAAAGAGAACCGGACATCCTTATATGGTATCTTAAAAAAGGAGTCCTTCGTCTCATTATGCAAAATCAAATAATTTTGCAGGTAGCTGATAAACTGGCATCTATCTTCTTGATATCGTTTCACAATATTACCTGACAAAGCGGAACTCTATTGAATATACTTACCAATGAGTAGCTCTAAGGCTTCCTTAGTCCCGCTGGGAATCTGTTTCGGGTCGGTCATCACCGCGAATCGCAGAGCATCCTTGCAACAACAGCTCCTGACCGGTGGTATCTTGTCAACGGCCGCCCTGATGATCTTCCTCGCGTTTGCTACATTCTTCCTGATGATCTCCAATATCGCATCCACGGAGACATCATCCTCGGACTCGTACCAGCAGTCATAATCCGTCGCCAGAGCTATCGTCGCATAACATATCTCAGCTTCACGCGCGAGTTTCGCCTCGGGCAGGTTCGTCATACCGATGACCGAGACGCCCTGGCTCCTGTAAAGACGCGACTCGGCCCTCGTCGAAAACGCCGGCCCCTCCATACAAAGATACGTACCGCCCTTGTGTGATTTTATACCGGTAGCCACGGCGGCATCGTATATGATACTGTTCAGGGCAAGGCATATTGGGTCAGCAAACTGTATGTGCCCGACTATACCGTCACCAAAAAAGGTGGAGACCCTGTTCTTCGTCCTGTCGATAAACTGGTCGGGCATAACCATATCACCCGGGTGTATCTCCTCCTTCATGCTGCCGACAGCGCTGACGGATATGATATGCTCCGCACCAAGCTTCTTCATAGCGTATATGTTCGCCCTGAAATTTATCTCAGACGGGAGGATCTTGTGACCCCGCGCATGCCTCGCTAAAAAGAGCATCTTAGCGTCACCGAGCGTACCGGTGATAATATTGTCAGAGGGGCTGCCAAACGGCGTGTCAACGCTTACCTCCTTGATATCGGACATACCCTCCATTTCATACAGACCGCTTCCACCTATGATACCAATAACTTTTTCAGCCATGCTTTGCCGCCCCCCTTGTCGCCGAGAATAAAATGTGATATTACCTTACCTGAATTTTAAAGTATAATTAAAAAAAAGATAAATATCAAGTAAAATGAACTGCCAGATGTGTGGGTGGGTGTGTAATATGTTATTATTACAATTATTTAACAGATATTTAGGTTGCGATTACAAGCTCCTGACACGCGGTTTTGTTATCAGCCCCTCAAGCTTTATTTTATAATAACCGTCCGCGTCCTTGAAGCTGCCGAAATTCTTGTCAAACAGCGATAAAGTCTTCTCCTTTAAAAGATAATCCTTGGAAAGGTTGAACTTTAGGATAAGATTGCCTGATGACATCATCAGATTATCGTTTAAATTAATGTTACCGTCGAGCTTACCGCTGATATCGTCACCGGTGACCTCTACCTTGTTTATCTTTAGGAGCTTCTTATTCTTTTGCATGTTTATCTTTATATCACGAAACCTGATATCAGGAATCTTCATGTTATCGAAACGCAAAAGACCGCTACTGATATCGTCTAATACAATACCGGTGACGGTACCATTACCAATACCAATCTTGATATCACCACTTGAGCGGGTCATCCCCTTATCGATATTCCTGAGCGATATATCACCCTTAACCACGCCATTAACATTTACCCTGTACCTGTTGGGAATCACTGCTATTTTAGACATGTCGATGTTATCCAGTCTTACATTTACATCCTGTAGAGCCAGTTTCGGTTTCCTTGCAATATCGACGCTCCCCTCAACCTCACCGCCGTACAGCTTCGACTCCACCTCCAGTTTTATAGTACCTGAAAAGAGAGACGCGAATTTAGGCATAACGCTCAATTCATTGATATTAATCAGGTTCGCGCCCGCTCCCTTTGTACCATTATCCACCTTGATACCGGTTAGCTTTACCCCGTCAAAGGGGCTGAATCCCATATCGTCGATAGTAACATCAAACGATGACGCCGCGGACAATTTCACCTGTAACCAGTCCTTCACCTTATGGTATGGGAACAGGTACATTACCGAGAAAATATAGGCGGTTATAAAGAATAGCGCATAAATCAGTTTAAGGTATATCCCAAAGCTTTTCTTCTTCGTTTCCATCAACTACTCCTATAATGGTTGTTCTAAAACACCCAACTTTTTTGTTAGTGACAAAGTTTATATTATTCACAAAATATGCGTGTAATTATTGGGCATTATGCCCTCCAATGCAAAAAATACTTTTTTAACCACAGTTCCATGATGGGCACAGCCCACCCTACCTATATTTGGTCAAGCGTTACGCTTGCAGGCCGACATCGGAGGCTTATATCAGGTCAAGCGTTACGCTTGCAGGCCGACATCGGAGGCTTATATCAGGTCAAGCGTTACGCTTGCAAGCCGACATCGGAGGCTTATATCAGGT
Source organism: Deltaproteobacteria bacterium (assembly GCA_024275075.1). Taxonomy (GTDB): domain Bacteria; phylum Desulfobacterota; class JAJRXV01; order JAJRXV01; family JAJRXV01; genus JAJRZU01. Next base: position 59 of record JAJRZU010000015.1, on the reverse strand, counting down.
CAAGCGTTACGCTTGCAAGCCGACATCGGAGGCTTATATCAGGTCAAGCGTTACGCTTG
>JAJRZU010000145.1 GCA_024275075.1 Deltaproteobacteria bacterium | reverse complement strand
TCCGTACAAGGCCGGCCATTTGTCGGTAAGAAGTCGGTAACCGTATCTGAAGGATCAAGGTTATTGCTGTGTACCGTTACTTCGCCGGCAGTCTCTATATTGTTATATACAAGATTCTGCGTATGACATATCTGGCAGATTACGTTCACCCCGTCGGCGTCTAAGTTATAGTAATCGCCTGCTTCGCCCGGAGCGCCTGCATATCCGTGTATCGTCAGGGTGAAAGTGACGGGCACCATCAGGTTCCTGTCGGCCTGAGTAGCGCCCATATTCGGCGATGAGTCGCTAAGGGCGGGAGACCCGTAAACCGTGCTACCGTAATCACGTGATATCGCATACTTTACCATAAAATCACTGGTGTCGCCGTGAGGGTCGTGACAATCCACACATTTGGGCGTTATGCCCCAGGTCAGAGTAGAACCCGTCACGTTTTTCGTGTGCGACTCCGCGGCTACCGCGGTTATACCGTCATGGCAGTATTTACAAAGCGCGTCCGTATCCGTCGGATAGTTATCTGTCGCGTTTGTCACCAGCCGGTAAGGGTTCAACGGATCCTTGGACGGAAAGTGCTGAGCTAACTCCGAATGACATCCGTCAACAGGGTTATCCGGATCGTTTGAGAGACATCCCGGGGAGGTCTGGCTCGCCGAATAATCTGTAAAACCAGCGCCGGTATTACCGCTGTTATATGTAGATGTATTTGCCAGACCGTGACCTAATGACTCATACTGCGTCTTGTCGATCCTCGCGGGAAAACTGTCCGGCGTCTCCTGCGGACGAACAAAACCCGGGTTCGTATCAAGCGTTTCTTCAGCTCCGTCGTGGCATGTGAAACAGCCGCCAGCCATTGAACCGCCCCACTGAGGGGCGGATGCCTCTTCCGCTAACGTATATGTACCATGGCATGACTTGAAACACCTCATCTTGCCAGCCGCCGAGTCATAAGCGACACTACTGTTATAACCAAAAGCGTAGTATTCAGGGATAAAACTTACAACCTCTAAATAATGCGGAGCCATACCACTGCCGCCAATCTTCTGGCAGACGGGTGAGCAGTCAGGCTGCGTTACCATGTGGGAGGAAGGATCAGCGAACGACCAGCCGTCAGACGGGTCAAAATCCGTTGAAGACATTGTATCAGCATGACAGTATCCGCAGGCTAAGTGGCTGTTGACTACATGAGCGTCGTGGCTGTTAGCGCGCAGGCCGCCGCTGGTACACAGCCCATCGTGAGCCATGCCGCCGCCGCCGCCGCCCATGCCGCCGCCGCCGCCGCCGCCAGAAGAGGGTTTATGGCATGCGTTACATATATCCCCCATGACGCCGGGCCCTGCGTTTGGATAGTCAGGGGCGCCGTAGCCCCAGTCGCCTAACACATCCTCGCGGCATAAGCTGTGACACAAATCACATGACGCCTCGAAAGCGTTCGCATGCAGGTGGCACTGGTCGCATACCTCTGAACCGGTGTGGAAATCGGCGTCGTAAGTTACCCCCCAGCTCTTTGTACCGTTTTTGTTGGTGATCCTTGGCGGGTTCGCGCCGAACGTCCCCCATGTTACGCCCGGCAAAAACGGGAGGTCTGTCAGTATGTCGTCATACCCGTGACAGTCAAGGCATAATCTGCGCATTTCATTTGTCCATGCGGGCGTAATGCTTACAGTGTTAGACCATAACCTGATGTCATAAGAATTGTGCGGCAGATGACACTCTTTACACGGCCCGGGCAGAAAGCCCTGACCGCCCGGCCCTGAAGGCGTAAGGTCGTGCGCGCTACCTATAATACTCTTCGTCGCGTATACATTTTTAACATCAAGGTTGATGACAAATAATATGAATGCGAGTAAAATGAAAAAAAGGCTTAAAAATACTAACAGCTTCCCATATAAGCGTAATTTCATCGTTCTTCCCCCCCGCTGGCTTTTATCCCTTAATTAAAGATCATTAAAAAAATGATAAATCATGAACAAATTACATCGTTCTACTTATTATATACTGACTTTTACCAGTTTTGTTGCACTAAAATATAACGCGCTATAAAACAATGTTATAAACTGAATGGCGATTATAACACACACTTGCTAAATCATATAATATTATATCACATTAAATTATTATTGTCTACTGTTAATAGACTGGATAATTCATTGTTTGGTGCTACCAGTTCCCGATCCATAAAATATTTACTGCCGTCACACCTTTATCAATGTATCTTTCATGAAATGAGCGTCGTCAGCCGCGGGGTAATCGATATTATAGTGCAGGCCGCGGCTCTCCTTACGCATAATCGCGGATTCGACGATTATCTCGGCGACTGTCGCGATATTTCTCAGCTCGACAAGGTCAGACGTTATCAAAAAGTCCCAGTAGTACTCCTTGATCTCATCCTGTAGGTTCTGTATCCTCTTTTTCGCCCTTATGAGCCGCTTATTTGACCGCACAATGCCGACATAATTCCACATCAGACGCCTTATCTCGTCCCAGTTGTGCGAAACGACTATCGCCTCATCGCTGTTTACCGCGCTACCGACATCCCAAAGCGGTATGTCGTATCTTCTGACCTTCTCATGCAGTATATCCCCAGACGCTTTATTAGATATCCTGCTCGCGAAGACCAGCGCCTCTAACAGTGAGTTCGACGCGAGCCGGTTTGCGCCGTGAAGACCGGTAAAAGCCGACTCCCCGCATACAAACAGCGACTTGATGCTCGTCTCGCCATAATCGTCCACGACGATACCGCCGCACATATAGTGCGCCGCTGGCACTACCGGTATCGGTTCGGCAGCCATATCGATGCCGTAGCGCATACAGACGCCGTGGATATTCGGGAACCGCTCCTTCAGGAAAGCCGGCCTTATACCGGTCATATCCAGGTACACGTGTTCATCGCCGTTCTTCTTCATCTCGCTGTCTATCGCGCGCGCGGTCACGTCACGCGGGGCAAGCGACTTCATACGGTGGTAGCGCTCCATGAAAGGCTCACCGTTTATCAACCGGAGCACGCCCCCCTCACCGCGCAAAGCCTCTGATATCAAAAACGATTTCGCTTTCGGGTGGTACAGGCACGTCGGGTGGAACTGGAAAAACTCCATGTTAGCGATATACGCCCCCGCACGGTACGCCATCGCGATCCCGTCACCGGTAGCGACATCCGGGTTGCTCGTATACAGATACGCCTTACCCGCCCCGCCGGTCGCAAGGAGCGTTTTTTTCGCCAGGAAGGAGTGCACCTCACCGGTATCGGTGTCAAGCGCATAGGCGCCGAGGCACCTGTCAGCTCTGGTATCCGCTTTTAGCAGTTTCTTGAGTGTTATCAGATCGACCGCGATGTGGTTTTCGTATACTTTGATGTTCTGGTGCGCGTCCACCTGCTGGATCAGGGCATCCTCAACGATACTGCCCGTCACGTCCTTGACGTGTACGATGCGCCTGCGCGAGTGGCCGCCTTCCCTGCCGAGCGCGATGTGGTTCTTGTCGTCGAACGAAAACTCAACGCCCCAGCGGATCAGCTCCTTTACGCACTCAGGCCCCTCTTTCACGACAAATTCCACGACATCCTCATGGCACAGACCGGCGCCCGCCGCGATAGTATCATTGATATGCTCCTCAAAGGAATCATCCTTCGAGAAGACAGACGCGATGCCGCCCTGCGCGTACTTCGTGTTCGACTCGCGCTTATCCCTTTTGGTGATGAGCCTCACCGTACCGCGGCTCGCCACGCTAAGCGCAAAGCTAAGCCCCGCTATGCCGCTACCTATCACCAGAAAATCAGACGCTTTTTCCATCTACAGTCCCTGCAATAGATCCTCTTCCACCCGCGGGAAAATCGCATCTATCTCTTTTTGTAATTGTATCGTCTCACTCAAAGCGGTTACTATCATACTAAATGTTTTGGTCTCATCCAGCGTTAATACCCTCTCCTTATGACTATCAAGCCACTTGTCGAGCACCTGGTAACCGCCGACCCTGTACCACCAGACCTCAGGCTCTATACCGTCGAAATACTGCATCTCTGTGTTGATATATACACGCATTTCCTCAGGCTTATAGTTGCGGCACTCTTTTTTTGTCTTACCAAGCCGACAGCTCCCCTCACCAAAGAATTTTGATATTGGCCTGTTTAGCTTATTTGACGTTAGAAGGTGCAGCGCTGTGAGCTCCCTACCGAGTTCACCGAGCTTTACGAAGAGCGCGCGGTCTTTCGCAAACGGTATCCGCGGGAAATCGGTCTTCAGGAACTGTGCGTACTTCTTTCTATAAATATTAGAATACATTATGGCGTACACGTAATGTAAAATCTCCTCGGGCGACGGCTTTGTACCGTATGCAGCCGTGAGCGATTTATAGAAGCCCTTATCGATATTCGGTACACGCTCACCGCCTTCGAACATGCTGAACAGGTCACTTTTGTCTGTGTCAGGGTAAAGGTAGAGGGGAAAGAGGTATGATATTGACACTGCAGAAGTTATAGCGTGTGCGTCTACAATATTATTACTGATAAATACAGTTCTATTCCCTGATTTGTCCATCTGTCGCGATGTGAGCAACCCCAGATTCTCCCCTGCCATCATGTGACGCATGATTTCCGAGCGGGTACGCTCCACCAATTGCGGGTGATAGTACAGCCAGCGGATGTCAAAAGGTCTGTAAAGGACTTTTATGTACTTAATATCCGCAAGATCATTTTTATATAATATTTCCCTTATTTTCTTCAAATCCTTTTCGCCGTTCATATTCAGCTCGTAAGTTCGTTTCAACCATTCATCAGTCAGTTTCGGGTCGCGAAACTCATCTATCCTTCGTTTTAACCTTTTTTTGTCGAAATCTATCACAAACTTATCCCTTGATGTGACTATACCAACTGAATTGACAGGGAATATTTTAGTTATCTTACTAAATATATTGTATTTTTTCTCTAACTCATAATCCCTTTCATTAAAGAGGTAAAATTCAGGCTGCGGTTTCAGTTCAACCCAATTTGTGTTATTTTTATCATGATTCAAAAGCCAGTCATATTTTACATCCCTCTTACCATAAAGATCAGCCCGAAGGACTCTCTTTTTCAGGCCGTTTTTTTTGATAAGCAATACAATACAGACGCCCTGCATTATAGCAAATACGTT
>JAJRZU010000144.1 GCA_024275075.1 Deltaproteobacteria bacterium | reverse complement strand
TATGAAAATTAGGTAATTATTTTAACCAGAGGCATAAATGTCACTAATTAAAATTTGACAACAGGGAAAAGTTTTGTAAGCTTATATAAAATAAAATAAGCTGGTACGCTGGTAAATCAAGTAAATTATATTTATTTGTCAAAGGTATTGATGTCACTTAATATTCTAAAAGATGCCCGGTTAAAGACTAAGCTTTTGGTGATACCCGCGATAATAATCACACTCTCTTTCGTAATATTTGGTGTTATTGTCATCGTATTGGTAACCGGTGCGCTTAACAAAAACGAGGACGATTTTATCGGTTCAAAGGCCGATATCTTTTACAGTGATATTTTAGCTCACATGAAAGAGTTGAAGGGTAGCGTGAAGCTGACCTCGATCCAGCAGGAGTTGTTTGAGGGGTACACATATTTTACAGACGGCGATGAAGAACCGCTTAACCTGTTCATCAGCGATCTGCTCACTATCAGCGACGTTAATGAGATAATTATTGTCGATATGGAGAGAAAGACGCTTTTGCGTAGCGACTCATCTGAACGCGGGGATGTACTCCCATACAAGATACTTGATGAGATCGTCAGAGCCACTGAGGTCAAGAATCACGAGGAAGCCCTGTCAAGGTTGATCAACGCTGACTTATTAAGGGAACATAATGGTATCTCCATCATAGCCGCAGGGCCGGTTCTTGATGTATCGCTACTTGATGAGGAGGTAGTGATCGGTGCGATCATCTTCATAAAGCACATTGACAATGTATTCCTGAATGAGCTGAAAGCCGCCGGCATGAACCGATATGAGATACAGATAGTCAATAAGCAAAAGGTGTTTACCTCGACGCTTATCGAACCGGCGCTTAATACATCAATATTTCAGACAGAGCATGATATATATTTCGATAATGTCAGGGTAAATGATACCCCGTACAAATTCGCCTATAGAGCGATCAATGGGGGGCTGGGGTTCATCGGGGTCGGGGTTGACATCACCCCGAACCTCTCTGTCAAGCGGTTCATCCTCGTCGCCAATATCATCGTAGTTATTGTATGCACATTTATCATAATAGCGATCATCTACTCTGTGACAAAGGAGATAATCAGCTCGATAAACAGTGTTGTAAAAGCGGCGGATTCCATCGCGAACCATGACCTCTTAATTGAAGAGATAAAGATAGACTCCAGTGACGAAATAGCGGATTTATCCGCATCATTAAACAAGATGAAAGCGTCTTTGTCCGATTTTATAACAAAGACTCAACAGTTGTCGTTAGAAGTATCGTCTTCCGCCGAGCAGATATCAGAGAGTACGGAGCAGATGGCGGCATCGAGCCAGAAGATGTCCTCTGACGCCGCTATTCAGGTAAATGAAATAAGTAAATCAAATGACGCCCTAAAGGAGCTTGGCGAGTTGGCGGGCAGCATCCTGGCAGGCACTCAAAAAGCATCTGACATTATTCAGCAAACGAACTTGGCCGCCGCGGAAGGCAGTACCGCGGTTGATAACACGATAACGGGCATCTTAAACATCGAGTCAAGTTCCAAACAGATCCAAACGATTATCGATGTGATTACCGAGATATCAGGGCAGACCAATCTGCTGGCCTTAAATGCGGCTATAGAGGCGGCGAAAGCGGGTGAACAGGGAAAAGGGTTTGCCGTCGTTGCTGACGAGGTACGGAAACTCGCGGAAAAATCATCTGAATCGACAAAGGAGATCATCAAGTTAGTGGAACAGAGTAATATAAGCGTTTCCATGGGGATCAAGATCGCGCGGGAAACGAATGAGGCGCTAACGAAGATAACGGACTTTATCAGTGAAATGATATCAATTATTAACAGCACATCCAAGTTCACCGATAACCAGAACAAAAAGATCGATCTTGTTACCGATATGTCAAATACATTGAACGATATAGCCGAGAATAATTCATCCGCCGCCGAACAGCTATCCTCGATTTCTGAGGAGGTGGCGACATCCACCACAAAGCTGTCAGAATTAGCGACTACATTAAGCGAGTATATCAGTAAATATAAAGTATAGTCACCGATTTATTTACTATTTCATTTAAAGAGGAGGTTGGTCATGAGTATCAGAAAAGTAGTTTTTGTAACGTTATTATCCTTAGTCCTGACAGCGGTTTTTATCTCTGGTGCGGCTTTCGCGGCGGACTTTAAGGTCGCCATAATGCAGGACAAGCCCGGAGCCGCCAAGAAATTCAAGCCTCTTTTGGATTACCTGTCAGAAAAAGGGGTAAGCGCGAAATTTGTTGTGGCCAAGGATTACCCGACTGCCGCGAAGATGTTCGCAAAAGGCAAGGTGGACGCGATGTTCAGCGGCTCTGGCATAGCCGGCACAATGATAATAAAGGATCTCGCGGCTCCGCTGGTGCGCCCCTTGTCAAAGAGCGGTACGAGCACATATTGGGCTGTTATCATAGCAAAAAAGGGCGCGCCGCAATTTGATGGTTCCGCCGCTTATTTCAAGGATAAGAAAGTCATCTTTTGCAGCCTCGCTTCTTCAGGGGAGTTCTATTTCCGGTCGGTCACCGGCACGGATGTCACCGGTATCGATATCAAGAAAGCCGCTTCTCACGGCGCCGCGATAGCCGCGTTGAACAAAGGCCGCGCTGATGTCGCGATCGTCAAGAACCGCGTCTGGGACAAAGAGAAAAGCAAGTATGCAGAGCTCAAGGAGATCGGGAAGGATACCGGGGAGAACCCAAACGGCACCATGATAGTATCGAAAACGGTGGATACGGAAATTTCGGGTAAGGTCTCTGAGATACTGCTTGGCCTGAAGGACGATACGTCTGCTAAAGCCACGGCGGCAAAGGATTCTCTAAATATCCAGGGCTATATCAAGACGACAAAAGATGATTTTAATCATACGATCGCTCTGCTAAAGAAAGCCGGAGTGACAAAAGACTTTAATTTCAAATATTAAGGGAACTAAAAAGTCTAATGAACTACCCCGCATCAAAGTTGCGAGGCATTAAACCCTAAAAACAGGCAAGCCTGAGTGCAGGGCTTTATCTGCTGTGGATCGAGTTTGTAAAATCAAACAGTATCTGTAAAATCGCGCTGTTATTCGTTTTATTATACGACGCTTCCGCAATGAAGCACTCATAGATAGACTGCCCGCCCGGGGCGCTTCCACCATCGGCAGCTGTGGCGCCGCCCGCATCGCCGGTATCACTACCGCTATCCGTTGTGTCGTCAGGGGTAACATTATCATCACCGGCAGGGTCTGTATCCGTACCGCCGCCTGAGGTAGTATCGTCGGTGGTACCACCATCAGTGCCGGTATCGCCGCCGCCGCTGTCACCGGTATCGCCGCCGCCGCTGTCACCGGTATCGCCGCCATTACTGGTATCAATCGGTACCGCCGCCGATATCAGCACAGAGTAGGTACCGGTGTAACCGGTCACCTTGACGTAATACGTACCCGCCGTCACGCAGCTCCAGACGATCTTGGACGCATACCCCTCACCGCTGTCATCATCGTCTATTATCATGGTAGCGCCGTCTGTGTCATACAGGTATATATGCGTATCCGTCGTCGCGATAAAGAGCAGCGCCGCCGGGGCGTTGGTAGCGCCCAGTGTGGTCTCGATCGTGTACTCGGTTCCGGCGTCGGCCTGGAAATTCAACCAATCGACGTCACCAGTCACTTCTATCTCGCCATTAATGATAGTCTCGACGGTTACCGGCAGTGACGTGGCCGCGTCGTCACCAAAATCATCGGTGAGAACAAGGTCAGACCCGTCGCAGTCCTGATCGATACCGTCATTTGCAACCTCTTCGGCATCGGGGTTGACTGCCGGATCGTTATCATTGCAGTCACCGCTATTCGTAACATACCCCGCGCCCGGCTGGCTGGTGACCGTTACGAAATTGTCAGGGTCGCCGTATCCGTCGCCGTCTAAATCCCTGTAAAAAGTGATCAGGTCAGACCCGTTGCAGTCCTGATCGATACCGTCACCGGGAATCTCGATCCCGTTCGGGTTGATCAACGCATCGGTGTCGTCGCAGTCGCTGTTATCCGTGACATACCCTGTGGGCTGGCTGATGTGCGACATATAATCGTTCGGATCACCGAAAGTGTCACCGTCCGCGTCTTTGTAATAATATGCCCCGGCGCTGATAAAATATACATCGTCCCCGCCGGCGCCCGCAGAAGAGGTGTTGCCAGATAATATATATCCGCCGCTCGAGGTGTACAACGCCGAGAAACCTTCATCATCACCTGTCCCGCCGAATACAGCGTTCCAGAGCTCGTTTCCGGCGGCATCCGCCCTTAGTACGAATAGGTCGCTACCTCCTGCCGCGGTGACTGAGACATCGCCGCCTGTAGTCACGGGCGCAAGAGGGTTACCCGTCCGCCCGACTACCACGTACTCGCCATCGGGCGTCTGGCGTACATCATTACCGACGTCATCAGACGCGTCACCAAAATTGCTGTACCACTGCTGAGCGCCGTTACTGTCCGTCTTCACAAGATATACGTCCGTCCCGCCGGCAGTACCAGAACCGGTCTGACCGGTCAGGATGTACCCGCCATCTGATGTATACCAGAACGATCCGCTGTATTCATCGCCTAACCCGCCGAACGTCTGCTTCCACACCTCATTTCCGTCCGAGTCCGTCTTCACGAGGTATATCTGGTACCCAAGCCCGAAGGAGTTTGTGTCGCCTAACAGCACATAGCCGCCGTCTGAAGCGATAAGTACCTTCTTGCCGTACTCGTCACCCAAACCGCCGAACGTCCGCTCCCATTGCACATTCCCGCTGGAATCGGTTTTAACGAGGTACATCAAAGACGAGGCGGTAAATGATGAGGTGTGCCCAAAAAGTATATATCCGCCGTCTGATGTGTGCTGTACGGAGCGGCCATGATCCGCGCTTGAACCGCCATACGTCTGCTTCCACAGCTCATTTCCGTTAGAGTCCGTCTTCACGAGGTACATGTCGCAGTCACCAGAGCCGAATGAGTATGTATCGCCAAAGAGCGTGTAACCGCCGTCGGCGTCCTGCACCACAGCATAGCCGCGGTCGATGTTAAGCCCGCCGAATGTGTTATGCCAGACCTGCACCCCGTCCACGTCGGTTTTGATGAGGTACATGTCGTCCAAACCGGTGCCGTAGGAGCTCGTGGAGCCCAGTAAGGCGTAACCGCCGTCGGTGGTGCGGATGGTACAGCGTGCTGTATCGTCACCAGAGCCGCCGTAAGTGTTTTCAAACTCCGCGAAAGACGCACAATGGATGAAGATGGATGCAACCGATAACAACAGTGCGATAAAATATGGATGTTTCTTTGATTTCAATATTGCCTCCTTGTGCTGATTATAGCAATACGCACAAAAATGTCAATGTTAAACGTCGGGCATTCCCGCGCAAGTACAGGCGCCCTGCCCTTTTGTCATT
>JAJRZU010000143.1 GCA_024275075.1 Deltaproteobacteria bacterium | reverse complement strand
TGCGAAACACCCTCATACTCAATATAGTCCCTAAAGTTATTCTTATTGATGGCCGGCAGCACAGCGTAATCATATAAAGTCCTGCCCAGATTCTCAAATACCTTATGAGATATATCGCGAATCTCGCTGTCGCTCTTTTGCTGGAACGCTAACCTAAGGTTCTTCAATGCGATTTCACGATGCCGCTTATCAAGCTGATAGACAGCCTTACCAAGCTTAATACATAACCGCTTTGAAAACTTCGAGGGGAGTTTCCTTAGAAGAAACAGTATTAAAACAAATAAAAGATATGCTATATAGTCTAAATGCTTGTTTTTTTTATTCTTTGCCATACCCTATTTTTTTCGGTTATTTCATTATACGCAAGAGGCTTTAACATGATATCAAGGCTGAATATGTTGATATTACTGTTCTTCCCCCATTCCCTGTCAAACTTTACAATGTCTTTTTCCGTCGTTATGATAAGATCCGCGCTTGAATCGTATGCCGCCTTCACTATTTTGAAGTAATCATCGATGCTGTAGTCATGGTGATCCTGGAACTCGAGCTGGTCACATATACTACCACCCAAACGGGATATTATCTCATAAAAGTAGTTCGAGTTCGCCAACGCGGAGAAGAGGAGGATCTTCTTGCCAGAGATGTAATTCGTACTCTTTACCCCACCCATCCAACTGTTTAGAGCGACAGTGTCATAACTGCAAAAGAACAGTTTATCCTTGCACTTAAGACCGGAGACCCGCGCGATTATCTCCTTGCTCTTCTTCACACCCTTGTTGATAAGCACAATATCCGCCCGGTCAAGCGCGGTTACCGGTTCCCGCAGGATCCCGTCGGGTAAAAGGCTACCGTTCCCAAAACCTGAGTTGCCGTCGAAAGTGACGATCTCAAGGTCCCTTTTCAATTTGATGTGCGAAAACCCGTCATCCATAATACATACATCCGGCCGGAACTTCTCGACTGCATACTGACCGGCGATGTAGCGGTTCTTACCGACCACCACGGGGATACCCTTTAATTTGTGCGCTAACAGGTACGGCTCGTCACCGGCGGTTATGTGATCGGTGAGCACCTCTTTCTCGTTAGAGACTTCCAGGTACTTACTGGTGTTCTTCCCCTTGTAGCCCCTGCTTAATACACAGACCTTATAACCATTTGATTGCAATAACTTGGCGACATAAATCACCGTAGGCGTCTTGCCCGTGCCGCCAACGACTATATTACCGACGGATATCACATAGGAGTCGATCGCCCGCTCCTGCAGAATCCCTTTCTTATACAAAAGGTAGCGCAGTTTAACCGCGAGGCCATATAGCTGTGAGAGTAAATACAGCGGAGAAAACAGCCTCTTGAAGCCCGGTCCCTTCTGCTCGCTATACATCTTTTTCTTTACATAATCAGAACTGTTCATCGGTACCTAAGGGATCACTTACCTGCACAGCATTTCTGCTCTGCCGGTATAACGCATATAAAAGAGAGCCCGTCATCACCGGCGACAAAGCTGTGCTTCTCATTCGGCTCGATAAATATAGCGGTACCGGCCGAAACCTTGACATCATCGCTTTCCCGCCTTACATTACCAGAACCAGAGAGGATGTATACCTCGTGTTCCCAGGAGTGTGTATGGAACGGAGTGTTGCCAGACGGCTCGACATCGAATACCCGTAGCGCGAAGTTCCCGGCGCCATCCTTGTCCGTTATCATCGCTCTTATCGTCACACCTTTCACACCGTCATGCTGCACCTGCACCGGTGCAACATCGTCTTTATGTATGATCTTCATCTATCCTCCTATGATGGAACTCAACAACATGGTTTGAATTATCAATAATGTTTATTACCTGCAAAGCTATCGCACTATCTGGTGGAGCGTTACGCTCCCTCTTCTTTTAATGGGCTACACTGCACTGTAAAAAGCTGAGGGGAATAAAACCTGTGAAATAAACAGGCGCCCATTGAATATTCATTGCAATATAACTTATCCGATGAAAAAATTCAATTCTTATTTTTC
>JAJRZU010000142.1 GCA_024275075.1 Deltaproteobacteria bacterium | reverse complement strand
GTTTTGTTTGAAATGAACTTTATACATATTTATTCAACTTAAATAATTATTTCCATAATGTCAAGCTCTTAACTAAAACCAGAAAGTAATCTGATAATATTATAACATTAATAATGTATACAACAACCTGCAAATATGCTACAATGTAATTAATATTTCGATTAACACTCAGGTCAATCCCATGAAATGTTTAAAAAAAATATGCGTCTCATTATTGTTCTTCGCCGCTGTCTCATTTCATTGCAATGACGCGTCAGCTATCCAGATATTCACTGTCGGCACCGATGTCAGCGGATATACGTTTACCCTGCTCACCGGTAAGAAGATCAAGATGTCTGATTATATCGGTAAGAAGTGCGTGATAATCGAGTTCTGGGCGGGATACTGCCAAAGCTGCACGGAGTCTATGAAGGTCATCGAGGAGTTCTTCTCCGAGGGTACATTCCAGGATGTCGCGTATTTTGGTTTGGTCTGCGAGTGGGCGCTCCCTTATGAGAGCGCGGTGAGTTATATTTATAAAAACAATATAACGTTTCCGCAGATCTGGGTCAAGAAGAGCAGCCCGGAATTCCGCCCTTCAAAGAAAAAGCAGTATGTGAGCGCGGCTGACTATGCACTTCCAAAGAGGGTGCTCATCGACAAGACCGGGCGCGTGATCGTTGAGAACCGGGAGAAGCTGTACGATAATGACGAGATAAAGGCGCTTTTGTATAAGATCATCACCAAATGCGCCGCCGGTAGCGATAAGCTCATGTGACCGCCGCACGATTCGTTATTTGATAAAAGTCGAGAGTTTAATCCTCTTACCAGCTATCCTGGCGGTTATCATGCCACCTGAATCCGTACGATAAATACTGATGCTTCTATCGGTCAACCTGTCGAGAATCACATCTGACGGCAGGTTGAAATAGTTGTTATAACCCGCGCTGATCACTGCGTAATCCGGGTCGGCCGCCTGCAGGAACCGCTCGGATGACGAATACTTGCTCCCGTGATGGGCGACTTTCAAAAGATCGCACTTCAGATCGAACCCCTGCCCGATCAAGCGATCTTCAACGGCAGTATCGATATCTGACGTGAACAGTATCCTCCTTCCGCCGTATTCAAGCATGACAACAAGCGCCGAGCGGTTGACCTCCTTGTTATTCGTCAACTGCCCTGTATAGTCATAATTGAAGAACTTCACGATAGCGCCGCCGATCATCATGCTCTGGTTAGTCGCGTTTACGTACCGGACGGAATCGAGGAATTTATTTACGAACCGTTTATACGCTTTATTATCATAATCATACCGGCCGATAAAAATATCGTCGGGGTCAAAATGCTCTGCCAAAAAGAAGAGCCCCTTGAAATGGTCAGGGTGCGGGTGCGTGCTGACGATATAGTTCAGGCGGCGTATCCTCTTTTTCCACAAAAACTTCGCGACGACGTCCTTACCGGTATCAAAACTGCTGCTGTTTCTGAACCCGCCGCCATCTATCAGCATATTCTCACCGTTCGGGAACTGAATGTAAATCGATTCACCCTGTGATACGTCAAGGAAGTTGACGGTAAGCGCCATGTGTTTTTCGACGCCCAGTTCATTATAAAAGACGCTTGCGGCTAACAGTACTGCGCAGGCAAACGCCGTGAACTTATAGCGGTTTCGCCTGAACGCGAACAGGCTGAATATCAAGCCGTAATAAAGGATTATCTCTATCATCGACGGTGTGACAGTGTACGCAGAATAGTTTACGTACTTATCAAGGTATTTCAGGAGAAGGTACGAAATATGTATCACATATTCATTGATATGCAAAGTAAACGCGGCGGCGGCCGGTGCGAGGAGCGAAAGCACGAATATTATGAAATTGACCGGTATGATGAATATGCTGTATATCGGTATGACTATCGCGTTGATGAGCGGTGACGTCAGCGATATATAGTTGAAATTATAAAGTATAATCGGCAGTATGATAAGATTGATAACGATCGAGAGCGCCAGTACCAGCACCGGGTACTTTAGCAGTGATATGAGGGTGAACCGGTTCTTGAAGTAGTTTTTATCGGCCTGCCCGCTGAAATAATTTTCAAATCGCAGATTCAGCTTCTGGTAAAAGTACAGTATCGCGAATACGGCGGAAAAAGAGAGCATGAACGAGACGTCAAAAAGTGACGCGGGGTATATCAAGAGGATGATGAACGCCGCGACGAACATCGTCCTTAACGTGCTTTGCGCTCGATCAAACAGTATCGATAATATGTAGACCCCGATCATGATAACGGCTCTCACCGATGAGACCCTCATCCCGATCAGTAATGAGTATAAGATGAGAAAAATCAGCGTGATAAGGTACGACATCTTGATTATGTTGAACCTGAGCGTCAGCCGCTCGCTCATCCTTAGCGTAAATATCGACAGGAAATAGATGAAGAGCGATATCACCCCCATGTGCATACCCGATATCGCGAGGATGTGCGAGGTACCGGTCTTCAAGAAGAGCTCGTGCGCGTAGCGGTTGATCTGCCTGGAGTTCCCGAACAGGAGTGCGGATACGATATGCTTATTAACAGAAAACCCGCGCGAGTAGATGAAATCGTTGACCCGCCTCCTTAGCTTGTGGATATAGTAAAAAGCGCCCTTTTTGTACCAATTCTCGATCGAGATTATCTTCTTGTCTCTGTAGATGCCGCTTGTAGCATAGATACCCTTGGAATTCAGGTACCTAACATAATCAAACGCGCCCGGGTTTAAAAAATTGCGCGGCCTGCTTATCTTCCCCCTGAACACGAGC
>JAJRZU010000141.1 GCA_024275075.1 Deltaproteobacteria bacterium | reverse complement strand
GTATAGTTTTCATATAATTATATATAAATTTAATTAAATATTAAATAAACTCTTGACAAACTTTATAATATTTGCAATACATTTTAAAGAAAGGGAGTGCGAATTGCAAAACAGAGTCAAGGAGCTAAGGGAAGAGTTATTGATGAGTAAAGCTGAACTTGCGAGGAAAGCCGGAATCTCTGTGATCACGCTGGGCAGGGTTGAGAGCGGTAAGAGTTGCCGGATGGCGACGAAGCGTAAGTTATTGCAGGCCCTTGGATTTATGATTTCAGACAAGGAGAAGGTCTTTAAAAAGTAAATATTTGTTACTGTACTAAATGAGCGGTTATTAAGGGGTAATATACCAATTATATTAAAAAGGAACTTGTAATTTAGAAAGCTTTGTATAATCTTAAATCAGGTGATTAGCGAAGGCGTTGTAGCGGCAAAAAAACGTTGGAGAAAATGGATGTTTTCTAAGAAGAAAGATGCGGTAGGGATAGACATAGGTTCAAGTTCTGTAAAGTTGGTCGAGCTCAAGGAGACAAAGCGCGGTTATCAGTTAAAGAACTTCGGTGTCGCTCCTTTAACCGCGGAGGCGATAGTTGACGGGGCGATAATGGACTCTGGCGCTATTGCGGATGCTATCAGCAGCCTTATCACGAATTTGAAAGTGAAGGTGAAGGACGTGGTGGCGTCAGTCTCGGGGCACTCGGTCATCATAAAGAAGATCAACTTACCGATAATGACCGATGATGAGCTTGCGGAGTCGATACAGTGGGAAGCTGAGCAGTTTATCCCGTTTGATATCAACGACGTCAACCTTGACTTCCAGATAATGACCGGCAGCGCTTCAGAGGAGCAGGGTCAGATGGAGGTGCTCTTAGTCGCGGTCAAGAAGGATATGATAAACGATTACATCACGCTCTTTAATCAGGTGGGATTGACACCGGTTGTCGTGGATGTGGATTCATTCGCGATAGAGAACATGTTCGAGGTGAACTACCAGATAGAGGAGGGTGAGGTTATCACCCTGATCAATATCGGCGCCAGCATGATGAACATTAACATCTTAAAGAGCGGGGTCTCCGCTTTTACGCGTGATATCTCGATGGGCGGCAACCAGTTTACAGAGGAGTTGCAAAAGCAGTTCAGTGTCAGTTATGAGGATGCGGAGACGCTCAAGCTTGGTGAGGATATAGCTGGTATCAGCCGCGCGGATGTCGATAACATAATGAGAAGAGTCTCAGACAGTGTCGCGAATGAGATACAGCGGTCATTGAATTTCTTTGCCGCGACAAGCGCGACCGACCAGATAACAAGGATATATGTTTGCGGCGGCTGCTCGAAGGTAAATGGTTTTACCGATACATTAGAGGATAAAGTGGGTATACCTGTTGAATTCCTGAATCCATTTAATAATATTACAGTGAACGAAAGGTACTTTGACCCTGATTATATCAGGGAGATCGCGCCGCTTGCCGCTGTCGGCGTCGGGTTAGCATTAAGGAGGGCAAGAGATAAATAATGATAAAAATTAACTTATTGCCTGTAAGGGCTGCCCAGAAGAAGGAGAGTATAAGACAGCAGATATCGGTTCTGATGCTCGTATTAGTAGCTGTTTTTTCCGGCATCGCTTATGTGCATATCTCCATCAACAATGAAATCAATGACGTAGAAGAACGTATTACGATGGTCAATGCCGAGATAGAGAGCCTTAAGAGGAAGACCGGCGAGGTTGACGACTTTAAGAAGAAGAAGCGGGAACTGTTAGAGAAGCTTAATATAATTGATACTTTAAGCAAGAACAAAACAGGGCCTGTGTTGATATTGGATATGTTCAGTCAGATGATACCAGAGAAGATGTGGCTTGAGAAGTTAAAGCAGGTCGGTAACAAGGTCGATATCGAGGGTGTCGCGCTTGATAACGAGACTATTGCGATATTTTTCACATCGCTTAAGAATTCGCCGCGTTTTGCGAGAGTCGAGCTGATACAGACGAAGCAGTATGAATTTAATGCATATAAGCTTACAAGCTTCAAATTATCATGCATCATTGATCTATCAAGCATTAAAGGTCAATAGAAGAGGGATAAAATGGCGATAGACATAAATACCATTAATAAGCTATCACTTTCCAGGAAGATTTCGATATTAGTCGTGCTTTCGGTTATTATCTAGTCTCTTTACTACTTCATGGTTTATACGAAATTAGTGGAGGAGATTGGTGTCAAGAATGGGCAGTATGACAAAGTGCTAAGTGAGCGAGCCTCGTTGAAAGCGATCGCTGATGATCTCGAGAACTACAAGGAGCAGGTAGAGAAGTTGCAGATCAGGTTTACCGAGGCGTTGCAGCAGTTGCCTGATTCAAAGGAGATAGATTCGCTCTTATCTAATGTCAATAAGCAGGGTGAGGAGTCAGGGCTGGAGTTCCTGCTCTTTAAACCGCTTTCTGAAGTGCCAAGGGAGTTTTACGCTGAAGTGCCGGTTAAAATATTACTTAAGGGTACTTATCTGGATGTGGCTATGTTCTTTTACAAGGTCAGCAAGTTAAAGAGAATAATCAATATTACAAATATAATCATGGTAGAGCCGCGGGAAGTCAATGGGAAGATAATCCTGAATACTTCATGTGTAGCTACAACGTTTAAGTTTTTGAAATCTTCAGAAATGGGTAAATAACATATGGCGATAAATAAAAACTTAAGAAGAAAGAGTTTAATTCAAATTATTGGCGTCTTTTTGTTGCTTTTCGTTTTCCTGACAGGCTGTGAGGAGAAACAAGAAGTCCAGAAGAAAGCGCCGGTGACTGCAAGTGAGAGAAAAACCCAGAAAGTGGCGGCGAAGAAGCTTGAGCCTGAAGAGGTGAAAGTGGAGTTTGTTTATGTAACTGAGGGGAAAAGGGATCCATTCAAGCCTTTCGTCAAGAAGAAGAAAGTGGAGCTGATAGAGCAACAGACTGTTCCTTTGACGCCGCTTCAGCGATATGACATCACTCAGTTGAAGCTGACCGGCATTATTACAAGCAAGGATCGTTTGAAGAGCCGCGCGATGGTGGAGGACCCTGTCGGTAAGGGTTACATCCTGAAGATAGGCACATTAATAGGCAAGAACTTTGGCAGGGTATCTAATATCTCGTCGAATTTAATAATTATAACAGAAGAGATTCAGGATTTCTTGGGTAACATCGTGACTAAAGAAATCCCATTATCACTTGAAATTGAGGAAGGAGAGTAAATAATGAGCCTTTTAGCTACTCTTAGAAGAAAAGGGGGCGTAATAAAACAGGCCTTATATTTTCTTGCTATAATAGTATTAGGGGTCAGTATCAGCGCCTGCGGTTCAAAAAACATAAGAGCGGATTCCCAGGGGGGGCAGGGGATGACGATCACTGATATAAGGTATGATACTTATTCTGATAAATCGCAGCTAACAATAAAAGGCTCAGATATATTAAAATATACGGTTTATAAGAAAAAAGACCCGGTAATGGTTAATATTGAGGTCTACAACGCTGACTTTGGGAAGAATGCCGCAAAGGGCATTAAAACTATAAGCGACAACATTGTCAGCGAACTTAGTATAAGCAGGCCTGACAGGAGAAACAAGGTTGTCCTTTCTGTTGCGATGGTAAAGGATGTCGAGTACAATGTCATACCAAATAAGAATGAGTTGACTATTGAATTTCGGAATGTTATCGATAACATGCTCTCTTTGAAAAAGGAAGAGGTCAAAAAAAGTGGTGATGTGCCGGAGATGAAGCCGTTTGAGATAATCGAGCCGGTATCCAGTAAAGTACAAGACGATGCGTTCGTACCGGCAGCTGCGGTAGAAACGACAAAGGTCAGGACAGCCGCCTTGACCAATAGCGACCTGAGAACTGACCATTACGGCAGTGCCCGGATAAAGACCATCTCTGTGGATGATGCGTTAGGTTCCCTTAACATCACAATCGCCGGTGACGGTCGTCTGGATGACTTTACGACACTTGAGCTGACGCAGCCGACACGGCTCATATTAGATGTATGGAACGCAAAGAACATGATAGCTGAAAATTCTATAGTAGTCGCATCTAATGCTGTCGAGACGATAAAGATCTCCGAGCACAAGAACAAAGTAAGGTTTGTGTTCCAGTCAAAAAACGACAAACTACCTGATTATATTTTAGCGTCCAAGGATGATAATCTTGTAGTGGCTTTTAACAGTGAAGGCTAAAGTAAATATAAGGCTGTTATAACTGCTTTGGATTTCTCGTATAAAGAGGTCATGTCAAAAGTGATCTTAACGACAAACAATGCGATAAGCTATGAAGTGAGCGAGGGCGAAAGCAATAAGATAATTATTGAGTTAAGTAGCGTTCGCCTGCCGATAAAGCTTTCAAGGCCTATGGATACAAGCGAGTTCCAAAGTAACATTACTTACATCAAGCCAAAGCGCTCTGGTAATAATGTTATTTTAGATATATCTCTTAAAGAGGAAGTGCCGTTCAATGTTGTTCAAGATGACAATAAACTTATAATAGAGGTTGAGAACCCTTATGATGTAGTTGAAAAAATCAGGGAGAAAGTCATTACAAAAGAGGTGCAGGCGCCAGACAGCGAACTTGACGAGGAAGTGGTGCAAGAGGAGTCAGAAAGGGCAGGGTTTACTGTCATTGAGCCTTCACAATTAGTTGCGAGAAGTATCAATACGGAAAATATGACCGATGACCAGGCTCTTTTATTAAAAGAGATAGAAGATGCGTATAAGGCTATGGAGGAGGTTGCAAAGCCTAAGGTCGAGAAGAAGGTGTTCGTTGGCGCTAAGATGTCTCTGGACTTTAAGGATGCTGACATACACAATGTCCTTCGCCTGATCTCTGAAGTGAGCGGATTGAACGTTGTCACAAGCGACGAGGTATCAGGCAGGGTCAGCGTACATCTTACAGAGGTTCCATGGGATCAGGCGTTAGATGTTATCTTAAATATAAAAGATTTAGGGATGTTAAAGAAAGATAACATTATCCTGGTGCTGCCCAAGGCGAAGATAGAAGCGGAAGAGGAGCGAAGGAGAGCTAACCTGAAGCAGGTTAAGCAAGAGAAGCTTGAAGAGATAAAGGCAAAGCGGCAGGAGCTGAAGGATATGGAGCCATTGGTGCTTAGGTTAGTGCCGATCAATTATGGCGATGTTGCTGACCTTCAAGAGCAGATCAAACCGTTCTTAAGTGAGAGAGGGTCTGTAAGCGTTGACGAACGCACCAACGTACTGATCATCAAAGATATCCAAGAGAACGTTGACGAAGCTGCGAACCTGCTTGACAGGCTCGACGGCGTTACACAACAGGTGCTTATTGAGGCTCGTATTGTCTAGGCGAACACTAACTTCACACGGCAGCTTGGTGTTCAGTGGGGCGGCGCTTATAACGCAAGTCCGGCTTACGGGAATGCCCTGCCGTATAATTTCCCGAACTCATTTGGTGTAAATGGCGCGTCAGGTACTGGTAACTATATCGTTGATCTGCCGGCTAATGTCGCGCAGGGCAGCGGCGGCGCCTTAGGCTTTACGTTCGGGCATATTACAAACACCGTTTCGCTTGACATGAGATTGTCCGCTATGGAGACGACGGGTGATGGTAAGATCATCTCAAGCCCGAGGATCGTAACGCTGGATAACACCGAGGCGATGATACAGCAGGGTACCGCGATTCCCTACGAGTCGACCGGTGATACGGGCGGGGAGACAGAATTTGTTGACGCGAACCTGAACCTGACAGTCACGCCGCATATTACACCAGATAAGAGCATCAAGATGATAATAAAGGCGAGCAAGAACTCACCAAACATGTCGATCATATCAAACGGGCAGCCGGCTATTGACAAGAAGGAAGCTCAGACAGAGATATTGGTGAAGGACGGCGAGACAACAGTTATCGGTGGTATTTATGTCGTCGATGAGGCTGATGTGACAGCAGGCCTGCCATTCTTCTCAAAGCTTCCGTTTGTCGGATGGATGTTTAAGACCGAGCAGAAAACAAAGTCAAGAAACGAGTTGTTAATATTCATTACCCCGCGTATTATAAAGCCTAAGAAGGGGTAAGCATAGCATTGTGCGGGAGATGAAAAAGTAAGCGCTCTTTTACAACAGATAGGTAAGTTATTATAAACCAATGATAAGATATTTGACTGCGGGTGAATCGCATGGCAGACAGCTGACGGCAATATTAGACGGGATTCCTTCCGGGCTACAGTTAGGGCTAAAGGATATAGATGCCGACCTGAAAAGAAGACAGGGCGGGTATGGCCGCGGCGACAGGATGAAAATAGAGTCCGACAAGGTCTCGATAGTGTCAGGTGTAAGATTCGGTAAGACTACCGGCGCACCGATCACATTGATCATTGAAAATAAGGATAACGTAAGCTGGCGAAAGAAGATGTCCATCTATAAAAAGGATTCAGATGAGAGCATCTTCATTACGAAGCCAAGACCAGGGCACGCTGACCTGACCGGCCACATAAAATATGACCAGCCGGATATAAGGAACATCTTAGAGAGGTCGAGCGCAAGGGAGACGGCGGCGAGGGTCGCTGTAGGGGCTGTAGCGAAGAAGCTCCTGAAAACATTCGGGATAGAGGTCATAAGTACGGTGCTTAGTATAGGTAATATAAGGGCTGACCTAAATGGACTTACTATTGACAAGATAAATGAGCTGACTGAGCGATCTGACCTGAGGACGGCTGACAGAGGCGCTGAGGAGAAGATGAAGAGACGGATTGACAGGGCGAAAAAGGATGGGGATTCACTCGGGGGGATTTTCAGGGTGACAGTAAGAGGGGCGCCGGCAGGACTTGGCAGCCACACACAATATGACAAGAAACTCGACGCGAAGCTCGCGTTTGCGATGATGAGTATACAGGCGATAAAAGGGGTGGAATTCGGACTTGGATTCAAATATGCAGATTCACCGGGTTCAAAGGTACACGATGAGATATTTTACGGCACTAAAAGAGGTTATTACAAAAAGAGTAACAATGCCGGAGGCATAGAGGGCGGAATGAGCAACTCTGAGGACATAGTGATAAATTGCGTTATGAAACCTATACCGACATTATATAAGCCCTTGAATTCAGTCGATATTGTAACTAAAAAAGGATTCAAGGCGACGGTGGAGAGGTCAGATACATGTGCGGTGCCCGCGGCGGCGGTCATCGGTGAGGCGGCGGCGGCGTTTGAGATTGCGGACGCTTTTTTGACAAAATTCTCGTCAGATAACATGAAAGAGGTAAAAAGGAATTTTAGCGCGTATAAGAGATATATAAGATCATTATGATAAATGTAATATTAACCGGTTTTATGGGTACAGGGAAGACCACGGTGGCAAAGATTTTAAAAGAGAAACTAAATATGCGATACGTTGACACTGATGACATAATTCAGGAGAGAGCGGGTATAAAGATCGCTGATATATTTGAGAATATGGGGGAGACGCATTTCAGGAAGTTAGAGCGTGACGCTATCAGGCAGGTCACAATGAGCGGCGACCAGGTGATCGCCACCGGTGGCGGCGCGATTGTCGATGAAGGTAATCTGAAAGCGTTAAAGGCTTCTGGTAAGGTCATCTGCCTTCGGGCGAGAACTGATACGATAATCGACAGGGTCTGTAAAGATGATGACAGGCCGCTTTTGCAGGGTAAGGATATAAGGGAAAAGATAGAAAAGTTGATGCAAAAAAGAGAAGAATATTATAATGAGGCCGATTACATCATCGATACTGATGAGAAAGCGCCCGAAGAGATAGCTGATTCGATAATAAGGTATTTAAAGGCTGACTATGATACCGTTAAAGTTAAGCTTGGTGAAAGAAGCTATAATATCCTGATCGGTGCGCGTATCCTGAAAAAAGTTGGTAACGAGCTAAGATCATTAGGATATACGGACAAAGCCGTTGTTGTGACAAACAGCACCGTCAATGAAATTTATGGCTACAGGCTCTTGAAAAGCTTGAAGCGGGCGGGTATAAAAGCCGAGCTCATCGTTGTGGACGACACCGAGAAGAGTAAATCACTGAAGGTCGTGAACGATATCCTGACGAAGCTGCTTGAGCTGAAATGCGAGAGAAACACACCGCTTATAGCGCTCGGTGGCGGTGTTGTCGGTGATCTTACCGGTTTTGTGGCGTCTATCTACCTAAGGGGCGTACCCTTTATTCAGCTGCCTACGACGCTCTTGGCGCAGGTAGACTCAAGTGTCGGCGGGAAGACGGGCGTCAATCATAAGCTTGGCAAGAACCTGATCGGATCGTTCTACCAACCTAAACTTGTTATGATAGATACGGCGGTACTGAAGACGCTGCCAGACGAGGAGTTATTAAACGGTATTTGTGAGATCATCAAGTATGGTGTAATAAAAGATGCCGATCTTTTTGATTATTTGAAGGATAATTCCGCTAAACTCTTGAAAAGAGACGTAAATAGCTTAAGGCACGTTATCAAAAGATCGTGTGAGATAAAGGCTGAAATCGTGAGTGCGGACGAGAGGGAGGCCGGTCTTAGAGCGATCCTTAACTTCGGTCACACATTAGGGCACGCGCTTGAGGCGACGTCAAAATATAAAGGCATAAAGCATGGCAGGGCGGTCGCGACCGGTATGATCTACGCCGCGAACTTATCTTTCGCTCTGGGCGCCTGTAAAAAAGCGTTAGTTGATGATATTAAAGGTATAATAGATAAATATGGTATCGATACGCAGATCAGGATCACAGTGGCAGGAGATATAATCGAAACGATGAAATTGGACAAGAAGGTAAAAAAAGGTGAGATAAAGTTTGTCTTACCTGTTAAAAAAGGTGAAGTAAAATATGGCGTTAGCGTCAATGAGGGTATTATAGTCAAGGCATTGGATACTTGACGCCTTGACATTAGGTTTGAATTGTTGTTAAAATAACATTTGAGGTAGGGGTTGAATGAAAGAGCATAATAAGGATAAATTAAAAACGGTCTTTAAATATTTTTTATGCTTTATCCTCGTAATATCACTTTACTCGTGCAGCGGCGGTGAATATGAAGATTCTCCGCGCGGTTTCACCACTGCGTTGCCGGATACATCTGCGGAGAACCCGTATTATAATCCGGCGGAATCAGACATCCTGTCACTTAACATGTCAGTCTCTACTGACTATTCCTTAGAAGATAACATAGTTTCATGCTATATAAATGTATATTACCAGAACGGCGATTTTGTCAACACATTGAACGAGGATAATTTTGAAGTAATAATCAATGGTATTACTCTGTCAACATCATTCAGGACATTTGACCTTACTACTTCAAACATCAATTTAGTCGGACTGATCCTTGATTCAAGCGGCTCGATGAGTGGCGCCAGGATGGCTGACACAAAAGAAGCCGCGAAGATGTTTATTGATACTATGACAATAAATGACCAGACAGCTCTTATCGATTTTGATAGTGAAGCGAGGGTCGCGCAGCAGCTTACAACTGATAAAGACGCGTTAAAAACAGCGATCGACGCTCTCGTTGCCGAGGGAGGAACAAATATCGGTGGCGGTATCATAGAGTGTGTTGAGGCGGTAGGTTCCAGGCCGGGTAAGACAGCGGGCATTCTGCTCACAGACGGTGAGGATGGCGGCGGGCTGATAGACGACGGAATCGACAAGGCTTTGCAGATAGATATCCCGATCTACACGATATTCCTTGGTGAGGACATAACGGATTCCGCGAGATTAGATCTGGAGCGGATCGCCACTGACACGGGCGGGCAGTTTTATGAGGTCATGTATGCTGATGAATTGCAGACTTTGTTCGCTACCACGATCCCACAGGTATTGGCGGCGCGACCGGCGCGAGATTCATACATAATGACATTCGCGAATCAATATCCGGCACAGTCTTATGTTGATGTCTTGATCACTGTAAGGTATTTTAACTCATGGGGTTCGCATACTACTGACTTTGCAGCCAGTTACTATGTAGAGCCGCAGAATGAAGATGAATAATAAATATATATTGAAATATACTAAAGGAGATAAATGATGACAAGGCGCTTAAAAGAATTCTTACTTTTAGCCATATTTTCAATACTTCTTGTCCTTGTACAAGGTTGTGGCGATGGAGGATATGAGACTGCGAGCAGGCTTGAGATAATAACTATTTAACCAAGCGTTATTCAGTCTGACGTAGTAGAAGATACTGATGACAATGGGCGTGACGGTGTCGCAAACACCGGTGATGATGGTGAGGGAGACAACAGACCGCAGCCTGGTGAAAATGTCACAAATCCGTTGATCGAGGATCTCGCGACGGTTACATTCACAAACACTCTACGAGAGGGTTCTGAGACCGGTGTGGATATCGAGATATACCGGTATGTGATTTCATACTATGATGAGTATGGGTTTACTCCGCTGTATGCGCCGACCACGACGCACGATGTACAGTTTGTCGTACCAAAAGGCACCACCGGCTCTACGCTTGATGTCATTGTTGTCGATACGACGATGAAGACCGGCTGGCTGCAAAACGACAATCAGTGGGTGCTTGGTTTAAGGGACATATATTTATATGATTACAGTAATTTCGGTGCTATTTTATATGCTCAGATTGATTTTTATGGCAGGGACCCTTTGAACAATGAGCCTGCATTTACATCAGGCGTAGTTGAGATTCATTTTGCAAATTATATTCAATAAGAGAAATACCCGGCAGCAGGCTATCAGGGCGTCAAGCTTAACATTTAGCAACAGGTTGCAGGGAATTAAAACCATAAAAAACAGGCTAACCTGTTAAATAAAGAAGCCCATAAGGTAGATCCTTAAGGAGGAAAAAAATGTTAAAAAGATCAAAAATAATGAATATCGTCTCGGCTATGTTAATGCTGATGGTTATATTTATAGGTTGTGAAAAGGGATCTACCCCTAAGCCTCCCGCACGCAGTACGACTACGTTTCCGAATCTGCTTTTGTCATCATTAGATGATGTTACATCTATTACCGCAGACGGGCAGGCTACCGTTACTCTGGTGGCCCAGGTATATAAGGATACTAACAAAAATGAACTTGCCGATGATGGTACTGAAGTCAAGTTTACCACAAGCAAAGGTACTTTCTCTACAGGCTCTACCTCTGTGGTTGCTTATACTTCCGGTGGCTTTGCTTCTGCCGTCCTGACAAGCTCGACAGATACCGGGCGGGCGTTTATTGTTGCCGAGAGCTCTTCGCTTATTATCGCCTCGAGTTTCGACGTTTTATTCGTTGCCGGTGATGTAGCCACTATTACGATAGAGTCCGCGGTTGCTCAGGTAAGCGCCGACGGATCGAGCCAAACCGGTCTAACTGCCTATGTATATGACGCTAACGGTAATCTTGTAAACAACCAGACTGTTACTGTAACGTTTACTACGACGCAAGGTTCTCTGATCGCCGCGACCGCTTCCCCATCCATTCAAGTATTACATCTGGATAGCGGGGATGATGGCGTGCAGACCCTGGATGTAGAGACAAGCACTGGTGTCGCATCAGCGATTTTGATCGCTTCTTCTGAAGTCGGGGCTGCTTCTGTTTCCGCTTCTTCTGAGGGTGCGCAGGCCGAGGAGCCGGTAGAGGTAGAATTTGTTGAGCCTGATGCTGGCGGTGGCGGCGATGGTGGCGGCGATGGTGGCGGCGATGGTGGCGGCGGTGGTGATGGCGGCGGCACAGGTCCTGATGTTGCCCATATTTTCCTGATGGCTGATTCGACATCTATCTTATCAACCGGTGAGTCAGCTACTATTACAATTACAGTTGCGGACAGTAATAACGTTGCGCTTGAGGGTGTTGAAGGACTTACTCTCTCTGTCTCAAGCGTTTTAGGGGTTCTTACTGTACCAGATCCGACTGACAGCTTTGGTCAGACTACAACGCAATTCACTTCCGTAGGTGTCGCAGGAGACGCCGTTATTACTGTAAGTTACGGGACTCTTGTCTCTACTATTACCATAGCGATAGCAGCGCCGCCGGCTGACCCGGCTGACCCGGCCGATCCTGGTAGTGTGGTAGTATCAAGTATACATGTTGAATCGATACCAAATACAGTTACAGCTAATGGTACCGATACTTCTACGATTAGGGCGCAGGTATTCGCTCTGGATGGTTCCCCTGTGGCAGACGGGACACCGGTGACCTTCGTCATTGTTGATCCAAGCCCGGTGCTACCAGGTACTGTAACGCCATCTTCGCTGACAAAGTGCGATGTTACCGGTGACTATACAGACTGTGGCATAGCTACGGCGGTTTATACCGCGGGTACGCAGACGGGTATCGTAACCATTAAAGTCACTGCCGGTGATATGGAGTCGTATGTAACAGTTCTATTGACATCCGCCACCGGCGCTTACGTTTCATTATCCGCATCACCGAGTTCAATAACTGCAAATGGCGCGTCTACATCGCTCCTTACTGCAATTATTACAGATGATAACAGCAACCTTGTCCCGGGAATGACAGTCACCTTTGCAACATCCCTGGGCACTGTAGACCCCTTGCAGGTAGTCACGGACACTACCGGCAGGGCTACCGCGACACTTACATCGTCTACTACCGCAGGTACCGCGTACGTTACCGCTAATGCTTCGACGGCGGGTACTGCTTCGACAACAGTTACGTTTGGTAATGCGGGCATCAATATTACCTTGAATGCGAACCCAAGTACTATCAGCGCCAATGGCACGAGCACAGCTACTATTACTGCGCTTTTGGTGGATAATAACAATAACCCGATAACCGATCAAAGCGTTCAGTTCTCCACCAATGTCGGCACGGTTACTTCCTCGGCGAAAACTGACGCTACCGGTGTCGCTACAGCAACTTTAACAAGTGTCAGACGAGAGGCTATGGCGACGGTAACCGCGTCTTATGGCGCTGCAACAAGTACGGTCAATGTCAATATAACCGGTATCTCATTAGTCGTAGAGGCTAATCCGACAAGTTTATTAAGCGGCGGGGCGACTTCTGATATAACAGTGACATTAAAAGACGCTTCTGGAGCCCCGATTCAAAGTGAGACAATTACATTAACTGATACAACGGGTTTGGGTGTCACATTTACACCTTCTTCAGGACTTACTGATATCAATGGACAGTTTACAGCGACTGTCTCTTCGCTCACTGCTGCCAGCGCGATAATCAGAGCTGCCGGCGCCGGTGCTACAAGTGATGTGACAATTACATTTACAGCATATAATTTCTATGTAATGATGAATGTTTCAGATTGTCAGGCGGCATACCCGGCAGACCCGACGTGTGACCCGTTTAACGCTCTATATGACGCTGCTACATGCTATGCGAACTCAGGGAGTGACCCTGTATGCGATCCTAACAGAAGTGTCGTAGACACTTGCGGCGGTACGTATGACAGCACATCGGTTACTGTAGTCCTGACCGATACCGCGACACCGCCAAACCCAATAGCAGGCGTACCGGTTGATGTCTATACCACATTTGGTAGCTTGTTCAACGGCCTTGGTGCGGGTGCGTGCGCCGATACGCCACAGTCCGTGCTGGGTAACTGCGGCGGGGGCATCGCGTGTACGGATGCAAACGGGGCTGTATACCTCACTTTATGGGGTGGAAGTTTTACCGGTACTTCGACGATAACAGCGAGAGCGACATATACGCCCGTAGGCGGTGCGCCGGTAGATCTGCTGGCGACAGATACCGTTACAATCGGGGCGGTTACACCGACTACGATATCTATGACGGCTACACCAAACAGAGTCGCGTATAATGCTAACACTTCAACTATATCAGCTTTTGTGACAGATGCTTCTAACAACCCCGTAGCTGGGGAAGTCGTATCGTTCAGCATAATAGTTAGCACCGGCGGCGGCGAGTACCTGACGCCGGCGACCGTAGTGACAGACGCGAACGGCTTTGCCACTACAACATTCGTTTCCGGTAGCCTGCCGAGCTTCTACAATGGCGTTACCGTGCAGGCGGCAGTATCGGGCGGCGCAGTAACAGCCTCAGTAAACTTGACGATCACAGGTCCGCCGGAAAACGTCGCGGTCGGTTATGATCTCGCGCTTATAGATGATGCTGACGGTACTTTCAAACAATGGATAGCAACTACTGTTACCGACGTATACGGTAACGCTGTCGCAGACGGTACAAACGTAACGCTTGGTGTCCGCGAGACAGGATTCTACGCTCAGGATTCAGTTACATATTATGCGGCTGAAGATACTAACCTGAACGGTACCATGGACTGCGCTACTCCAGATCCCGGTTGCGGCGGCGTATGTGCAGGTCCATGTGAGGATGGCGGCACCGGTTATCCAAGGAACGGTATATTAGACCCGCAAAGCAGTGTTGTCATACCAGCGACTGCTCAGACTGTCGATGGTGTCGCAAGAGTGAAACTCGTATACACCCAAAGCGACGCCTGCTGGATAGGTATCAGGATAGACGCGGAGAGCGGCGGCGTATTTGATCCTGACGGCACGCAATATACACTGTACACAACGATCGACAAGGGTTGCCCGCAACCCATGTTCTTCTCAAACGTTAACCCGGGCGATGCGGCTACTTCCACCTACTCCATCACTGACGGCAGCTCTATACAGTTGAGCATAAATAACTGGGATGCGGCTACTTCTTATACATGGACTTATACGATTGCTGGCACTATAAACGGCGGTGTTGCCTCCCCGTTGTGTGGGGCAGGGCTGGCGCAGGTCACTTATAACGCGCCTGCAGCAGGATCAGGTACTGATATTGTGACTGTCTCTGATTGTGCGGGGAATGCAAGGTCGATAACAATAAATTATTCACCTTAATGGACAGGTATGGTAGACGATAAAAAGAAAACAGAAGAAGAAAAAAAGCAGATCAAGCTCTCACCGGAGATCCGCAAGTACCTTGATGAATGGACGAATAATCCAAAGTCCACGGTGTTTGTCAAGCTTGCCGAGGAGTATATAAAGAGCGGGCTGATCGACGAGGCGAAGCAGGTCTGTGAAGACGGTCTTGCCGCCAATCCGAGCTATTTGAGCGGTAATCTTGTACTTGCCAAGATCCATTTTGATATGGGTAACTTTGATGACGCGTTCACCGAAGTTAAAAAAGTCACTTCTGCTCAGACTGACAATATAATGGCGCAGAACCTTCTGCTCGATGTTTACATCAAGAAGGGCGATAAAGATAACGCGATAACGCAGTGTGATATTATCTCATTCTTAGACCCGAACAATGAGGATGTCATAAGCAGGAAGAAGGAGCTTGAGACACGCGGGATAAGCCACAAGGAGCTTGCCCCGGAGCCTGAAGAAGAGGTCGCGGATGATGTAACGGAGTATTTCACGGATTATGGTCAGGTTAAAACGCAGGTACAAGAAGATGTACCGCAGGAGGAGCCTAACCATGAGATCACTACAAACACGGTAGCGGATCTTTACATCGAGCAGGGCTTTTATGACAAAGGGCTGAACATTTACAAAGAGATGTTGAAGGAGTCGCCGGATAACCAGCAGTTGGTAGATAAAGTAAGGGAGATCCAGGCGATGGTGTCCGGTGGGGGGAGTGCAAGCGCACCGGTAAAAGCGCCAGAACCGCAGAACGTTATATACTCTGAGCCGCCGCCAGCACCGGCACCGGTTCAGGAGGAACAGGTAACCAAAGCGCCGCCACCACCGGTCGAGCCGTCAGGCAAAGAGCGTAAGATCGACAAATTAAGCGGCTGGTTGGATAAAATCAAAGGGAAATCAGATAAATAATGGTATTTGAAGATATTATAAAGGATATTGTTGATAACATAAGCGGTTGCTGCTCTGGTATCATGATGGGTGTCGATGGCGTTATGGTCGGTAGTTATCATAAATCTGAGACCCTGGAAGACCTTAACATTTTAAGCATCGAATTCACTAAGATACTAAAAGAGATAAAGAGTTCATTAGAATTGCTGAAAGCGGGTGATGTGCAGGAGATTGCTGTCAAGACTGAAACTATGATGTACCTGATAAAGATGATAAGCGATGAATATTTCGTTGCTGTCCTGTTAGAACCGCTTGGCAATTTTGGTAAGGCCAGGTATCTTATGAAAAAATCAATACCCTCCTTCCATTCAGAGCTATAAGCAGACTGTTGCCAAATAGAAAATATTATGTGTTTCCATAAACATGAGCTTGTAAATTGTTGATATTACGGGGTGCCGACAACGGAGGCGAAGGGGCTAAGCCCCTTAAATTGGATTGGGCAACATGCCCATAAGAGGTAGACATTGCTAAAGATAAGCGTTATAAACGGGCCGAATCTCAATATGTTAGGTGACCGTGAGGTAGGTTATTACGGCGCCGTCTCGTTAGAGGATATTAATGCCCAGCTAAGGATGGCGGCGAAGGAGGAAGGGATCGAGATCGATTTCTACCAGTCAAATTCCGAGGGCGAGCTTGTCACTTTTATACAGACCTGCAAGGGTGTGACTGACGGGATCATCATCAATCCCGGGGCATATACCCATACCAGCATCGCGATAAGAGATGCGCTGCTTGCGGTCGAAATACCTTTCGTCGAGGTGCACCTGTCGAACGTATACGC
This sequence comes from Deltaproteobacteria bacterium, assembly GCA_024275075.1. Taxonomy (GTDB): domain Bacteria; phylum Desulfobacterota; class JAJRXV01; order JAJRXV01; family JAJRXV01; genus JAJRZU01. The sequence continues at coordinate 12,962 of JAJRZU010000141.1, read as the reverse complement.
GCGCGAGGAGTTCAGAAAGAGCTCATACCTTTCTGACAAAGCGGTCGGTGTTATCACCGGGTTCGGCAGCTTCGGATACATCTTCGCATTAGAGGGCATACGCCAGCGCTTGAACCCGCCGGCGACCGCACTGTGCTAACTAACTTCATTTTTTCCTTTACAAATCATGAATATTCTTATAATGTTTTTTTTATATGCAAAGCGGCGAGATCCATGCGAACAGAATTAGCAAATTAAGAGAATTATTAATCAAGAAAAAGGTAGACGCCTTCATAACGGTATCTATGGAGAATATCTTTTACCTTACGGGCTTCACCGGTAGCGACGGCATTTTACTTGTCGCTGGGGATCGCTGTGTGCTCTTTACCGATACAAGGTACATGCTTCAGGTCAGGGAGGAAGTCAAAAGCGCTAAGGTTTTGATATACAAGGACAAGACGGGCGCTCTTTCGGATCTGCAAAACGAGGCAACTGGTGATATCATAGGATTTAATTCCGTGAAGATTTCTCACTACTTGTACAAGGATATAAGGAGAGCGTTAAAGGGTAAGAGGCTGAAGGATTGCGGCGCCACGGTAGAGAGGCTGCGGCAGATCAAGGATGCCGCCGAGCTTAGGACAATAAAAGAAGCGGTAAAGAGGGCGGAGCGCTCCTATGACGCGGTTTTCAAGTCGATAGCCGTAGGTGATAGCGAGAGCGATATAAAGGCAAGGCTTGAATGCGAGTTCAGGAAAAGCGGCTGTGAAAAGGAATCATTTGATACAATAGTCGTTTCAGGTAAAAATTCCGTACTGGTACACGGAAGCCCCACCATGAGAAAAATCAGGGGCGGGGACTTTGTATTAATCGATTATGGTGTGAAATATAAGAGATACTGTACGGATATGACGCGCACTTTTGTGGCGGGAGAACCGTCACCGAAGCAACGCAAGATATACAACATTGTGCGGGAGGCGCAGAGGCTCGCGATAGCGCAGCTTCGGGACGGGGTCAGCTCAAAGCATATCGATAATACCGCGAGGGAGTATATCGCAAGAAGCGGTTACGGTGATTACTTCCTGCATGGCCTGGGTCATGGTGTCGGTATCGAGATACATGAGCCACCGGCGCTGTCGCAAAATAGTGACTGCGTTTTAAAAGAGGGGATGGTGCTTACAATCGAGCCAGGTGTGTATATTGAAAATTTTGGTGGAATTCGTATAGAAGATATGGTATATATCACAAAAACAGGCTCGGTTATGTTATCAAAGGGAGCAAAGGAACTTTAGGGGGAAATAATACAGTATGTATTCAACATCTAGTTTTAAAAAGGGCTTGAAGATCGAGCTCGATAATGAGCCGTACATAATAGTTGACTGCCAGCACGTGAAGCCCGGCAAGGGTGTCGCTTTTGTCAAGACACGTATAAAAAATCTGGTAAATCAAAGGGTTATCGACAGAACGTTCCGCTCGGGGGACAAGGTAGCAAAACCTGAATTAGAGGAATCCGAGATGGAGTATTTGTACCCTGAGGGTGGGCAGTATAATTTCATGAATACTGTGAATTATGAGCAGATTCATATTAATAAAGAGGACTTAGGGGACTGTGTCGATTTCCTGAAAGAGGGTATGTCAGTAAGTATTCTGTTTTACAAGGGTAGGGCGATCGGTGTGGAGTTACCTCTTTTCGTCGAACTTAAGATCGTTAAAACGGAACCCGGTATTAAAGGCGATACCGTTTCCGGCTCCACCAAACCGGCGGAATTAGAGACCGGTGCGACAGTTTTAGTCCCGCTTTTTGTCAACCAGGATGAAGTGATCAAGATCGATACCCGAACAGGTAATTATGTTGAGCGGGTCAAGTAGAATTTCTTGACTAACGAATATAATGGGGAACTAATATGAATAACAAGGAATTAGAGCAGTTATTTAAGTTACTTGCGGATACGGATATATTTGAATTCGAGTTAGAGAAGCCTAACAGTAAGGTGAGGATAAAGCGCGGGCATCAGGCGCATTCAGTGCCAGAGCCGTTGATTTATGCGCAAGAACCGGCAGCGCGAGAACCTGCTCCCGCCAAAAACGATGCGGATAAAGAGAAAAACAAGAACATCAAGTATTTGGTATCACCGATGGTCGGTACCTTTTACCGCGCCCCGTCACCGGAGTCGCAGCCGTATGTAGCTAAGGGTGACGTAGTGAACAAGGGTCAGGTGCTGTGCATAATCGAGGCGATGAAGCTCTTTAATGAGATCGAGTCCGATGTGACCGGCACTATAGTCGATATATTAATTGAGAGCGGTCAGCCGGTAGAGTACGGCGAGAAGCTCTTCGCGATAGAAGTATCATAATAGTATGGAATGACAATGTTTTATAAGATATTAATAGCTAACAGAGGCGAAATAGCGGTACGTATCATCCGGGCATGTAAGGAGCTGGGTATCCGAACCGTTGCGGTCTATTCTGCGGCAGACAGCGACGCGCTTCATGTAAAATTTGCCGATGAGAGCATCTGCATCGGCCCTGCAAACCTCAGCGAGAGCTACCTGAACATCGTGGCTATTTTGAGCGCGGCAGAGATAACGGACGCGGAGGCGATCCACCCTGGTTACGGGTTTTTGTCAGAGAATCACGCGTTTGCCGAGGTCTGTGAGAAGAGCGGATTTGTGTTCATCGGTCCTGATTCGGATACGATAAAGATATTAGGCGACAAGATCCAGGCGAGGAAGACCGCTGTTTCTGCGGGGGTACCGGTACTGCAGGGCAGCCAGGATGCCCTGATGGATGAGAATGAAGCGATCGAGCTGGCGAAGGAGATCGGGTTCCCGGTCATTTTGAAGGCGGCGGCGGGCGGCGGCGGCAGAGGCATGAAGGTCATACACTCGGCCGGCAGTTTCGGGAATGCGTTTTTTACGGCGAAAGAGGAAGCGAAATCGGCTTTCGGTAATTCTGAGATGTATATGGAAAAATTTTGCGAGAAGCCGCGTCATATTGAATTCCAGATACTTGCGGATAAACATGGTAATGTCGTGCACCTGTTTGAGCGTGACTGTTCCATACAGAGGCGTAACCAGAAGGTCATCGAGGAGGCGCCATCGACGGTGTTGACACCGAAGATGCGGGAGAAGATGGGGAACGCGGCGGTCAACCTGTCCAAAAAAGCCGGTTATGTGAATGCCGGTACGGTCGAGTTCCTGCTTGACTCTGATAACAAGTTCTACTTCATGGAGATGAACACGCGGATACAGGTCGAGCACCCGGTGACTGAGTATATTACCGGTATCGATCTGGTAAAGGAGCAGATCAACATAGCGATGGGCAAGAAACTGAGATTTGAGCAGAAAGATATAAAGCTTACCGGCCACGCGATAGAGTGCCGGATAAATGCCGAGGATCCGAATAATTTCATGCCATGCCCGGGGCTGATAACCGACTACCACCAGCCCGGCGGGATAGGGATACGGGTCGATTCCGCGGTGTATGAGAATTACAGGATACCATCGATATATGATTCGCTTCTGTCGAAGCTGATATCTTATGGTGAAGACAGGGATGAGGCGATCGCGCGTATGCTGCGGGCGCTGGATGAATATGTGATACAGGGAATCAAAACCACTATACCATTCCATAAAAATGTTTTCATCAATCAATTTTTTCTTGATGGGGATATTGACACGGGCTTTATTGCGAAGTATCATTTAAAAAAATAATAAAACTACAAAATATGCAAGAGGGCAGGGCATAATGCCCGGTAATTGTACTCATGCAAGAAGTATAATATGGAATATCATCATTTTTAAAAAGAGTAACGCACTTTTTACAACAACTATTATAGGAGGGCTATATGGAATTTCCTAATGGGCTAAAATTTTCTGAAGAACATCTATGGGTGAGCGTAAGTGGTACTATCGCCACTATAGGTATTACAAAATATGCCGCAGAAAAATTAGGGAATGTTTTATTTGTTGATTTGCCGCACGAAGATGAGAGTATTGACCAAAGTGAGTCTTTCGGTACATTAGAATCCTCTAAAACCGTTTCTGACCTCTTTGCACCGGTCTCAGGGAAGGTGGCGGAAGTAAACCCTGATTTGGGAAGCGACCCGGAAATCATCAATGAATTTCCTTATGACGATGGCTGGCTGATGAAAGTGGAACTGACCGAGGAAGATGAATTGGATACGCTCTTAGACGCCGCGGCCTATCTGCACCATATAAAGGAAGAGCATGACCATGACCATGATGATGACGATGATGATGAATTCGAATAATCTTTATAAGAAGGGCTCGTTTGTTGTATGATCTCAGGGTTGTGACTTTACCGCCGGTGGATATCTTTACTAATATGGCGATCGATGAAGCGTTACTCCTGTGCTGCAACGACACAATAACCAACGGGACTCTTCGGGTATACGCCGCTAATAAGCACAGCCTCTCCATCGGCTACTTCCAAAGCATCGCCGGGCTTGATTTTGATTACATGAAACGCAATGATATCGATTATGTCAGGCGTATTACCGGTGGCAGGGCGGTTCTGCACGGTGATGAGATGACGTTCTCGTTCGCCGCCGATACCAGATCACCGTTTTACCACCCGTCGATAACAAAGATAACCGCCGCTTTTGCTGATATTATAAGAAAATTCCTCGCCAAAATAGGTATCGATACCGATATCGCGCCTGCCTCGAATATAAAAAGGGGGAGTGACAGCAAAAGATTCCATTGCTTTAGCGCCTCCACCAGGAACGAGCTTTTGGCGGGCGGCAGGAAGATAGTCGGTTACGCCCTGAAAAAGAGTAAGGACTCATTCCTGCTCCAGGGCAGCATCCCAATAAAAATCAATAAAGAGATATACTTAAATATAATGAAGGGTTATAAGGATATGAGCGCTCTTGACAAGATCGCCTGTGTCAGGGACTGCACCGGTGAGGATATAGGGTTTGAGGATATGCGCAAGCTGTTTGCCCGGACTTTTGCGGAGAATGGTTACAATATCGTAAGCGGCGGCCTGAGTGAGAAGGAGCTGGCGCTTTATGACAAGCTGGCCGCGAAGAAATACAGAAGCGCACTCTGGAATAACGACCCGGGAAGATATAACGCCGATGGATAATAAAAGCAAGAACTTCCGTCTGCTTGATAACGATAAACTAAAAAATAACGCATTGTTGCGGGCAAAGATACTTCGGCTCACAAGAACCTTTTTCCAAGATAGAGGATTTTTAGAGGTAGACACCCCATTGGTGGACGTCTGCCCATCCATGGAGCCGGCTATCAAGGCGTTTGAAACGGATTACTTTGACGCCGGCGCACGCCACACGATGTACCTGCAATCGTCACCGGAATATAACATGAAGAAGCTGTTGGTGGGCGGCTACGGCAATATATACCAGATAACGAAAAGTTTTCGGAACAGTGAGCTCACCCGCCTGCACAACCCGGAGTTCACGATATTGGAATGGTACCGCACAGGCAGCGATTATCACAGGATAATGGATGACGTTCAGGATCTTATGACATTTCTGGTAAAGGGAATAAAATCCGGCTCCACCATAAATTATTTGAATAAAAAAGTTGATTTATCACCTCCTTATGATAGACTTACCATTAAAGACGCGTTCAGGATATATTCCAATATCGACCTTGAGAGCCTGACTGACACTGAATATTATGATATACTTCGGGGAAAGGGTCTGGAGATAAAGCGTAATGATGCGGATTTTAGCGTCTTTTTTTACTATATCTTCGTCAACGAAATAGAACCGAATCTGGGTAACGACAAACCGGTATTCCTGATGGATTTCCCGGTAAGGTTAGGGTCGCTCGCACGCAAAAAGAGTGATGAACCTGAATGTGTCGAGCGGTTCGAGCTGTACATCCGTGGCTTGGAGCTGTGCAACGCTTTTTCTGAGCTGAATGACCATGACGAGCAACTCAGCCGCTTCCTGACTGAGAAGAGGCAAAGGGCGGACAGGGGGCTTGGTGACTACCCGATAGATGAGGATTTCCTGGGCTTTTTAAAGACCGGTATGCCAGACGCGGCGGGCGTCGCTTTCGGGATCGACCGGCTGCTGATGCTCTTTGCCGATACCGATGACATCAACGATGTGATATTATTCCCATTTTCAGCTATGAAGGATTTTAAGGAAAACGTTTGATAAAAAGTTGAATTTTATCATGGAAGTACAGTAGGCACAGAGTTCACGAAGGAAATTATTGTGAACAGAAATCTTAGTGGGAGTGTTGCCAAATAGAGAATTTACCATATTTCCTGAAAATGTGATTTCGTAAGCTACTGATATTACGGGGTGCCGACAACGGAGGCGAAGGGGCTAAGCCCCTTAAATTGGATTGGGCAACATGCCCATCATAGGAGGAGTGATAATGAAAGGTGTACTTGGCCTGATCATGGCCGGTGGAAAGGGCACGAGACTCTACCCCCTGACAAAGGACAGGGCAAAGCCGGCAGTGCCGTTTGGCGGTAAGTACCGGATAATCGACTTTGTCCTGAACAACTTCGTCAACTCGAGTATCTATTCCATATATGTTCTGACGCAGTTTAAGTCGCAATCATTAGTGGAGCACCTTAAGGACGGCTGGCAGTTCGGGTCGCTTCTAAAGAACCAGTTCATCACCCACGTGCCCGCCCAGATGAGGGTAGGGGAGAGCTGGTACAAAGGTACCGCAGACGCCATATACCAGAATTTGTACCTGATAGAGACAGCGATGCCCGAGTTTGTCGCGATCTTTGGCGCCGACCACATCTACAAGATGGATATCAGCCAGATGATCGCTTATCACAAGGAGAAGGGCGCGGATGTCACCGTTTCCGCGATCGGGGTGGATAAGAAGGAGTCTCACAAGTTTGGCTGCCTTGAGATAGAGAATGACTGGAGGATAATCAAATTTCACGAGAAACCAAGGATACCCGTTACGATCCCGCAGGATCAGGATATGTGTCTGGCTTCCATGGGGAACTATATATTTAACACGAAGGTGCTTCTTGACTTGCTCAGGAAGGACGCGAAGAAGGACTCAAAGCACGATTTCGGTCACTCCATCCTGCCCGATGCGTGCAAGACGATGAACGTGTTCGCGTACGATTTCAGGAGGAACAAGGTGCCCGGCTCGCTTACCGACGTCGAGAACGACTACTGGAGGGATGTCGGGAACATCAGGGACTATTATGACGCGAACATGGATCTGAAGAGTATCTCACCGAAATTTAACCTTTACAATGAGGGGTGGCCATTAAGGACTGCGGAGCGAAGCCTGCCCCCCGCAAAATTCGCGTTTAACGACGACGACAGAAGAGGTATGGCGGTAGACTCGATAATCTCCGGCGGCACTATCCTGAGCGGAAGCAAAGTCTCTGACAGCGTGTTAGGGCGGCACATCAAGGTCAACAGCTACTGCGATATCAAGGACTCTATCATATTTGATGACGTCGAGATCGGCAGGCACTGCAAGATCAGAAGAGCGATCATCGACAAGAACGTCAAGATCCCGCCAAAGACCACTATCGGTTATGATCTGGAGAAGGACAGAAAAATGTATATCTTAGCTGACGGTGATATCGTCGTTGTACCGCGCGGCCAGCCCAGAATGAACCTGGGCGATATGTAGCCTCGCGCGCCTGACACCGTAAAAAAATCGCTTGACTACTTTGGCGCGGCGGTCTATTCTGTAATATATTTCATTATAGGGTGATATTATGACCATAGTCAAGTGGGATCCATATAAGACCATGAAACAGGTGCAAGACAGTATCGACAGCCTGTTTAAGACCAGCATAGTCAAATCCAGACTCAATACCGAAGAGGAGCTTGCGGCCAGCGAATGGGCGCCTGATGTCGATATATTTGAGGATGATGAGAAGATCGTCATCAAGGCGGACCTGCCCGAAGTGGACGAAAAAGACTTCAACGTAATGTTTGATAATTCCATACTTATCATTAAAGGTACGAGGGAGTTCAAACCCGAGACAAGTATCGAGAACTACAGACGAATTGAGCGTCCATACGGAACCTTCCTGCGGAAATTCGCTGTCCCCTCCAACGTCGATACAAACGCAATAAAAGCGGAGTTCTCCGAGGGGATAGTGAGGATATCCCTGCCGAAAACGAAGAAATAGGTCAGGAAGCAGCGCGATAGCTCGAATAACACCTGCGTATCCCCTAATCGCAAGGCTTTTGATGGGCAACGAGATTATCACCCTTGCAACTGCTCCTTGAAAACCATCCGCGCGGTAGTTTATCGTAAGTTTTTATTGACATACTCTGTAAGACATGTTATAAAGCGGTGTTTTTCATGCTCATTGAATATTCGCGCTTTATTAAAACTGACTGATAATTAATTGAAATGGACTACCCGGCGGCAAGTTGACAGACAGAGTGTTGAGTTTAAATCTCTTTGCAAGTTACGTAGAACTAAATCCACAAAAAAAGCAGGTGCGCCCGTTAAATTAGTTGACAAAACAATTTTTTGATTTTATTATTAATTTCTTAGCGGATGTTGACTAAATGGATCAACATAATATTTATTAGCCTTTTATGCAAAGGCAAGGGTGGGTGGAGTGCGCATTAATTTACGCTATTTTACTATATTGCTGTTAGTGTCTGTCGCGCTGTTATTCGCTTGCAGCAAAAAAGATCAGATAAAAAGTGATACAAATAAGACAGATAAAAAGAGTAGCGCCAAGAGAGGCAGTTGGGCACAGACGGAGATCCCTTCAGATATAGCCGAAGAGACTGATTCTAATGACAATCAGATACAGGTAGTTGAGGAAGAGGCCGGCGAAATGGATTCTTCCGAGCTTGAGGATGAGATGCTGGCCAGTACTTCATTAAACGCGGACGATACCAAAAGCGATGCGGAAGAGGATGCTGGCAAGGGTTCTGACAAGGAGACCGGGGTATCACAAAAGAAGCTTGTCGAGTTGCAGAAAGTATATTTTGATTACGATAGCAGCGATATAAAGAATGACGCAAGGGATGTATTACAGGTAAATGCTGAGATAATCCAAAACGATATAAGCGGTGACATTTTGATAGAAGGGCACTGTGACGAGAGGGGTACTGATGAGTATAACCTTGCATTGGGTCAAAGAAGAGCAGAGAGCGTCAAGCGGTATTTAGTGACGTTTGGCATATCAGATATGAAGTTGACGACAATCAGTTATGGGGAGACGAAGCCCGAAGTTGACGGTCATGATGAGTCGGCGTGGCGTTTGAACAGAAGAGCTGTTTTAAAAGAGATCACTGAGTAGTTTTTATTAAGATAAATTCTTTGTTTTTCACTATTTTAATGTTGCAAAAAATCTTAAAAGGTGCATAATTGAACAAGAGCGTTTTCCTTTTCGTAATATTTGGGGCTGTTTCGCTTCTCCTGAACGGTTGCGGTATGTTTGCGACAGTATCAGAGACGCGGGGTCTTGAGCGTGACCTTCGCTTAGTTAAGGAGCAAGTGTCATCATTAGAAGATGACTATAACTCTAAACTTGAGAAGCTCGATGAGAAGATTGAGAAATTTGGCAGCAGGTACTCAAACACTAAGGATACATCTTTAAAGAACCAGGCAAGTTTTATTTCAGACCTTGATGAGATCAGGAGTGAGTTTCGGCGCGTAAAGGGTGAGGTCGAAGAGATTGCCTACAGGACTGATAACAAGCTTAAAGAAGACAAAGGTAAGCTAAGCGACTATGAATTCCGGTTACGTGAGTTAGAGCTGGGGGTTGCGCAGCTTAAAGGTAAGATAGAGACGTTAGAGAATAATCAGAAGCTCTTTGCGCCGGCATTCTCTGGTGCGAGACAGCCGCAGCCGCCTATTACTACGCCGCCTTTGACATCGATTATCCCGGATAACGGGGCAGGAGCTTCGTCAGGCGAAGGTGAAACGCCCAAAGTTGTCGATGCGGGGGGAGCGGCGGCAGCAGTACCGGTGGATGAGGGAGCAGGTGCGCCAGAAGGCGGCACAGCAGTCGCGCAAGATGAGACTGCGTCACCAGAAGGCGGCGCTGAAGATAGACCGCCTGCGGCCGGCGGGGCAGACGATACGGCAATAGCGCCTGAGGTTCAGGCGGAGTATGATAAAGCTCGCGCGGTGTTCTCTACCGAAAAGTTTGATGACGCTATGAAGCTGTTTACAGAGTTTATCAAGAAGTACCCTGATACTGAGTTGACGGACAACGCGCAGTTTTGGGTCGCAGAATGTTATTATAAGCAAAAAGAATTTGATAAAGCGATATTAGAATATGATAAGATGGTCACAACTTACCCTGACAGCGACAAGATACCGTCCGCGCTCTTAAAAGAGGGTTTCTCATTTTTACTGCTAAACTATAAGGATGAGGCGATAAACATATTAAAGAAACTTGTGAAAGAGTACCCTGATACAAATCAGGCGGAGATAGCAAGAAGAAAATTAAAAGTCGTTAAACCATAGAAAAAACAGGTGTGCCTGTTAAATAAAGATTATAATTATATATTTTTATAGATTTCGAAAGGAGATGAAATGATGTTGAAATATTTTCGCAGGACGTACTTAGTAACGCTGATATTAATGTTAGCGCTGTTCATCGTTCGGTGTCCAAAAAAAGATACACCTTTACCAACTCCACCTACACCACCGAAAGAAAGAGTGGTAAAACCACCTACACCGCGGTCAGCGCCAGTAATCACACCAGATGAACCTGATAAAGTTGTGATGACGGATGATACGGGCAAGACGGAAGAGTTGCCGCCAGCGCCAGCAGCACCGCCAGAGGAGGCGCCACCAGAAGAGGTGACTGTTGAGAAGCTTGATACTATCTACTTTGACTTTGACAAGAGCAACATCAGATCTGATGCGCAGGAGACTTTGTCGCATAACGCGTAATGGCTTCTAAAAGAAGGCAATGAGGATATCAAGATACTCATAGAGGGGCACTGTGATGAAAGAGGCACCGATGAGTACAACATGGCTCTTGGTGACAGGCGCGCGAACAGCTCCAAAAAGTTTCTTGTAAATCTTGGCGTCGATTCCGGCAGGATCGATACGATCTCCTACGGTGAATCAAGGCCTGCAAAGGATGGGAATGACGAATCATCATGGAGATGGAACAGGCGTTCTGAGTTTGTTATAAAATAAATTTTTATTCCACAAAGATTTTGTAAGTAAGTAGAGTAACGTAAAAGGAATTCAAAACGGGGGGCAGGGACAAACCTGATCCCCGTTTTATTTTATTTCCGTAAGGAAGCGCGAGAGCCTGTCAAGCGCCGGTTTAAAGTCTTCTGACTTGATGCCGTACCCCAACCGGAAGTGACTCCCCACCTCAAAACTTGAACCAGGCAACACAAAGACCCCCTCTTTTTTGATCAATCTGCCCGCGAATTCATCTGACGGCATAGCATGGTTATACTTTATAAAGCTGACTACCCCCGCTTTCGGTGCGATAAAAGAGAGCGTATCACTGTGCCGGGCAACAAAATCGGTCAGGAGCACGTGATTCTTGCGGATAAAGCGCAGGTTCTTTGACAGTATCGTATCCCTTGCTTTTAGTGCGTGGGCCGCGAGAAAATCACTCAGTGGCGACAAAGTGTGCGTCGTATAGTCCTTGAACGAACGGCACCTTTCAAGCAGCGGTTTATTGGTGACGAGCCAGCCGACCCGAAGCCCCATGAGCCCGAAACACTTCACGATAGAGCCTGTGCAGATGGCATAATCATCGATCTCACACGCGGATCTTATGCGTAGCCCGTCATCGATCGGGAGGAACCGGTAATGCTCGTCAAATATTATATTTATATTGTTCTCTTTCGCGATACTTATGATATTCTTGATCGTGTCTTCGGGCAAAAGCGCCCCTGACGGGTTATGCGGATTGTTGATGATGATCAGCTTCGTTTTGCCTGTTATCAGCCGTTTCAGATCGTCAGCATCAAAGAGATACTCATTTTCGCCGCAAAGCCGGATATACTTTACGCGGCACCCTAACGCGCGCGGCACTTCATACAGGCTCTGGAACCCAGGGAGGCCGGTGACCACCTCGTCGCCCCTTTTTAAGAGCAGGTTGAAAAGGATGAAGATCCCCTCGCTCGTACCGGTAGTCACCAGCACGCTTCCCGGGTCAATGTTACGATAAGTTCGTGCTATCTCACCGCGCAGGAAGTCAGAGCCGTAAGTCAGCTCATCTTCGAGCCTGATCTTCAGAAGGTCACCAGCGTCAAGATTGCACATGCGAAGCAGCTCGTGCAGGTAATAGTCGGCGACACCACTCTCACCAAGGTTATACTTCACCTTGCGCCGGTTACTGATAAGCCAATCCTCCATCAGAAAATCTCTGATCTTCATCTTTTCCTCATGGGCATGATCCCCAATCCAACTTAAGGGTCTTTGCCCCTGCGCCTTCATTATGGAGTGCGGAACCGGATCGTTTATTAATCTCACTGGACAGTATGGTAAGTGACAAGTATTTAGTACTAATCTCTGGCAGAGCGCAGGCAGATCATCTTACTCTTTTTTCTCATCTTCTTCTTTGCCCGCCTCATCCTTCTCTTTGGGGGTAACGTCTATCTCGTCCGGCTTGTTTAATGATTTTTTGAAACCCCTTATCGCATCACCGAGCGCGCTGCCTATCTCAGGGAGCCTCTTTGCCCCGAATATCAAGAAGGCAATAAGCAGGATGATAATTAACTCAGAATAACCGATCATACTCTCTCCAATGCTGACAGGCTGAAAAAAACAAGCTTTTTCGGTGGGAACAACCCACCCTTGTAAATTATATCAATTGTGGGAATTTGTCAATTAAAATGCATCCGTCAAGATGGTTTTCACAGGAGTAGCTCTAATTTGCATCAGTGATGTCTCCTTGTGATGCAGCTTTTGCTCCTATCAATATTTTACTTACTCCACGATCTCATGATTCATAGAACGCTTGGTTCGGTATCGCTAATTTTGTGTTAACATTGACACAAAGTAGTAGGTCGAGGTAGGCTGAAAGCCGTGCCT
>JAJRZU010000140.1 GCA_024275075.1 Deltaproteobacteria bacterium | reverse complement strand
CCTCCGTTGTCGGTCTGCCCGGGGTGAAGACGTTGTGGAAATACTCGTCATAAACTTCACAGTGTACAGACTATGGGGTCAAGCGACACGCTTGGAACAACAGAACTAATAAAGGGATAATTATGAAAGTAAAGAAATATGAGGCGATAAACATGCCGCAGGCGTTAGAGATGATAAAGAAGGAGCTCGGGCCTAACGCGGTGATACTCTCGACGAGGAAGATACGGAAAAGCAATAGTATTTTCGGGTTATTGGGCAGGCCGGTCGTAGAAGTGACCGCCGCCTCGGATTATGACTTTGGTGCGAAAGTGAAGATAAAGGAGAAGGGCGCCATCCGCAAGGATGAGATGAACTGGTCTGCGGCGCGTTTTGAGTCGATGCAGGACGAGATAAACAGGATGCGCGAAGAGATGACCGAGCTGACTATCCGGCAGGCGACGGGCAAGGAGGAGAAGGAGCTCCTTGAGTTTATCTCGAACTATGACGTGCTTAACAAGAAGGTAGACGCGATATTACAAAGCACGATCCAGAGCAAGCTTAAGGGTTTTCCGGTTGAAACGGTGAATCTGTACAAGAAGCTCAAATTAAGAAGCGTAGAGGATACTTTGGCGATAAGGTTGATAGAGTTCTTAGAGAAGAAATCGAGCTCATTGGGAGAGTCTGCCGATAAGTCAGAGATAATGCATACGATAATAAGTAAATCGATAAAGACGGCGGGTCCGATAGATGTTGTAAACGGCCAGAAGATCGTCGCCCTGGTCGGCCCGACTGGTGTCGGTAAGACAACGACCATCGCGAAACTCGCGGCGCACTATGCTTTGCAGCGAAAGAAGAAGGTGGGGCTTATCACCATCGATACGTTCAGGATAGCCGCGGTGGAGCAGATAAAGACCTACGCGAAGATAATGGATATACCCGTTGAAGTCGCCCTTACCGGTGATGATCTAAGCGTTGCGTTAGAGCGGCTCAAGTTCAAGGATCTGATCCTGATCGATACCGCGGGGATGAGTCCGCACAACAAGAAGCAGATGTTTGAGCTGAAGACCATTTTGACGAAACGGGCTGTCGATTTTGAGACCCACCTTGTCTTGAGCCTCACGACGAGCATTGACGACCAGTATGCCGCGTTCAAGAAATTCAGGGAGCTGAACTTCAGGAAAATGCTGCTTACGAAATTTGACGAGACATCAAGTTATGGGAATATATTAAATTTATCTTTAAGGACCCGCATACCGATATCATATATAACGACGGGGCAAAACGTACCTGAAGATATTATGACGGCAGAATCCGAGAATATCGCGGATCTGTTGTTAGATGGCAGCGCGTAGGGGGCGGCGGCGATTTTGGCGGATCAGGCGGCAAAGCTTAGGGAGATAAAGGGCGAGCTTGACGGGAAGGATCAGGAATCCTTTTTTGACGAGCAGTACTCAAACATCATCGCTGTATCTTCGGGCAAAGGCGGCGTCGGCAAGACAAACATCGTCACGAATTTAGGGTACGCGCTGACAAAGAGCGGCAAGAAGGTGACGATCTTCGACGCGGATTTTGGTCTGGCTAACATAGATATCATTTTGGGGATAGCACCGAAATTTAACCTTAGAGACGTTATCAGCGGCGATAAGGATATCAATGATATCATCGTGAAAATGGATAACGGCCTGTCGATAATACCCGGCAGCCAGGGGATCGAGGAGCTTGCTGATCTGGACGTGGTGCAGAAGAGGAAGAAGCTGATACAATGTATGCAGTTGCGCGAAAAGGTCGATTACCTGTTAGTCGATACGTCCGCGGGCATCCACAAGAACGTTATCGATATTATCCTGGCGTCAGGCAGGCTGATCGTCGTCACGACCACGGAGCCGACCTCCCTCACCGATGCTTACAGTCTGATAAAGATAGTGCTAAACAGACAGCCGGCGAAGAAGATATCTTTGCTGGTGAACAGTGTCAGGCACGAAAAAGAGGCAAAGGAGATACACGAGAAGCTAAATACCGTTTTAAGAAAATTTTTAACCCGTGATATTGATTATTTCGGATATTTATTGTATGATAATGTAATACAGGAGTCAGTGAGAAAACAGCAGCCATTTTATGAAAGAGCGCCGCATTCCAAGGCTTCTAAGTGTATCGACGCGATGGCTGAGAAACTGCTGGGCAATACGCATAAAAACGCCGGTAACAGCGCCGTATATACATTCTTTAAAAGGCTGTTTTTAGTCCGGTGAAGCTGTTTCACAAAACAGGTTACACAAGAATGCTTGCTGGCCATACCTGTCATAGGTGCAAAAGATGACGTTAAAATTCTTGTATAGGCAGATGTTCGCGATGTTCTTCTTTCTGTCATTCTCCATCATCATGATACTTGATGTTGCGCGCGGCAGAAACGTCCTGGATGAGCTGGCGCTGATCCTGGCAATAAGCTTCGCTTACGGGATATTAGGGGTCGCGGTAAACGCTCTGCTAAATTTGATATTCAGTGATACAAAAACGATGAACAATAATATTTAGGTAGAAGGGGCTTTATATGGAACAAACTGTTAGTGTAGATAAAATCGTCGAGATGACGGGCGACTTGCCACCGATGCCGAACGTAGCGGCAAAGGTCATGGAGATGATGGCAAACCCGATGACTGATGGAAGGTCCATGCAGAAATTCATCTCAACTGATCAGGCGCTCGCGTCAAAGATATTGAAGATCGCAAATTCCGCGCTATACAGCTTTTCCAGAGACATAACATCATTGAGCCACGCTATCAGTATCATAGGTTTTAATACGATAACGAGCCTTGTAATCGCAAGCTCGACGAAAAACGCCTTCTTTAAAGGCAAGATGGGGCTTCAGGATAAGATGATATGGGAGCATTCCTTAGCATCCGCTTTTGGTTGCCGGATGCTCGCAAAAAGCGCTCTGGGCGCGGGCAAAACGGAGGAAGCGTTCCTGTGCGGCCTGCTGCACGACATCGGGAAGGTCATCTTATCAAGGAAACTTGGCGACAGCTACAGCGCGATTGTGCAAGAAGCCTATAATACAAAGGCGTCTTTCTTTGAATTAGAACAAAAAACGTTCGGCTTTACCCACTCTGAAGTCGGGAGCCTTGTCGCGAAAAAATGGAAGCTGCCGGCTGTAATCGAGGAGTGTATCGAGTTTCACCATAAACCTGAGGAAGCGCAGAACGCGAAAGTAATCGTCCAGATCGTCACGGCCCTAAACCATATATGTTCAAAAGTCGGTTACGGGCTCGTCGTCGACAAGGACATCGAATTGATGGAGATAGAGATTATCCAAAAATTCTTCAATAATGAGAACACATTAAATGATTTTATTGAGAAGCTGGTCGCTACTGTTGAAGAGCAAAAGCGCTTATTTGAATAATGCGGCGATCGTTGTCAAACAGAATTTTTTGTGTATTTTATAAAATATTGATCGAACATTACGTTCACCCTTAAACTGGATTGGGCATCATGCCCATTATCACTTGATAAATTCAAGGGATAACGAATTTGAAATATAAAATAATCAGAGCATCTTATATTGTTGCCGCTGTGCTGGCCATGGCGGGTTGCCTGCTCCTGCCGGGCTCCGCGTCATCAAGAGCGCTGTATGAAGAAGCGGATCACTTCAAGCAGGCACCGGTTTTCTATCTGAACATATTCCCAAAAGAGGTGAAAGGGCCAGAGGCTTATTTATTTAACCGCGCGTTAGAGTATTTCGCCATGCGGGAGTATGAGCTGTCATTAGAGAAGACTCAGGCTCTTTTACAAAAATACCCCGAAACAAAATATATTGAGTTCGCGGAATTTCTTGCGGTAGACAATGAATTCTTCATTGCGTTAAGAGACAAAGAGACTGACTATCTGCGGCTCGTGCATTCGTACCAGAACCTTTTGGACACCTACCCGAATTCGCAATTTGCGCCGTGGACACTCTTTCAGATAGGTAACAGCTATGCGCGGATGCGGTACGGCTATGAGGCGATCGCCAAATATGACGAGTTTATGACCGCCTACCCCGACAGCCCCCACTTGGAGTACGTTTTAATATATAACGCGCAGTTGAACTACAAGGCATCTAAATTTAAGAGGACTATCACGATCTTAAAAGGGTTTGGTGAACGCTTCCCCGACTCCGGATTCAAGCCGGTCGCAAACTTCTTTCTGGCCGACTCATATTACCGGTTAAGAGAAACTAAGCTGGCATTTAAGCTGTTTGATTCTGCAAAGGGGATTGAGAAAAAATACCCGAAAAAGACCCTTTACTACTCGATGTTACTAATAAACGCCAAACAGTATAAAAAAGCGATATATAATTTAAGCTCCATAATCAATTACTTCCCAGCTTTCTCGGACATTATAGATACGTATCTGTTCCTCGCTGATTGCTTTACGAACCTGAAAGATTATAACAACGCAGTTTATAACTACTTTTACATAATAAAAAACTACCCGAAAAGCGAGCAGGCGGTGCAAAGCAGGCTCAAGATCGCGTGGATAGGTTCCTTGATCGATGAGAAAAAATACAGCATTGTGATGAAAAGCTCGGATGTCGACTTTGTCCTTGACCTGAAAAACGTTTACACTCAGGTCTATAAAACGAACCAGAAGAATGAATATGGCCAGAAAGCGCTGTTTGAGCTTGCCAATATCGCCGTAAAACAGGACAACATCCTGCGAGCTGTCAGGATATATAAAAAAGTGCATGATGATTATCCAGCCGGTAAATACTATGAGAAAAGCTTCCAGAACTTCATCAAATACTTTAATAAACTCGTAAAACAGTATCATGCAAAAAACGAGAGCCTGAATATCGTCAAACTGTACCAAAAATATAAGGATGATATTAAGGCGGCTAAAGAAAAGGGCATGAATGAAGCGCTTTTTTCTGTCGGCGTTAACCTTGTCGACCTGAAATTATACGCTTTCGCTTATGATGTATTTGCTCACTTAAGAGAAGAAGACAAAGCGT
>JAJRZU010000139.1 GCA_024275075.1 Deltaproteobacteria bacterium | reverse complement strand
CCCGACGTTAGGTGTACGCTTTCCACCCATGCCATGATTACATCATAACATATCCATCATTTGTTTCCTTTGTTACTCACCAATGCTTTGTCTCTTTATCGTCGGATTCGTCGCAGGCTCCTTAATCCGACCTACAACTTATATATCTTCATTGTGTTGCGCTTCATTCTTCAGCGTAACCTACCGGCTTTGTGGTGGGCACCGCCCACCCTACCTACAGCTGTAATATTATTAACAAACCCCCCTCCCCACAAGTGGAGAGGGGGCGTTTTATGCCGTGCAAGGTCTTCATTATCGGATAACGCTTTTTAGTTTCCTTAAGAGCCTGTAGGGGAGAGTATTTCTAACTTTATGTACAAATGAGCTGTGATCGTCCACCATCTCACGCATTTCATGTAACTTACCGTTTAGTACATTGTAATGATGCTCCATCTCGGCGAACCGGTTGTTTATCAACTTGTTCATTGTCGCTTTCTTCTCGCTTAGCTCCTGGAGCATCAAGCGTATAATGTTCTCATAATCGATGATCTTCGCTTCTACTTTTACCCTCTTTACCGGGCTCTTGCAGAATCGTAGAAGCGGCGCGCATATTTTGCCCCAGCTTAATGTTTTCGCGGCTCTTTTCGCGCCCGCCTTATGCCCTTTCAGGGCTTCGGCGCTGTCAGCCATCTCTAAGATAGCGTCGCGCCAGCCATTTATATCCTCGGCGCCCAACACCACCCCGGCGCCTTCTTTCGCGATCAGGTCAGCTGCCAAGCCGCCTTTCGTCGTTATTACCGGTAATGCCGCCCACAGGTAGTCAATCAGACCGGTATTGATGGTGTGCTGTGTTTTGATGTGGTCGATGTGCGCGGAGATACCGCAATCAGCCTCTGTAAGGAAATCTGCGCGCTTATCGCAAGAGAGCTTCCCGTCGTAGAAGTACACGCATTTGTTCAGTAATTTCAGCTCTTTTGCCAGCTGCATCGCCTTTATGTTCTGCTTCATCGGGGCTATATGCCCGCTCTCATGGACACTGCCCATGAATAGCAACTTTATATCATCACGCTTCTTTGATATCTCATACAGAGCCCTTATCACCGTTGACGGGTCCATCTGATCCCAGAGCGCGCCCTCCCAGATCAATAGAAAATCATCCTTCCTTATACTCTTATATGTACCCTTCAGGGCATTACCGCTATGCCGTGGCGGGGGCGAACCGACACCGTACGATATTACGTCGATCAGGTTGCGAAGCGTGTTATCCTCCTCGTATATATCGGGCTTTATCCGGTCAAACACGCTCAGCATACCGAGCCAGTAATCCCTTTGCCGCTCGCTTGCGCAGATGAAGAAGTCCCCGAGTTGCAGCTGAGAAGCGACCCGCTTGGCGGCGGCTTCCCGCTCCTTCCTGGTGTCGATATCCATCTGCCCCTTCAGCGAGACGAGCGGCTCGATGTATGACTGCGCCGAGATATCGAATATTATCGGTTTGTCCAGCTCCTTTAAGAAGTGGTAAGAGGCGGTATCCATCCCGCAAAACAGTATTATATCGTTATCGTAGATGAGATCGATGATACTCTGCGGATTGTCGCGCTTGTACCGGACAAACTCGAAGCCGTCATACGAGCTGTCCGATTCGTTCGGCGCCGCCAGTGTCACTTCGAGCTCCCCGCAAAGGCTACCTGCGAATTCCAGGCACCTTAGCCCCGACTGCGTCACCTTCTTGTCGATTGCGCTACCGGATAGAATAAGTATTTTCACCAATTTTTCACCTCTATTTATTAAGTATTTATTGCAAGTTACTTACTATTAAAAAAATTTACCGCCAAAGAATTTGCGTTCGGATAGCTGTT
>JAJRZU010000138.1 GCA_024275075.1 Deltaproteobacteria bacterium | reverse complement strand
GCTCCACCGAAATAAGGGAGCCAAACGCTCCACCGAAATAAGGGAGCCAAACGCTCCACCGAAATAAGGGAGCCAAACGCTCCACCGAAATAAGGGAGCCAAACGCTCCACCGAAATAAGGGAGCCAAACGCTCCACCGAATTAAGGGAGCCAAACGCTCCACCGAAATGAACTACCCCGCAGCAGAGCCGCGAGGTATCACAATTCCCCCTCCCTTGATGGGAGGGGGCGAGGGGGTGGGTGAAAATGTCGAGAAATCCCCCCACCAACAAACTGTGGAAAGAAATGTATCATAGGAGCTTGATATGAAATCCTATACCGATTATTTATGGTTTAATACGGCAAAGAGAAGAGAATATATTAACATCACTACCGAAGTGCAAAGCGCAGTCACGAAGAGCGGGATAAAAGAGGGTATGGCGCTTGTGTCGGCTATGCACATAACAGCGGGCATCTATGTGAACGACGCCGAGAGCGGTATAATTAGTGATATCGATGCGATGCTCGACCGGCTGGCGCCTTTTGGTACAAACTACCGGCACCACCAAACCGGTGAGGATAACGGTGACGCGCACTTAAAGAGCCTGCTTACGCATCATCAAGTGATCATACCCGTGACTGACGGCTCGCTTGACTTCGGCCCCTGGCAGCAGGTATATTACGCGGAGTTTGACGGCAGAAGAAGAAAACGGGTCATAATAAAAATAATGGGAGCGTAACCTGATTGAGTTATACTTCCTATCCTCCTTCATTGAAATTCTTTAAGATAAACGTTGCCTGGTTCATCGTGTTATCCATCATAACGATACTGCTCTCATGCCAGCTCTCTTTCGCTGCCCCGCAGTTCCACGGCAAACAGATAAGCCAGATCGAGATAAATGCGGAACCGTTCATCAACAAAAAGGAGATGAAGCGGCTCCTGGATTTCGGTACGGGTAGCGTTTACTCAGAGAAACTGATTCAAAAGGGGATTGAAACGATATTCCTAAAGGGGTTCTTTTCAGATATTATCGTGGACGCCAAAGAAGATACCACCGGTAAGGTCAAGTTGACTTTTACCCTGATCCCCAAGACAAGGATCGCTAATATCGAGTTTACCGGTAATGACTTCTTTTGGGACAGCGACCTGACAGAGATAATAACGATAAGAGAGAATGACGAGTTTTATGACAAGAATATAGCGCAGTCGGTCAAGAAGCTAAAGAGATACTACAAGTCAGTGGGGTTTATAAACGCTGATATCCATTATAAGATCAACCAGCTAAGCGACCCGTATAAGCGTGAGGTGATCTTCGAGGTAGATGAAGGCGACTACGCCGTAATAGACAAGATATCGCTTACATTCCCGAACATTGAATTTGATGAGGATAAGATACTTGATGTCATTAATATCGATATAGGTGACAGGTTAAGTGAGACTCTCATCAAAGAGGCGGGCACAAGACTCGACGAGTACCTGATCGACAACAAATACTATGATCTGGACAAAATAAAGTTTGTATATGAAGAAACGCAAAAGGTGCGTTTGAATGTTGTCGTCGATGTACCTTACAAAGTAAAGATCAACTTCATCGGCAATGAAATATACAGCGACAAAAAGCTCTCTTCGTTCTTCAATTTCATCAAGCACAAAAGCAGTGACATAAAAGTCATCGAAGAGAACTATATCAGCGAGATGCTGAATTTCTATAGGTCTAAAGGCTTCTATTTCGCGAAGATAACTGTAGGTAAAAAGACGCAGGAGCCCCAGGACAGGTTTACGATAAAAGATGGTGAGAAGGTCATCGATATTTACGTCGATGAAGGGAGGAAAGTCAGGATCGTCACGCTTATCTTCACCGGTAATACTGTCCATAGCGACAATAGGCTGGCAAATCAGACCCTGACCCGCAAGAGCGGTACATTCATCAATGAATACTTAGTACAGTCTGTTCTTAACAATGATATCAAAGCGTTAGAGTATCTGTATCAGAAGAAAGGTTATCTGGATGTGAGTATCCAGCCAAAATTGCTGTTTAATGATGATAACAGCGAAGTTACCGTTGTGTTTCAGATAGATGAGGGGGAACCGACAATGATCTCTTATCTCAAGATCAACGGCGTCAGTCAGGAGCACAAGGAATTTGTGCATGATATAATAAAGACAAAGGTCGCCGCCCCGATCAATATCTACCGGCTTGAAGATGAAAAGATAGTTATTTCCAAGTATTATAAGGATAAAGGATACTACAACATCAAAGTTGAGATTGACAGCAAGTTTTTGCCGGGCAACAAGGTGCGGCTCATCTACAATATAAACGAGGGCGTCAAAGCCAGGATACATAAAATAATAATAAGCGGTAATGATTTCACTAAGAAAAAGGTGATCAGGAGAGAATCAAAATTAAGCAAAGGCGACCCGTACAGGCAAAGCGACATCCTTGCCGCCCAGCAGAAGATCTACCGGTTGGGGTTCTTTGAGAAAGTATCCATCTCTAATATCAGCGCGGCAGGGGAGGAAGAGAAGGACATTGTGATCAAGGTAAAGGAGAAGAACTGCGGGCAGGTCGAGTTCGGTGTCGGTTACGCCACCGAAGAGGGTGTAAGGGGGTCTGTCGAGGTCTCGCACAAAAACCTGTACGGTTATGGCAGGGTCGCGTCGATCAGGGCGGATGCCGACGAGAACAGCAGAAGGTACACATTCTATTTCGAGGAGCCGTGGCTCTTCAATCAGCCGTATGACGCCACCCTTTATCTTGTCGATCAGTATCTGGTGGAGAATAGCTACTCGATAAGAAAGTTTGGCGCCACTTTTGGTGTAAAGAAGAATTTCACTGACAACCTTCTTGGGATGATCCAGTATGAGCTTGAGTTTGACGAGCTGCTCGATGTCGATGAGGACGTTATTATCCCCGAAGATGTCGGGACCTCGTACCGGATATGCACTGTCAGCCCATATTTGGTCTATGATTCAAGGGACGACCCGTTTAACCCCGCTGACGGCTCTATCAACAGCTTCAAGTATGATAACGCAGCGAAGGAGTTCGGGTCGCAGCTGGAGTTCCAGAAATTCACCGGCAGGAGCAGCTGGTACATGCCGTTAAGGCGGAATATTACGTTGGCGCTCTCATTTCGCGGCGGTTACGGGTTCAGCATCGGTGAGGATGATAAGCTCCCGATAAACAAGCGGTTCTATCTGGGCGGCAGAAGCACCGTCAGAGGATTCAAGAGCGATTCGATCGGGCCTAAGGGGGAAGGTGACTCACCTGTCGGCGGGAACGTCATGACAAACTATAACTCTGAATTAAGAATCTCTTTCGGCAGGTCGTGGGGCGGAATAATTTTCTATGACGCGGGGAACGTATGGATGACCGGCGCCTCTGTTGACCTGTTAGACCTGCGCGACGCCGTAGGGTTAGGGTTCCGGTTTATTACCGTCGCCGGCCCCATATCGCTGGATGTCGGCAGGAAACTCGACAGGTAACCCGGAGAATCACTGACAGAATGGTACTTCACCATAGGAAACGTATTCTAATGGGCATGATGCCCAATACAATTTAATGGGTAAACGCGTCGCTTGACCGATTAGGTTAATCCGCGGCGTTATACATCACTACATTATATAATTCTTCGCTGCTGTCAGGCTCTAAATACGTGATCTTGAAGCCGGTACCCTTTTCTGAACCCTCACCTTTGTCCAAAGAAACGTCAAGCCGCTGCGGGATACATTTGCCGACTATCGTTAGTTTTCGCTCTCCACACGTCAACATCAACTCAAACTTGTATTCCTTATCCTTATCAAACGAGTGGTCGGTCTTAATGAAGAACCCCGCCATGCTGATATTTCGCAGCTCTTCAAACAATTCCTTACCGTTTGCAGTTAATATCTCGATTACCGAACGAAAATCCACCCTTGGCCTTGCGCGTTTCTCTTCCATGACATATCCCTCCATGTCTCATGCGGAGTTTACTATAACCGCTGTAATTATTACATTATCAAAGTGATTCGATATGTCAAGGTAAGATACAAAAATTATTTTCGCGGCGCGGTTATCGCCTCTAATATCTCGTTGATCTCCTTACTGGTATCCTCATCGGCTGGGGTATCTCCATCTAACATACTCTGAAGCCATCTACTTGCCGCCGCCCCCTCAATGCTCTCTTTGGTCCTAAGGTTCCAGTAACCGACCCATTGCTTGAATATCCTTAGCGTTTTTGCCCTCTCATTCTCCGTATCACCAAGATATTTATACATGGGGCCCGGTTCGCCGTCTTGTGTGTTCTCACCATCGTCTAACCGCCTCATCATAGAACCGAAATCCTTACCCTTGACAAAGATCATCACCTCTTCATACGTTGTCAGCCTCGAACCTGTCATCTTCGCAAGGTAACCCGGGACATCTTCCCGATACTCGTCAAGCGTCGGTGAATCGTCACCATGACAGTCAAAACATTTCTCACCAATTATTTTCTTTATATCTTTTTCATACGTTATTCGGTCGTCATCTGGCAGCGCTTGAGATGCTAAAGAAACGGAAATTACAAACAAGTATGAAACTAAGATAATCGCTCTTCTTATCACTGGCGCCCTTCACAAAAAAACCCTTAAAAGGGTCATTATTAATACTTGCTCTAATAAGAGTAACATGACAAGGTCGCTTGTCAAGCCGTGAGCGGAAATTACTTTACTAATTTAGTGCTTGTATACAACTGGCGCGTTCACTACCCGTAAAGCATTATGGGCATGTCGCCCAATGCAATAAAGGGGCATGGCCCCTTCGCCTCCGAGCATCCAGATGCTGTCGGCGCCCCGTAATATCAACAACTTACAACGTAGGATTTTTTGAAAATATGTATTTTATTCTATTTGGCTTAAGTCCCTTGAAAGCATATTGATTATATGGTAACCTTTCCTTAAAGGTAAACCATAATGTTAAAAAGCTTTTACACATACCTGAAATTAATATTAATTTCTATTCTGATTCCTTTTCTGTTCCTTGATGAGATGTTTTTCAACAATATATCCCTGCGTTACGCTTTCTTTATCGTTTTCCTTCTGATAACCGCTTCCATACCGCTTCGGAAGATACTGAAAAAAGATACCTTCTCGCTCTTTGAATCCAAATTCAACTATTTCTTAGACGAGTTTAGCGTATATATCATGGTGATATTACTAAGCCTGCACGGCTTCGCGCCCTTATGGGTCGTTATAATATATTTCTATAAGGACGCGACTATCGGCGCTGTAAGGAATTTTGCGATAAAGAACAATGAGCGCCTGCACGAAAAGTACGGCTACAAACTCGACAAGGTCGTCCAGTATTCCATCATCCTGGCAGGCGCATACGCTTTCAGCTTCGGTGAAATCCCCGCCATGGCGCTCACGAAGAGTAACATGATATACCTGTTCTTTTTCTCGGCGGCAGTCAGCGCTATCTCATTAATTGTATTTGTCTTTATGAACAAACGGTTTATGGTGAAGATCCAGGATAACTAAATACGTTAACCGCCAAGCTGTAGGTCGAGGTAGCGATTAGCGTACCTCGACAAAAAGGCGTTAACCCGAGCCCGCTTTATCCACGACTTTCTGCTTGAAGCTTGGTGAGTAGAATGTAAAGATGCACCCGAGTGAGATAGCAATCGCCGAGATCCAGAAGATGGTGAGGTGTATTTTAAGGCTGTTCAGGAAGATGAAGTCCAGCACAAATAGTATGAACCCGAGATGTATCATAGACGACCCGACCCGTGTCCAGTAACCCTCTTTCTCAAAATGTAGCTTCAGGCCGAACAGGACGAGCAGAAAGACGACGAGCTGAAGCGCGAGCGCGATAAACAGGATTACGGTGAGCGCTGTGATGTTACCGTAAATAATGGTCAGTGCGATCATAAGTACAAGCATCAAAAGCGCCGTGATATTCAGTATCTTTGTCGGGAAGAGTCTTTTGGGTACACAGATGCTCAGGATAAGCAACAGAACAGAGACAAAGGGTGAGATGAGGCCGTTCATCTTGCGATAGTACATTATCTTCATTGCCGCGCTTTCACTTTCGGCGATCTCGTTGAATTTGAAGTAGAACATGCCGTATACGGTTATGACGGCGATCAGGAAGAGAGTCACCGCAGTCGCGACTATCAATATGTAATCGTAATTTATCTTCTTCTTCCTCTTTGTTGTTACCAGCTCTTCCATTAGAATGTATGCTCCCCTTTAAAGAAGTACGACATGACATAAGTGAACACCAGCGAGACATAGCAAAGCACCCCTAAGACCGCCGCGAAGTTCCACATGTACTTTTTGTGGCAATACAGCCTTATATGCAGGTACGCCGAGTAAAAGAGCCACATCATGATAGAGCTGCATATTTTCGGGTCCCACCACCAGTTCTCACCCCACGCCTGGATAGCCCATGGATAACCGATAAGCATACCCGCGGTGAGCAGGATGTAGCCCAGCTTAGCGTAGTCATAACCAAGGCGCTCATATTCCCGCTCACGCCTGAAGAACATGAATATCGAGCAGATGAATGTCACCGTCAGCGACGCGTAAGCGATGAAGAGCATCGGTGGGTGTATCCACATATAGATCGCGTTATAGTAGAACTTCATCCTCGGGTAGAGCTGAAAGATAAGCTGTACTCTGGTGATCTCGTTCTTCGCGGTGACGAACGGCGCAAGCTCGGTGAATAACTTGTCCAGCGGCTTAAGAAACGGATTTGAGGTAAAGTACAAGATGATGATCTGTATCACCAGAAACAGGTTGATCGTCGCCTTAAACGTCACCTTCTTCGATTTAAGGTTGATTATCGCGGCGAATATCGAATAGGAAAGGAACCAGAAATATAAGCGCTCGTTCTCTATCCAAAGCGGTATCTTGTACCTCAATGGGTTATTGAAATCAAGGAAGACGAACGGGTAAATATTCCTTTTGGACTGCCTTAACCAGCTGTTGAAGATGTTGACCCCGTCCTTTGTCAGCTCCAGCGGCATATACCGGTATATCTGGTAATGGAACCAGATTATCAGGAAATAGGTGAGCAGAAACACCGCGGCGATGACGTATGTCAGGTACGCGGATATCTTCTCGTCACTTTTGTTCTCCCTGTAATAGCTGAGCGACACAAACGCCAGCAGCACGATCGACAACACAAAATAACCGGTAAAGGAGTAGTGTCCCACCGTCCGCATCAACATCTTTGCAAATTCTATCTTTTGTAAATCCATTTTCCCTCACTTGAATAGTCCACCAATATAATTTCTAAGGGACTTAAAGTCAATCTTTTATTTTCCAGTGTTTCTTTCTCCTATAACGGCGCTTAGTTAACGTCAAGAGTTTTGTGTCAATTTCAGCGCAAGAATCAGCGACATCAAAACAAAGGCGCTCTTATAAAACCATCTGGATGGCTTCCATCTGGATGGCTTAATTTTACTTGCATTTTTTATCATAATCATTTAAGAATAGTAAACAAAAACTAAGGAGCGGTTTTGATAGAGTCAAAAAGAGAGTTAAGGGTAATTCCATTAGGCGGTCTTGGTGAGATCGGCCTGAACATGATGGTGATAGAATATGGCGATGACATCATCGTCGTGGACTCAGGACTGATGTTCCCTGAGGATTACATGTTAGGTATCGATATAGTCATCCCTGACATATCGTACCTTAAGGCGCGGTCGAAGAAGGTGAAAGCCGTTATAGTCACGCACGGTCACGAGGATCACACAGGCGCCCTCCCCTTTTTCCTAAGGGAGATAAACGTACCGGTATATGGGACAAAGCTGACGTTAGGCCTTATCAAGGAGAAGCTGAAGGAGTTCAAGCTCCTGAACAGGACGAAGCTCAAGACTGTAAAGCCCGGCACAAGGACAAATTTGGGGGTATTTACCGTTGAGTATATCCAGGTAACGCACAGCATAGCTGACGGCGTGGGGCTCGCCATCAAGACGCCTGTCGGTACGATAGTCCACTCCGGTGACTTCAAGCTTGACCAGACCCCGGTGGACGGCAAGGTAACTGACCTGCATAAGTTCGCGGAATATGGCAGTAAAGGGGTGTTAGCGCTATTTTCGGACAGCACCAACGTGGAGAACGAGGGGTACACTCTATCTGAGCGGGAGATCGGGCGAACAATAGACGATATATTCTCGAAGGCGGCCGGCAGGATAATAATCGCCGCGTTCTCTTCGAGCATCCACCGGATGCAGCAGGTGATCGACGCCACATATAAGCATAAGAAGAAACTGATCCTGACCGGTAAATCCATGCTGGCGAACTTCAGGATAGCCGAGAGCCTTGGTTATATCAAGGTACCGAAAAGTGTTATCACCGACCTTAGCAGCCTGAAGAGCCTGCCAAAAAATAAAATCGTGATCCTGACTACCGGTAGCCAGGGCGAACCGCGCTCTGTCCTCACCAGGATAGCTCTTGCCGATCATAAGCAGATAAAGATCCAGAAGAACGATCTGGTCGTGCTCTCCTCAAAGTTTATACCCGGTAACGAGAAATCGATCGCGAACATAATCAATAACCTTTACCAGAGGGGCGCGGACGTGATTTACGAAAAGGTGTCAGAGATCCATGTCTCCGGGCACGCCTCGCAGGAGGGGCTGAAGCTCATGATAAACACTGTCAAGCCGAAATTCTTCATCCCGATTCATGGCGAGTACCGGCACCTGGTGCAGCACCGGAATCTCGCGAAGAATATGAACCTGAAGGGCTGCACACCTTTGATCGCGAAGGACGGAGATATCATCAGCTTCACAAAGAACAGCGCGAAGATAAAAGGCAGCGTGGAGTCTGGTAAGGTGTTTATCGACGGCAAGGGTGTTGGCGATGTATCGAACCTTGTGATCAGCGACAGGAAGCATCTCTCCGAGGATGGCGTTATCATAGCTCTTTTGGTGATCAGTAAGACGAGCGCGAAGATCATTCATGGGCCTGAGATACTGACATCGGGCGTTATGCTGGAAAACATGAACAACGGCATAATGGAGGACGCCAAGCAGGCGGTAATAGCCACTTTTAACAGTATCAACACCGAGGCTAAACGAGACACTGCCGAGGTCAAGACAGAGGTCAGAAGGTGCCTGAGGCGGCTGTTCAACAAGCGGCTCCTGAGAAGACCCGTCATCTTCCCGATAATCATAGAAATATGAGAGGCGGCCTTTACTGATGATGCGTTTCGCGATCATACAATCGATCATATTAGGTACGGTGCAGGGCGTCACGGAATTCTTACCGATATCAAGCTCCGCGCACCTTATCATAGTACCGCTTTTCCTTGAATTCAACGGCGGCATTCAGGACAGCCTATTCTTTGACGTTTCACTGCACTTCGGGACTTTCCTGTCGGTCATGATCTTCTTCTACAAAGACTGGGTGAGGCTCATCAAGGGGTTATTCTCAAGTATCGCGAAACGCGGGGCGGACACACCCGACGAGCGGCTCATCTGGCACATAATCGCAGCCACCCTGCCCGCGGCTGTTGCCGGTGTCGCGTTTGAGAATACGATCGACATGCTGTTCCACACCGGTGAGATAAGCTCCCTTGTATATATCGCCATACCCTTGACGCTCGTCAGCTTCCTCATGATATTTTCTGAAAAATTCTCTGGTAAACATAAGACCATCTCTGAGATCACATTGAAGGACGCGGTGATAATCGGGTGCGCGCAGGCGCTGGCGCTATTCCCGGGTACGTCGCGCGCCGGTATAACGATATGCGCCGGACTCCTTCTGGGCTACAAAAGGGACGAAAGCGCGAAATTATCGTTCCTGCTATCCACACCGGTCATCTTCGGGGCGTTCCTGCTCAAGTTCATCAAATCTGCCGGACACCTTAAACCGGACGAGACAGCGCTGTACATTACCGGCAGCGCCGTCTCCGCGATCATCGGCTACATGTCAATAAAACTGCTGCTGAAATTCCTCGCACGAAAGAAACTTAACGCGTTCGCATACTACAGGATCTGGCTCGCCATAGTGCTGGTGGTCTGGTACCAGCTGTCACTGTGAGGATTGGCGGGACAGCCCACCCTGCCATTATTTCTTTGTATCAGGCACCTTTCCGCCGGTACGATGCGATGATGAGCATGACCAGTATCCAGCTGATGATTTGGGAGAAAACATCGCCATGTTTTGAGTAGAATGTCATCTTGTTGACTGTTGCGACCTCACCGGTAAGGACATCCTCAACGAATAAGCCCGTCCTTTGGGTGATTTTCCCGAACGGGTCGATGAAGGCGCTGATACCGGTATTCGCGGCGCGTATAAGGTATCGTTTGTTCTCGACCGCGCGCAACACCGCCATGCTGATCTGCTGGTACGGTGCGGACGTTTTGCCGAACCACGCGTCGTTCGTTATGTTGACCAGAAAGTCCGCGCCATCCTTCACAAAACCCCTTGTAAGGTTCGGGAAGATGGACTCATAGCATATCAGTGTAGCAAACGAGTACCCGAAATCGTTCATGATCAGGTTCTTCGGTGAGCCTCCGGAGGAGAAGTCACCGATACCCTCTGTGAGCTTGTTCACAAAGAATAGCAGCTTCGCGAGCGGGACATACTCGCCAAACGGTACAAGGTGCACCTTGTCGTACCGCCCTAAAATCGTCATATCTGGAGAGAGCAGGAACGCGCTATTAAGCAGTGAATATTCCTCGTGGTTCTCTTCGTCCGCCTCAAAAGCGAGCGCACCGACTAACATATACGCACCGGTTCTTTTGGCGAGTTTCAGCAGGTTGCCGCGCGCATTAGTATCGTTTTGCATATAAAATGGCGCCGCCGTTTCAGGCCAGACGATGAGTTTCGGCGAGGCCTTAGAATACGCGCCTCTGTCGATCATTGCATTAGAGACTATTGTCAATCTGTTGTATATCTCTATTATCTCGCTTCTGAAATCTTTGTCCCACTTCAAGTCCTGCCGGATATTACCCTGCGTCACGGATACCCTTATCCGCTCATCCTTATTGATGATATTGCCGTCCCGGGCGTGAATACCGTAAGCCGCCACCGCGATAAGCGCCAATATTGAGGCCGCGGCCTCCACGAGGTACTTTCTTTGCCGGTCGCCCTTAATATAAATATACGCTCTATAGATGGCGTAGTTGACGAGCAGAATGAGGAATGAGAGGCCGTAGACACCGGTAATATCCGCGAACTGTATAATCGTCGTTCTTTTGTATATGGAATACCCGATAAGGTTCCATGGGAAACCGGTGAGCATGTAGGTCTTCAGATACTCCATGGCTACCCAGATCACCGGCGCCAGGAAGAGCGAGTCAAAGCGTTTTGCAGTAAACCTCAGCAGCATCGCGAAGAGCCCGATATAGGCGGCCAGGTATAGCACAAGTAAAAGGCAGATGAAAAAGCTCAAGAGAGCGTTTATCTGCCCGTAATACGTGATAGTGTAGACAAGCCAGTAAATTGTCAGGAGGTAAAAGACAATACCGAAAAAGAGTCCCGCAAAGAACGCTTCCTTCGGGGCTTTTTTGCCTGTCACCAGGAAAAACGGCAGGAAGGCGAACCACGCGAATATGTCGATACCGATCTTCTCGAACGCGCATGAGAGCAGAGCGGCTGAGAGAGCCAGGTAGACGGCTTCATTCAGTTTCAGGTAAAAGGGATTGATTCTTTTCACTTCGCTACAAATCCTCTTTCTCGTCGTCAGTTGCTTCCTTCGCGTGTACAATAACCTTTATCTTGTCAATCTTCCTTTCACTGCCTTTTATTATCTTAAAGACAAAGCCGTTATAGCTCACCTCTTCACCCTTTTCGGGTACCTTACCGGTCAAGTGATATATAAACCCGCTCAATGTCTCATACTTTTCGCGCGGGAGGGTGGTGTCGAAATAATCCTCGAACTCGTCGAGATCAATGCGGGCATCCACAATATAAGAGCCGTCATCTATCTCGATGATCTCCTCCTCGTCAGAATCATACTCGTCTTGTATATCACCGACTATCTCTTCGAGGATGTCCTCAAATGTCACGATGCCCGCGGTGCCGCCATACTCGTCGATGACGATCGCCATGTGCATCTTCTTATTCTTGAACTCCTTGAACAACTCCTCGATATTCTTCGTTTCAGGTACAAAGAACGGTTTTCGGCATATATCAATAATATTTATCGATTCAG
Source organism: Deltaproteobacteria bacterium (assembly GCA_024275075.1). Taxonomy (GTDB): domain Bacteria; phylum Desulfobacterota; class JAJRXV01; order JAJRXV01; family JAJRXV01; genus JAJRZU01. Next base: position 5,247 of record JAJRZU010000138.1, on the reverse strand, counting down.
ACTTCTTGCCCCAGTATTTCAGAAGGTCACGCAAATACAAGATACCGATAATGTTATCGACATTCTCGTCATAGACCGGTATCCTTGAATACCGCTCGGTATTCACTATCCTGAGCACGTCCTCTATCGTAGAGACCTTCTCAAGGGCGGCAATCTGCGTCCTCGGGGTCATGATCTCGCGTATGATGATCCTCTTGAACTCTAAGATGCTGTGTAGCATCTCACTCTCATCTTCATCGATAATGCCTTCTTTTTCGCTGGCATCTAGTATAATACCTATCTCCTCCTCGGTGATGTTCAGTTTCTCATCTTTATTGTCACTTTGAAAATAGTTACTCAAGTTTACAAGCAGCTTCTTTATCAAGCCCTCATCCTCCAAAACCTTCCTCCTTTAACAGGCTCGCCTGTTTTTTTGCGGGTTAATTTACCAAGTTGATTCTGCTACACAGTCACCCTGCTGCGGGGTAGTTCATTAATATTTCCCGTTACCTACACAACTTACACGCTAATGTGTGAAGCATCATGCTTCCATTATCATCGTATACAGCTCCTTCTCCTTATCTTTCATCGCGCGGACGTCTGCCCCCTCTTTCTCATGGTCATAGCCGACGAGGTGCAAAATTCCGTGTATGAGCAGAAATATGACCTCGTCAATAGTATCGATACCTTTTTGTTTCGCGTATTTTTCGGCATTATCCAGAGAGATGACAACATCACCAAGCAGATATTCATTTATTGAAGTAAATTCGCCTTATTGCATGGGGAAGGAGATTACGTCAGTCGGATAATCACGATTCAGGTACTTTTTATTCAGCTCCGTCATCTCTTGATCATCGACAAACATAACGCTAAGCTCCGTATCACTTGAGCATTCCAAGGCGCTTAAGATTCTCCTTATCCTCTCCTTTATCGCTGTCTGGTTTATCTTCAGGCTTGTGTGATTGTTTCTTAGCTGTATCCTCATTGATCTTTTGCTTCCTCTCGCTTTGTTTGTACGCCAGCTCCGGGTAATCGACTCTTTGATGATATATCGCGCTTAATATCCTGTTGAAGGCTTTGGCGATGTTGTTCAGATCCTTTAGCGTAAGCTCGCAGTTATCTAACTGACCCTCTGAGAACATCTTGTTTATCATCTTTTGCACAAGGCCCTGTATCCGCGCGGTTGTAAATTCCGGCAGGGTCTTCGCCGCCGCCTCTACAACATCCGCTAACAGCACAAGTCCGGCTTCCTTTGTCTGCGGCTTCGGCCCGGGGTATCGAAAATCCTTCTCATCCACCGTCTGAACGTTCTCGTTCTCCATCGACTTCGCTTTCTCATAGAAGTACTTTATCAGACTGGTGCCATGGTGCTGCTGGATAATGTTGATTATCTTCTTACCAAGCTTATATTTCTTCGCAAGCTCGACCCCTTACCTGATATGCGATGTTATTATCAAACTGCTCATATTAGGGCTGAGTTTGTCATGCTTGTTGTTTATCTCGCGCTGGTTCTCGATGAAGTAAAGCGGCTTCTTTATCTTACCGATATCGTGGTAATATGAGCTTACCCTTGCCAGGAGCGGATTGGCATGGATAGCCTTCGCCGCTTCCTCGACCATGGAACCGACAATAATGGAGTGCTGGTAAGTACCCGGCGCCCTCAATGGCAGCTCTTTCAAGAGCGGGTGGTCAAGGTTCGCGAGCTCAAGCAGCTTGATGTCGGTGGTGTACCCGAATGTCGTCTCTATGATCGGTATCAGCCCAGAGATAAGGATGCTTACGATCAGGCCGTTCGCGAGCCCGGAACCGATCTCGGCGAGATGCTCCGCGGAGAGCAGGTCGAATTTCAGCTTGTATATGTTAAATGAGACTATTATCATTACATTGACGAAACTCACTAACAAACCGGCTTTTATCAGAGTCGTCCTCTGCTTGCAATGCGTCACCCCCAAGGCGGCGACAACACTGCTTACCAGAGAGTATACAAAAATAATTATTGAATTGTCCATTAGTAGAGCGAAGAAGAAGCTTGATAATATCGAGTATATGAACGCGGTCTCTGAGTTCAACACAATCCTGACCGCCATTGCACCCAACGCAAACGGTATCGCGTAATAATATGCGGAAGCCGAGGTACCGGGTATCCGCGTGCTTAACGCTTCGGCGAAGAAGATGAACCCTTTCGCGACGAGAATGCTTAAGACAGCGACGATGCACAACAAAAGGATGTCTTTATTCGCAGCAACAAACTTCCTTATGTTCTTCAATGCGAAAGTGTATATCACTATCATAAAAGTTGTCAGGAGCAGGAACATCCCTGTGAAGATGTACAGGTAGCGGAATTCATGCTTCGTGGTGTTAAGCGCCATCAGCTTCAATATGTGATGCTCCGCTATCGGGTCGCCTTCACGTACGATGATCTCGCCCTTCTTCACCTCAAAGAATACCGGCGCTACCGCCTTGATCGCGTTTGTCTTACGCGTCTCGGTCTCGTTCTTATTAAATGTCAAATTCGGTGTGATGAGTTTTGTTACGATATACAGGCTTGTGTTTACCAGCTTCTTATTTTTGTAATCGGCGAGTGTGTCTTTCGAGACATCGGTGACAATACTCTCCATATCCTTATAATCTTTTATGAAATTTATATCTTTCCGCACCTGCTCCTTCTGGGTCGCGATCTGGCGTATTACTATCCCTTTCTCCTTGTCACCTAAAAGCAGACTTTTGTCACGTACAATGAAGTTAGCCATCGCTTTGGCAATGATCTTCTTGATATCATCCTTTACCGCGGCGCTGAATTTTTCATCAAGCAAAACTTTATAATCATCATCTGTGAGGGTTATCTTTAACGCGGTCTCAAAATCATTTTTTATCGCGAGGATCTGCTCGGCAGGGTTAGTTATGCTCTTTATCAGCTCAACAAACTCTTTTTGCTTCTCTTTAGGTATCATAAACTCTTTGTCACTGATCTTCACTTCAACTAATTCTACCGGTGGCGCGGCTTCCTTCTTTGGGGCCGGTTTAACATCACCGCCCTTCTTCACGTCAGCATCCCCCTTTTGTGCGGGGGCGCTCTGATCAGCTACAGCGCCCTTTTGGGCACCTAACACCGGTTCGGCAGGAGTCTCCTCAGGGGCGCTCTCTTTATACGCGTATCGATCGATCACTTCATCGATCTTCTTGTCGTACTCCTGATACACCCGCTCTACTAATAAAAAGGCGTTATCAACCTCTTTTTGTATCTCATTAGGCTTCTTTGAATCATAATCATAGACCGAAAGGGTACGGCTGCTCGCATCCTGCTTCTTCTTCTCTGTTAGGCGTACATCCTCCACCTTAAAATTTATCGTAGCTTTTATGTTTACCTTGGCGATATCACCTTTCTTGTAATTATAGGTAGTTATCTTAAAGTCCTGCGTGATCAGAAAAGTGATAAGCAAACTTGTAACTATGCACATAATAAATTTGTGCAGCGATTTATTGTTTAACAACCCGCTGTTTTTGATAATGTCATCTAAAACAAATATCCGCTTCTTAAAAAGGTAATAAAACAATGATTTGTTCTTGTCGCGACCGGTAGGACTCATTTTCGCCTCTTTTCAGTTAGTTGAAACTAATGTTCATTCTTTTTAGCTTACCAACTAAAGTTGTTCGGTTAATGTTCAAAAACTTTGCGGCCTTACTCTTCTTGCCATTGTACAGCTTCAAAGCTTTCGTTATCAGCTCTTCCTCAAATATCGCGATCTCTTTGTTCAGATCGATACCGCTCGTCATACTCTTAGTAAGCTTGACTACGCTCTTTTTCGGTAACATAGCCTGATTAACGACACTCTCTGGGAGGTCATTCTCTGTGATCGTATCATCCTCACATAGAATAATCGCCCGATCGACCATGTTCTCTAATTCCCTTACATTACCTGAAAACCTGTACGAGTTCAATATATCGATAGCGCTGTCAGAAATCTTTACCTTTCGCTTCCTGAGTTTCGAATATTTCTTCATAAAGTGCTTCACCAACAAAGGGATGTCCTCTACCCTGTCCCGTAATGACGGAAGGTTTATCTGAACGACATTAAGCCGGTAGTAAAGGTCTTCCCTGAATTTCCCCTCTTTGATCGCCTTGCCAAGGTTTACGTTGGTGGCTGAAATAATCCGAACGTCTATCTTCTTCGCTTTTGTGCCGCCGACTTTCTCTATCTCCCTCTCTTGCAGGACTCTTAGTATCTTCATCTGGAGGGCTACGCTCATGTTACCTATCTCGTCTAACAATATGGTGCCACCGTCGGCATATTCAAACTTACCCATCTTGTCAGCTATCGCACCGGTAAAAGAGCCCCTCACGTGCCCGAACAGCTCGCTCTCTAAGAGCTCAGATGGTATCGAACCGCAGTTTATGGCAACGAATTTGTTGTTCCTGCGCGAACTGTTGTAGTGAACAGCTTTCGCGACCAGCTCCTTGCCGGTACCAGATTCACCTTGTATCAGCACCGAGCAGTCATTATCCGCCACTTTCTCGATAAGATTAAATATCTTTTGCATGGCGAGACTCTTCCCGATAATATTCGAAAAATCGTATTTGCCGTATAATAGTTCCTTTAAGTATATGTTTTCCTTAACTAACGCCTGCTTCTCCAGCGCCTTGTATATAACCTTTTTCAGTTCGTCAAACTTGACGGGTTTCGTGATATAATCGTACGCTCCCTCTTTCATCGCCATAACCGCCGTCTGTACGGTAGCATGACCTGTGATCAGTATGATGCTTGTATTAGGCGACCTTCTCTTCGCCTCTTTCAACAGATCGATACCGCTCTTTTGTGGGAGTTTCAGGTCAGTGATAATGATATCGAATTGATGTTTTTTTAAGATATCGAAAGCCTCTTCGGCAGACGCGGCGCTGTATGGTAAAAAGATATCCTGCTTTAAAAGCGTATTTAGTGCCAGACGCGTATTCTTCTCATCATCGACCACTAATATCGGTACTTTTACAACCGTCGTTTTACTGTTCTTCAAACAAGACCCCTTCTAATGAGCTACCCCCGCATCAAGCTACGGGGAATCAGCCCCCCCCCCTGAGAAAACAGGTTAGCCTGTAAAAAAGATATCGATATCCGAGGGATACCCTGCGCTCTTCGCTTCAAACAACCACTCATTAATATGGTGCTCCATCAACATATTATAAAACTGCGAATCTTTCCTTATTATCTCAAACACCTGCGTATCTTTCTTGCTCTCCTCAAAACCCTTGAACATCAGATGACCTGCATACCG
>JAJRZU010000137.1 GCA_024275075.1 Deltaproteobacteria bacterium | reverse complement strand
GGTATTATACCCCCTACTCGTATATCTCGCTTATGACTCCGGCGCCGACTGTCCGGCCGCCTTCTCTTATCGCGAATCTAAGCTCCTTCTCCATGGCTATCGGGGTGATCAGCTCACCGACAAGCTCTACGTTGTCGCCGGGCATAACCATCTCTACGCCTTCTGGAAGCGTGCAGATTCCCGTCACATCTGTCGTGCGGAAATAAAACTGCGGACGATAACCGTTGAAAAACGGTGTGTGACGGCCACCCTCTTCCTTGCTTAATATATATACACTCGCCTTGAACTTCGTGTGAGGCGTTATAGAACCCGGCTTTGCGAGAACCTGACCGCGCTCGATCTCCTCGCGCTTCTTACCGCGTAAAAGAGCGCCGATGTTGTCGCCCGCCTGCCCCTGGTCAAGAAGCTTTCGAAACATCTCGACGCCGGTGACGACCGTCTTGTCCGTCTCGCGGATGCCGACTATCTCCACCTCTTCGCCAACCTTCACGATACCACGCTCAACACGACCAGTAGCGACTGTGCCGCGGCCGGAGATGCTGAAAACGTCCTCGACGGGCATCAGAAACGGCTTGTCGATATCACGCTCTGGTAGCGGGATGTAAGCGTCCACCTGCTCCATAAGCTCCAGTATCGGTTTGCAGACCGCGCAATCAGCCTTGCCGCAACCACACTCCAGCGCTTTGAGCGCCGAACCGGACACTATCGGGATGTCGTCGCCGGGGAACTCATACTCGCTCAGAAGCTCCCGCACCTCAAGCTCGACAAGCTCCATCAGCTCCTCATCATCCACCATGTCTGCTTTGTTCAAAAATACCACTATATAAGGGACACCGACCTGACGAGCCAAAAGGATGTGCTCGCGGGTCTGCGGCATCGGGCCGTCCGCCGCGGAGACGACGAGGATTGCCCCGTCCATCTGCGCCGCACCGGTTATCATGTTCTTCACATAATCCGCGTGACCCGGACAGTCAACGTGCGCGTAATGGCGGTTGTCCGTCTCATACTCCACGTGTGCGGTAGCGATGGTTATGCCCCGCTCGCGCTCCTCGGGCGCCTTGTCTATCTCGTCAAACGGTACGAAATCAGCCCCGCCCTTCGTCGCCAGCACCTTCGTTATCGCGGCTGTCAACGTCGTCTTACCATGGTCGACATGCCCGATCGTACCTACGTTAATGTGCGGCTTCGTCCTCTCAAATTTTGCCTTTGCCATTTTTATATCCCTCCTTTTATATCAAAAAAACTTATACGTTATTAATTTATACGCCTTTAACTTTTGCGATTATCTCTTCAGCGATCATGTGGGGTATCGCCTCATAGTGCGAAAACTCCATCGAATAAGTGGCTCGCCCCTGGGTAGCAGACCTTAAATCTGTAGAATACCCGAACATCTGGGAAAGCGGAACTTTTGAGGAGATAACCTGGACGCCCTGCCTCGGGGTCATAGCGTTCACTTTGCCTCTTTTTGAATTTATATCACCGATTACATCCCCCATGAACTCATCAGGCACAACCACCTCAACAGACATGATCGGCTCTAACAGTATTGGTTTGGCTTTTACGGCTCCATTTTTGAATCCGATGGAGCCCGCCATCTTAAACGCTATTTCAGACGAATCCACCTCATGGAAGGAGCCGTCAAATAATGTCACCTTTATGTCAACCATGGGGAACCCTGCACATACGCCGTTTTGCATCGTCTCGACGATACCTTTTTCCACTGCCGGTATGTACTCCTTTGGTATGGAGCCCCCGACGATCTTGTTTACAAACTCAAATCCCTCACCGGGCTTTTTCGGCTCCAGGATCATCTTCGCGTGACCATACTGGCCGCGGCCACCGGTCTGTCTTATGTATTTGCCCTCACACTTGATCTGATTCTTAATGGTCTCTTTGTAAGCTACCTGCGGCTTACCGACGTTCGCGTTTACACCGAACTCCCGGCACAACCTGTCGACGATGACTTCAAGGTGAAGCTCGCCCATACCAGATATGATGGTCTGACCGGTCTCGTCGTCATACTTGACTGTAAATGACGGGTCCTCGGCGGCGACCTTGCATAAAGACAACCCTAACTTATCCTGATCTATCTTCGTCTTCGGCTCTATCGCGATCGAGATAACCGGGTCAGGGAAGTCGATCGACTCCAGGAGGATCAGGTTTTTCTCATCACATAGAGTATCACCGGTAGAAGTATGTTTCAGCCCTACAACCGCGGCGATGTCACCGGCATATACTTCTTTTATTTCTTCTCTTTTGTTTGCGTGCATCTTAAGTAGCCGGCCAAAACGCTCTCTCTTGGTTTTAGCTGCATTATATACCGCCGCGCCGGTTTTTATCGCTCCGGAATATACCCTGAAGAAAGTCAAAGTACCGACGAACGGGTCAGTCATTATCTTAAAAGCCAGAGCGGAAAAAGGAGCATGATCATCAGCTTCTCTTACTTCTTCAGCGCCTGTATCCGGGTTTGTGCCTTTTATTGCCTGGACATCCAGAGGTGAAGGCAGGTAGTATACAACAGCGTCTAATAAGAGCTGGACGCCCTTATTCTTAAAAGCCGCGCCGCATGTAACCGGTACTATGTCAAGGTTCAAAGCAGCCTGCCTTACAGCGGCTTTTATCTCTTGTTCAGATATCTTTTCACCCTCGACAAACTTCTCTAATAAAGAATCATCATAATCCGCGACCGCCTCTAACAGCTTCTCTTCATATTCCTGCGCTATCTCCTTCATATCGTCAGGAATCTCGATCTCCTGCATCTCCTTACCGGCAACATCAGAGTAGACGAAAGCTTTCATCTTAACAAGGTCGATGACCCCGGTGAAAGTGTCTTCCTTCCCGATCGGTAATTGAATAGCGACAGGCTTTGTTTTCAGCCTCTCAAACATCATCTTTATAACGTGAGCGAAGTCAGCACCGACTCTGTCCATTTTATTGACAAAAGCGATCCTTGGCACCTTATATTTATCCGCCTGACGCCATACAGTTTCGGACTGGGGCTCAACACCACCAACTGCGCAGAAGACAGCGACTGCACCATCAAGCACCCTTAGCGACCTTTCAACTTCGATAGTGAAGTCGACGTGCCCGGGCGTATCGATTATGTTAATCCTGTGTTTTTTCCAGGAACATGTAGTAGCCGCAGATGTGATCGTAATGCCTCTCTCTTGCTCCTGCTCCATCCAGTCCATGACGGCAGTGCCCTCATGCACCTCACCAAGCTTGTAAGAGACACCGGTATAGTACAGAATCCGCTCCGTCGTCGTTGTCTTACCGGCATCTATGTGAGCCATAATCCCGATGTTTCTCGTCTTTTCTAAATCAATTACTCGCGCCAAAAAACTACTCCTTATACAAAATTACCATCTATAGTGCGCAAAAGCTTTGTTGGCCTCTGCCATCTTATGCGTATCGTCCTTCTTTTTGATCGTTGTGCCCTTATTATTAGACGCATCTAATATTTCAGCGGCAAGTTTCTCTCTCATCGACTTTTCCGGTCTTGCACAAGCGTATCTCTTGAGCCAGCGCAGAGCCAACGCCACCTTTCTGTCTGTCCTTATCTCAATGGGAACCTGGTACGTCGCCCCCCCTACCCGCCGGGACTTTACTTCCAGGGAGGGTTTGATATTATCCATCGCTTTTTTGAATACCTTTACCGGATCATCATTTACTTTTTTCGCTATAATATCAAAAGCATCGTAACATATCTGCTCAGCCGTGCTCTTTTTCCCGTCCCTTAAAATAACGTTTATCAACCTTGCCACAAGTTTGTTTTTAAACTTTGGGTCTGGTAAAATATCTCTTTTTTGAACAGTTCTTCTTCTTGGCATCTTATCCCTCTTACTCTATTTATTTTGGTCTCTTTGCACCATATTTTGAGCGGCTTTGCTTTCTGTCCATAACCCCGACAGTATCCTGCGCTCCTCTAACCACATGATACCTGACGCCTGGAATATCCTTAACTCTTCCGCCTCTTATCAAGACCATCGAGTGCTCTTGCAAATTATGCCCGATACCCGGTATGTATGATGTCACTTCAATTCCGTTAGTCAACCTCACCCTTGCAACTTTTCTTAACGCAGAGTTAGGCTTCTTCGGCGTAGTGGTATAAACCCTTGTACACACGCCTCTTTTTTGAGGACACTTATTAAGAGCCGGGGCCTTATTTTTCTTAGTAATGGTCTTTCTACCTTTTCTGACCAACTGATTTACAGTAGGCATAAGATATCTCCTTGATTTCCTTAATTCTTAACCGCAATTTAATACTTGGCTCATGCAAAGACAAGCTTATATCAAGAATCTATGACATTGTCAAGCATTTTTTAAGCAAAAAAACCTTTTGTCAATAATATGCTGTGACATCATTGATTCTGATTATTCATGCTGCAAAAATTATTAATAAATAAGTAATTTATTTATTGTTCCGCGGCAACTAATTCTTCACTTTCTTCTTTATCAGGTACGTTTATCGTCAATTCATTATATTTTCTTAAACCTGTTCCCGCCGGAATAAGCCTGCCCATAATGACATTCTCTTTCAGACCGACAAGCCTGTCTATTTTCCCTTCCAGACTCGCCTGAGTCAAGACCTTAGTCGTCTCCTGGAAGGAAGCTGCCGAGATAAAGCTCTCAGTGCTTAGTGATGCCTTGGTTATTCCCAAAAGGAGCTGCTCACCAGTCGCTGGCTGCTTCTTCTCTTTCATCAGCGTTTCATTTACTTCCTCAAAGATGCTTCTTTCGACATGCTCGTCAACAAGGAAATTAGAGTCTCCAACGTTGGAGATCTTAATCCTCCGAAGCATCCTTCTGACAATCACCTCAATGTGCTTATCATTTATCCTGACACCCTGCAACCTGTAAACTTCTTGTATCTCGTCGACAAGATATTTTGAAAGCTCCTTCTCCCCGAGGATACTCAAGATATCATGCGGGTTAGAAGAACCGTCCATCAAAGGCTCACCCGCGCGCACTCTGTCACCATCAACGACACTAATATGCTTACCCTTGGGTATCAGGTACTCCTTCTTCTCACCGATATCCGGTGAAATGATAATCTTCCTCTTCCCTTTTGTATCCTTACCAAAAGAGACGAACCCGTCAATCTCGCTAATGACCGCCAGTTCGCGCGGCTTCCTTGCCTCAAACAGCTCTGCAACGCGCGGCAGACCACCGGTAATATCCTTCGTTTTGGCTGTCTCCCTTGGTATCGATGCGATCTTAGTACCAGAATGTATCAAATCGCCTTCGTTCACCAGTAAGTTAGCGCCTTCTGGCAGCAGGTACCGCGCCATAGCTCTTGAGGAGCTGGGGATTCTCATCGTCTTACCCGCCAATTTATCTTTAACGGATATCCTTGGTCTTCTGTTCGGGTCTTTAGGTTCTAAGATGACCTTCCGCGAGAAGCCCGTAGTATCGTCAAACTGCTCTGTCATGGTGTCGCCTTCAACAATATCACCAAATTTGATATAACCAGATACCTCTGAGATAATCGGTATTTCATAAGGCACCCACTCCGCTACAATATCACCCTTTGATACAACAGCACCATCTTCCATCTTTATCCTCGCACCGAATGGGATCGGGCACCTGTCCCTTAACCTTCCGCTCTCTTCGAGTATCAGAAGCTCACCGTTTCTGTTTAAGGATACGAAGCTGTTGTCCTTGTCTTTTACAGACCTTATATTAATATATTTTATACGTCCCTTTGCTTTCGCGATGTGCGCACTCTGCTCGGCACGCGCGGTACCACCGACATGGAATGTCCTCATCGTAAGCTGGGTACCGGGTTCCCCGATGGATTGCGCGGCAATGACGCCGACAGCTTCACCGAGATCGACTTTTCTACCCCTGGCAAGGTCACGGCCATAGCACTCGGCACAGACCCCTCTTCTGGATTTACATGTGAGTACCGACCGGATCTTTACTTTCTCAATCCCCGAGGAATCGATCTTTTTGACCAAAGCCTCATCAATAAGCTCATTGACTTGCACTATCAGTTCATCAGTGAACGGATCCCTGATATCTTCAAGAGCGACACGCCCTAAAATCCTGTCACCGATGGGTTCGATCATCTCACCACCATCAATGAGAGAGCTTACGACAACACCGTCAAGAGTACCACAATCACTGCTGGTAATAACACAATCCTGGGCAACATCGACAAGCCTTCTTGTCAGGTAACCTGAGTTTGCAGTCTTTAATGCCGTATCAGCAAGACCCTTCCTGGCGCCGTGAGTAGAGATAAAGTACTGGAGCACTGTCAATCCCTCTCTGAAGTTAGAGGTGATCGGCGTCTCGATGATCTCACCCGATGGTTTCGCCATCAAGCCCCGTATCCCGGAAAGCTGCCTCATCTGGAGTGCGCTTCCCCTCGCACCGGAATCAGCCATAATGAATATCGGGTTGAAGCTCATGATCTTCTTCTTCTTACCATCAATACCGATCACTTCCTCCGTACCGACCTCCTCTAACATCTCCTCGGCGATCTTCTCGGTAATGGTAGCCCAGATATCGATGACTTTGTTGTACCTCTCACCGGTAGTGATGAGCCCCTCGTCGTACTGTTTACTGACCTGGGCGACCTGTTTTTCACCCTTTTTCAGCAACGACGCTTTCTTAACGGGTATCTTCATGTCCTTGACGCTGATCGAGATACCGGCCATAGTTGAGTATTTAAAACCGTAATCTTTAAGGTTATCGACCAGAAGAACAGATTTATCCTGCCCGGCTATCCTGAAAGAATTTTCAATAAGGTTTGATATCTCTTTTTTGGTCATGGTCTTATTGCAATGTTCAAATGGCAGTTCACTTGGAATTATCTCATATAAGAGGACCCTGCCGGTCGTAGTCTCTTGCAATTTCCCGTCTACTTTTACTTTGATCTTCGCGTGTAAAGAGACTTCCTTGTTATCATAAGCAATAATAACCTCTTCAGGCGAATAAAATATTTTACCTTCGCCTTTGATGAGATTACCCTGCGTACTTACCTTTTCTCTTGTCATATAGTATATCCCAAGCACCATATCCTGGGAAGGTACGACAATCGGTTTCCCGTTTGCCGGTGACAAGAGGTTGTTCGTAGAGAGCATGAGGACCCTTGCTTCAGCCTGAGCCTCTACAGATAACGGTACATGCACAGCCATCTGGTCTCCGTCAAAATCCGCATTAAAAGCGGAACAGATAAGCGGATGTAGCCTGATCGCTTTCCCCTCGATAAGGAGCGGCTCAAACGCCTGCATACCCAGCCTGTGCAAAGTAGGCGCCCGGTTCAGAAGTATCGGGTGCTCTTTTATGACTTCATCTAAGATATCCCATACTTCTGATTTCTCCTGTTCAACCATCTTCTTGGCGCTCTTTATCGTCGTCGCAAGCCCCTTGGTCTCAAGCCGGTTGTATATGAACGGCTTAAACAGCTCCAAAGCCATCTTCTTGGGCAAGCCGCACTGGTTAAGCCTCAGCTCGGGCCCGATGACGATGACTGATCTGCCGGAATAGTCGACCCTCTTACCAAGCAGGTTCTGGCGGAACCTACCGGTCTTGCCTTTAAGCATATCGCTCAGGGATTTTAATGGTCTCTTATTAGGGCCGGTGATTATCTTCCCGCGCCTGCCATTATTGAACAGCGCGTCAACCGCCTCTTGCAACATCCTTTTTTCGTTCTTGATTATAATATCAGGAGCGTTAAGCTCTTTTAACCTTTTTAACCTGTTGTTCCTGTTGATGACCCTTCTATAAAGATCATTCAGGTCTGATGTGGCGAACCTTCCGCCATCCAACGGCACAAGCGGCCGAAGATCCGGTGGAATGACCGGTATGACAGTGAGTATCATCCATTCAGGCCTGTTCCCTGATTTCTTAAGGTTATTCACTATCTTAAGACGTTTCGCTATCTTTTTGCGCTTCGTCACCGATGTCGCCTCAATCATCTCAGTCCGTAGTTGCACGGAGATCTCCTCGAGATCCATGTCCTCTAAGAGCCTTCTTACCGCTTCCGCACCCATACCGGCCTCAAAAGCGCCGGCATACTCTTCCATCACCTGCTTATACTTATCTTCGGACAAGAGTTCACTCTTTTTTAAAGGCGTCTCGCCCGGGTCTATTACAACATAAGACTCAAAGTAGAGTATCTTCTCTAAATCCCTTAATGTTATGTCCAGTACGCCACCGATCCTTGACGGCAGGCTCTTTAGAAACCAGATGTGAGCGACAGGCGTTGCTAATTCTATATGCCCTAACCTCTCTCTCCTCACCTTTGACTGGATAACCTCCACGCCGCACTTCTCACATATAACGCCCCTGTGCTTCATTCTCTTGTACTTGCCGCAATTACACTCGTAATCCTTTGTAGGGCCGAATATTTTGGCGCAAAAGAGCCCGTCACGCTCTGGTTTGAATGTCCTGTAATTAATCGTTTCGGGCTTCTTTATCTCACCAAAAGACCATGCCCTGATCTTCTCTGGTGACGCGATCGCTATCTTGATCGCATTAAAGCCAAGATTCTTTGGTTTCTCAAATAAATTAAAAATATCTCTCAATGTGACACTCTCCTTTTTTGGCGACAGGATACTTTTTAAAGATCATCATCTTCAGTTAATAATTCAACATCCAGACAAAGCGATTGTAACTCTTTTATCAGAACATTAAATGATTCAGGCAGACCCGGTTCACTAAAATTCTCACCCTTTACAATAGCTTCATACATCCTTGTCCTGCCAGATACATCATCAGACTTGACCGTCAGGAACTCACGCAGCATATAAGCGGCGCCATAAGCATCTAACGCCCAAACCTCCATCTCGCCGAGCCTTTGCCCGCCAAACTGAGCCTTCCCGCCAAGCGGCTGCTGGGTCACTAAAGAATAAGGGCCGATAGAACGCGCATGTATCTTGTCATCGACTAAATGATGAAGCTTCAACATGTACATGATACCGACAGTAACAGGCTGGTCAAACTGCTCACCGGTCCTACCGTCATAAAGCGTCGCCTGTCCGCTCTCCGGCAGATTCGCGAGCTTCAAGACCTTCTTGATATCATCCTCATTGGGTCCCTCGAACACCGGTATCGCATTAAAGATACCTGTAGAGATACCATCGACAAAGCGCCTTATCTCCTTATCGTCACCATTCTTCAGTAAATCATCAAGCTCACCATTATCATAAATCTTCTTGAGCAGGCTTTTAATACTTTTTATAGAATCCCCTGAATCCATCATCTCCTTGAGCTTGACCCCCAACGCCCTTGCGCCCCAACCTAAATGGGTCTCAAGTATCTGCCCGACATTCATCCTTGAAGGCACTCCAAGCGGGTTTAAGACAATGTCAACAATGGTGCCGTCAGCTAAATACGGCATATCTTCCTCAGGTAATATCCTTGAGATAACACCTTTGTTACCGTGCCGGCCTGACATCTTATCACCGACAGATAACTTTCTTTTGATAGCGACATACACTTTGACCATCTTAATGACGCCAGGAGCTAACTCATCACTCTTCCTCACCCTTGAGATCTTCTCCTCAAACCTGTTCTTCACTTCCGCTACCTTCAGCTCAAGCTTCTCAAACAGATCGAGCAGCAGCTTCTCGGCCTTGCCGCCACCACTTATCGATATCTCCTCTAACCTGTAATCCGGCAGCTGGTCCAAGTGCTCACTTGTAATCTTTTCACCCTTTTTGATGATAACTTCTTTCGCATCATCCTCAGTGATCTTAACAGCACACTTTTTACCTGTTAATAGCTCTTTGATCTTCGCATAATAACTTACCTTATATATCCTTATCTCATCACTTTGATCCTTATAAAGCTTCCTGATATTCTTCTCTTCTATCTGCTTGGTCCTTGAATCACGGTCAGAGCCCTTCCTTGAGAATACCCTTGCATCGATAACGATGCCTTCCACGCCAGTCGGTACTCTTAGTGAGGTATCCCTGACATCGCCGGCTTTCTCACCGAATATCGCGCGAAGAAGCTTCTCTTCGGGTCAAAGCTGTGTCTCGCCCTTAGGCGTCACTTTACCGACAAGGATATCACCCTGCTTGACCTCAGCACCGATCCTTATGATACCGCTGTCATCCAGGTTACGTAGCGCGTCCTCACCTACGTTCGGTATATCAGGGGTAATCTCCTCCTTACCAAGCTTTGTATCCCTGGCTACACACTCAAACTCCTCGATATGTATCGATGTGAACAAGTCATTGCGAAGAGCCTTCTCACTTATCAGTATAGAGTCCTCAAAGTTATATCCATCCCACGGCATGAACGCCACGAGCAGGTTCTGCCCGAGAGCGAGCTCGCCACTGTCTGTAGCGGTGCCATCCGCGATCACATCTCCTTCTTTGATAATATCGCCTTTTGAGACTATCGGTATCTGGTTGATGCATGTGTTCTGGTTTGAGCGCCGGTACTTGACAAGGTCAAAGATATCGACCGCTACCTCGTCACTGTCTGGCAGGTCGCATTTTACGACTATTCTTGAGGCATCGACACTCTCAACGACACCGTCTCTTTGTGCGACGACAGCGACACCGGAATCTTTGGCGACTGTCCTCTCAACACCAGTACCGATAAGCGGAGCGGATGTTTTCAGAAGCGGAACTGCCTGACGCTGCATGTTTGAGCCCATAAGAGCCCTGTTCGCGTCGTCATTCTCTAAGAACGGTATCATAGAAGTAGCCACCGAGACAAGCTGCACAGGTGAAACGTCCATATAGTTGACTTCATACTTGTCAACTATAGTAAATTCTCCGCCCATCCTTGAGATAATACCGCTTTTCATGAAATTCCCGTCTTTGTCGATCGGGGCGTTAGCCTGTGCAATCGATACGTTCTTCTCATCAAGAGCGGATAAATATTTGATGCTCTTTTCTACTTTGCCATTGTTTACTTCTCTATATGGAGTCTCGATAAAGCCGAATTCATTTATCCTTGCATAAGAGCTCATGGAGGCGATAAGACCGATATTCGGTCCCTCTGGCGTCTCGATCGGGCAGATCCTGCCATAATGGGTCGGGTGTACATCCCTCACCTCAAAACCAGCCCGCTCTCTTGTAAGACCGCTTGGTCCAAGCGCCGAGAGTCTTCTTTTGTGCGTAATCTCTGACAGCGGGTTAGTCTGATCCATAAACTGCGACAACTGGGAACTACCGAAAAACTCTTTGATCACCGCAGACGCCGGTTTCGCGTTTATCAGGTCATGAGGCATGAGATTCTCTTTCTGTTGCAGGCTCATCCTCTCCCGCATCGACCGCTGCATCCTGACCAGCCCTATCCTGAACTGGTTCTCTAAAAGCTCGCCGACAGATCTGACGCGCCTGTTACCAAGGTGGTCTATATCATCTATCTCATAAGGATCGATACCGTCCTTGAGTTTTGTAAGGTACTTGACAACCTCTAATATATCCTCTTTCCTTAAAGTCCTGTCCACAATCTCAGTATCAAAACCTAATTTATAATTTAATTTAAGCCTTCCGACTTTCGACAAGTCGTACCGTTCAGGGTTAAAGAACAGGTTATTAAACAAAGCTTCAGAGCTGTCTTTCGTCGGCGGCTCTCCAGGCCTTAACCTTTTATATATCTCAAACTTCGCCTGTTCTGGCGTCGAGACCTTATCCACCATCAGCGTGTTTCTTATGTATGGCCCCGCGCTAAGCGGCTCGATATAAAGGATGTAGATACTCTTTACGCCCTTGTCCCGTAATAACGCCATGTGGTCTAACGAAAGCTCCTCATTACACTCGACAAGAACTTCACCAGTCTCCTCATCGATTACATCAGTCGCGGAGACCCTGCCGATAATGTCTTCGTCATTGATATGTATCTTCTTTATATTCAAACTCTTTAGCTTCTTAATAGCTAATTTCGTTATCTTCCGGCCTTTTTTTACAATCAGCTCACCGGTCTTTTTGTTAATGATCTCCTCGCTTGCGCGCTGACCTGTAAGCAGATCAGGGTCGACTATCTTAAACAGCCCTGTGGCTGCTATCTGAATCGTCTCGTTCTTGTAATAATAGTTTAATAATTCCTCTGTCGAGTAGCCTAAGGACTTTAGAAGGATAGTCGCGTGCATCTTACGCCTTCTGTCGATCCTGACAAAAAGCAGGTCCTTCGGGTCAAACTCAAAATCAAGCCATGAACCCCTGTAAGGGATAATACGCGCAGAATAGATGAGCTTCCCGCTTGAATGAGTCTTACCTTTGTCATGGCTGAAAAAGACACCCGGCGATCGGTGAAGCTGGCTGACGATCACCCGCTCGATACCATTTATAATAAAAGTGCCCTTATCGGTCATAAGCGGTATCTCGCAGAAATATATCTCCTGCTCCTTCACATCCTTAACCGCCTTTATCTTCGTCTCTTCGTTGACCTCCCAGACAAAGAGCCTCACAGTCACCTTAAGCGGTGCGGCATAAGACATCCCCCTTTGCCTGCATTCATTCACATCATACTTCGGATCACCAAAAGCATAGCTGACAAATTCCAAAGAAACCGTATCAGCAAAATCTTTTATCGGAAATACGCTTTTAAACACGGCCTGAAGACCGGTACCTTCCCTTACTTCCGGCGCTACGTTAAATTGTAAGAATTTTTCATAAGACCTTCTTTGAACTTCTATCAGGTTGGGCATGTCAATTACTTTTTTTATCTTGCCGTAGTCTTTTCTAATCCTTAAATTGCTTTTAATCATTTATTGAAGCCCCCTTTGTACTAAAAAGTGACAGACAATCAAGAAAGGGGATAGGTCACTCATTATTACTTATCCCCCTTCATTAATTTGTAAGTGCTTATTTATACTACTTTATTTATACTCCGCCGCCACTTTCTTCTATCTGCGTCTTGATCTCTTCTGCTTCGTCTTTAGAGATGCCCTCTTTGATCGGGGCAGGCGCACTGTCAACAAGGCTTTTCGCTTCTTTCAAACCAAGGCTGGTGATCGCTCTTACCGTTTTTATCACCTGGATCTTTTTGCTACCTATCGAGGTCAGAATAACATCAAACTCTGTCTGCTCCTCTGCTTTTGCAGCACCTTCTCCAGTAGCCGGCGCAGCTGCGAAAGCAACCGGTGCGGCAGCAGATACACCATATTTCTCTTCGATCTTCTTGATGAGATCAGAAAGCTCCAAAACTGTTACATTATCCAGATAACCTAAAATGTCATCCATTGTTACATTTGCCATTAGTTAATTCCTCCAAAATAATATTTTATTTAATTTAATTTAATTCTTTCTCTTTTTGTTCTTTTACCGCGTTCAGGACCGTGACAAAGCCTCTTGGTACGCCAGCCAATACCGTTGCGAATCCCCTTACCGGGGCGATCAGCACTGATAATAACTGCGACAGGAGCACTTCCCGTGATGGAAGCTTTGATAACGCCTCAAGCGCATCCACATCCAATAGCCTGTCTTGAAGTATACCGGCTTTGAGCGTGAGCGCTTTATACTCCTTAGCGCTTTTAGTTAATACTTTTGCTACCGCTGCCGGATCTTCTTTAATCAAAGTAACAGCAGTCGGCCCCTGGTAATAATCATTCATTTTTTCAAATGAAGTACCTTTAGCGGCAAGTTTCAAAAGCGTATTTTTGACAACCCTAAGCTCTGCTGACGCATTCTTGAGGTCACGCCGTAATTGGCCCATCTGTTCACAATCCAAGCCTCTGTAATCAACTAAGACAGCTGCGCTGATGCTTGAAAACTCTTTTTGCAGGTTCTTTACAACCTCGTGTTTTAGCTCTTTTTTCAATTTATTCTCTCACCCTCCTTTCTATTTGATTATTACTTAAAATCAAAGTCAGAGGGGTTTTGGTGTAAACTTTTAAAAATCCCTATTGACTCAAAGTCTGGGCAGGCAGAAATATTTCACCTCAAATAATTCACATTAAGCTTTAATAAGCGCCTACTGTCTTTGACCTTAAGTATGTTCTTTATTTTAATGTGTTCGCGTCTATCCTTATGCCAGGTCCCTGTGAAGTGGAAATCGATATACCCTGTACATATAAACCTTTGCTTGATGCCGGCTTTAACTTCATTATCCTGTCATAAACCGCCATTAAGTTCTGCGCTATCTTCTCCGCGCCAAAAGAGACCCTGCCAATAATGGCGTGTACGATCCCGGCTTTCTCAACCCTGAAATCGACCTTACCGGCCTTGATCTCATTGATCGCACTTGCAATGTCCATAGT
>JAJRZU010000136.1 GCA_024275075.1 Deltaproteobacteria bacterium | reverse complement strand
GTATACTTTTTAACCTGATACGCCGAAAGCTTGCCGCGAACCGCTTCATTATTAACACGGCAACTAAACAAGGATGCTTTCTTGTCAAAAATATAGTAGGTTGTCATTCCTGAAAAAGCAGGAATCCAGTTGTTATTATCAGCTTTATGCCTCCCCGCTTTCGCGGGGAGGACGTGCCGCAAAAGCACACGGTTTGATTGCCGGGTTAATAAGTAATCTATTAAAAAAAGTCCGCCAAAATAGGCATGGCTTATGATTGTATAAATTATTATCTTCATAGATATAGTATTAATGCATGTAAATGACAGCAGTATGTCATTAAATATTGTATATATTACGTTCCTGCACGCCGCGTTAAGGGCAATGCACAAAAAACGCTCTTGAATGCGCCCTGGAATTTTAGGGTTGAATAATGGTGGAGTTTGTTTGTGACGAAGCAATCTCATATTAACACAGCAACTAATAACTCATTGAAACCCTTAAAGGGCATGTTGCCCAATCCAATTAAGGGGGAATTCCCCCTTCGCTCCCGCTGGTCGCCCCCCCTTTTTTCAGGTGCTTACAGCGACGGATTTTTCAAAAATAAGAAAAATTCGCTATTTGGCAACAGTCCCTTAAAACAAGAGTTTTTCTATTATGGGCATGTTGCCTGATATAGCCTGTGATAAATTAATTGTCATGTTTTGTTGTATTTGATTGAAATGTCGCTATAATTATTGTAACATGGAAGAAGTGGATAAAGAGTGTAGCGCTAAGAATAACAGTAGTATTGTTGATGAATCTTTCCTTGGGCGATTCTTATCGGTAATATTGACCATCTTCATCGGCGTTTTATTATCCGCCGCACTGTTTATAATCATGCAAAGCTGGGAAGAGCGGCGCCTGAGAGATGATTTCAGTCAAAAAGCGACGATATACACCTCAATTTTACGAAGGGGAATCTCAAGAAATCAGGGGCTCCTGCGGTCTTTGGGCGCTTTTAAATCCTCCTGCTGTGAGATCAGCGAAGGCAAGACAAAAGAATTCGCAGGGGAATTCAAAGATTTTACTTCATGCAGTTTTTCCTGTCACACAGAAGTCAAGATGTTGGGCTGGGTAGTGCGGGTAAGGGACCCAGCGCGGGAATTGTATGCGGAGATAGCGAGAAACGCCGCTCACCCGGACTTTATGATAACAGAGCGCACAGCTGACGGGGAACTGGTGCGAGCCGGCAAGCGCGATGAGTATTTCCCTGTATTTTTCATGGAGCCTTTAAGGGGAATGAAGAATTTTCAGGGCTTGATCTTATGAACGATCCTGCATACAAAAGCGCGTTGGAGTATGCCCGCGATAACGACAGCCTCGCGTCAACCGAGCGGCTCCCGCTTCGGGGGGAGGAACCGGTAGAGCACGGTTATCTATTATTTATGCCGCTTTATCTCAAAGGCTCTCCCCGCGATACGCTCCAGAGCCGAAGAAAAAATTTAGAAGGTTTTGTAATCGGGCTCTTCAGTATAACAGAAATTGTCCAGAGGGCTCTAAATAGTATTAATTTACAAGAGATAGATGTTCATATATATGACGAGACCGCCAGTGGAGAGAAGCGCATCTTGTATCAATCCCACTATGACAATGCGAGAGAGCGCCCGCCGGACGATGAGGAATCAAGCATCCTGAAAAAGATGCACGCAAGTGAATTGATAGACGTTGGCGGGCGTTCATGGCGGATACTCTTCTACCCGACCCAAAAATATTTCGTGCTCCACGAAAATCGTCAGGCGCGCGGTTTTTTGATACTCGGGCTGGTGTTTACCAGCATCATGGTGACGTATCTGCTTGTCACAATCGGCAAGACTACCTATGTCGAGAACCTGATAAACAAGCGTACAAGTGAGTTAGAGAGTGAGATATCAAACCATAAATTGACTGAAAATGCGCTGCAAGAGAGCGAATCAAACTTCAGGAACATATTTAATAACGCTCAGGTAGGGCTGTTTAGATCAAGGAAAAATGATGGTAAAATAATAACCGCTAACACAAGATTTGTTCAAATATTTAATTATGACAACCAAAAGGAGGTCATCTACTCCTTTTCTCTCCCGAATGGTTTCGTTAATAAAGAGGAATATAATAATATGCTGAATGAGCTGGTAGGCGCCGGTGAAACGAAGAATTTTGAGGCTCAGCTTTACAAAAAGGATGGTGCGACTGTCTGGACACGTTTGTGGGCGCGGCTCTACCCTGATAAGGACTATATAGAAGGCGTTATTATCGATATCACGGAGGAGAAAGAGATGGCTAAGGAGTACCAGCTGCTCCAGTCGCAATTACTCCAGTCACAAAAGTTAGAGTCGTTCGGCAGGCTCGCCGGGGGGATCGCCCACGATTTCAATAACCTGCTTACAGGTATCATCGGTTATAGCGAGCTGCTCCTGAATGAGCTGCCAAAAGACCAGAATGCGTGGAAGCGGGTCAAGACCATCGAAGAGATCGGCAGGCGTGCGGGCGACCTTACAAGGCAGCTTTTGGCGTTCAGCAGGAAGCAGATATTGGATATCAGGGTGATGAACCTTAACTCCGTCGTAAGAAACATGAGTAAATTACTCTCAAGGGTTATCGGGGAGGATATTGTTCTGACCCTTAAAATTGATAACGCGACATCAAATATCAATGCCGATCTGTCGCAGATGGAGCAGGTGCTGATGAACCTGGTCATCAATGCCCGGTATGCGATGCCTAAGGGTGGGAAGCTGACGATAGAGACACAGGATGTTATGTTTGATGAGGATTATCTTCAATCTCACAAAGGCTCAAAGGTCGGCGCTTATGTGAGTCTATCAATCTCTGATACCGGTGAAGGGATGACGCAGGATGTCAAAGAGAGGATATTTGAGCCGTTCTTTACGACAAAGGAATTAGGTAAAGGCACCGGTCTCGGGCTGTCTACCGTTTTTGGGATCGTCAAGCAGCATAACGGGTACATCTGGGTCGATAGCGATATCGGCGAAGGGACCACATTTAATGTTTACTTCCCCGCGACACAAAATGCGGTGCGGCTGGCGCCCAAGAGATCCCAGATGAAGATGGAGCGTGGCGATGAGGTGATATTAGTCGTTGATGATGAATCATATATCCGTGATTTTGTCTATGATACTTTAGCCCCCTTAGGGTACGAGGTACACACAGCATCAAACAGCGATGAAGCGTTTAAAATATTCGGTGAGCTGAATGAACGCTTAGACATCATCCTCGCTGATATTGTCCTGAAAGGGATAAACGGGCAGGAACTCGCAGGGCAGATCAAGAAACGGCAGCCTGATGTCAAGGTGGTATTTATGACCGGTTACTCCGGTGAGGTGATCGACAAGCACGGAGTATTGAAAAGCGGGATTGAGCTGATCATGAAACCACTCACGCCAGGCATACTGGCAAGCAAGATAAGAGAGGTATTAGTAGACGAAAAGGATATAACGAGACGTAAACCACCTAACGATGCTTAACCCGCGCCCTTTTGTGATACCAAGCGCGCGCGTTCAATAATTTAAGCATTGACTTTTTGGTGACAATGTATTATTTTTACATAGGAACAACTATTATAGGGAGTAATTGATGTTAACAAAAGAGATGACGATACAAGAAGTAGTTACAAAATACCCGGATTCAGTAAAGGTATTCATGCAGTTCGGTATGCCGTGCGTCGGTTGTATGGCCGCCCGGTACGAGAACATCGAACAAGGCGCGAGCGCGCATGGTATCGATGTAACTCAATTGATGGAAGCGCTTAACAAATTAGCCGGTGAGAGTAGCTGATCACCCGTCAAGCCCCCTGAATTCAAACGCATCCCTTATAAGCAGAATCTCAGGTTCGCCGCCTCCATGCATCACCGTCAGTACATCGAAGCGGAACATCGTGTCCTTGATCTTCTTCCTGACGATGTAGTCCTGCGCGGCTTTGCATATCTGTTTCTGCTTCCTTATGTTCACGGAATAAAGCGGGTTGACCTTCGTACCGGATTTTCTGGACTTCACCTCGATAAACGCAATAGTATCGCCATCCTTCGCGATTATATCCACCTCGCCACGCTTTGTCAGGTAGTTCCTCGCGATGATCTTATACTTTAGCTTTTTCAGGTGGCGAACTGCGATATCCTCGCCCAACGCACCGATATCTTTTGTCGATCTAATCTTCATTGATAAGCTTGCTTACAGGGTTGAATGTCCTTCTGTGAATCTTTGTGATACCATACCTCTTAATCGCCTGGATATGCTCTTTCGTGCCATAGCCTTTGTGGCTCTTGAAGTTATAGGCAGGGTACGTGCGATGGTGCAGGTACATGCTCCTGTCTCTGGTCACTTTCGCGATGATCGACGCCGCGGCAATCGACACGCTCTTGGAGTCGCCCTTTGTAATCGTCGTTTGCGGTATGGTCGTACAGACCTTTACATTGCCGTCAACAAGGATGAAATCAGGCGCCGTCTCAAGCTCATCGAGCGCTATCTTCATCGCCCGCAGTGCGGCATTCAGGATGTTTATCTCTTCGATCTGACGCTCTGATACGATACCGACACCAACAGCCAGGGCCGAATCGTAAATATGCCGGTAGAGCTTCTCTCTCTTTTTTTCGGTGAGTTTCTTAGAATCGTCTACTTCTTCTGCAGGAAAATCGTCTGGCAGGATTTTCGGCAGGATCACTGCCGCCGCGACCACCGGCCCCGCAAGAGGCCCTCTGCCGGCTTCATCTACACCAGCGATGTACTTATAGCCCTTGTTCAGGTAGTAGTTCTCGAAGAACTTCTTCTGCCCTGGTGAACACCTGTTCGGATCGGGTTCAAACAAAGGCTCCTGCACGCTCTTGCTCATCGCTATGCCCTGCCCTTTGTGGGGATGCCGCTTATGTTTTTTTCAAAGCGGCAACCCTTTACTATTAGAGCGAAAGCTCTTATCTAAACCGCAACTCTTTTATCCTTGCGGCCTTACCTCTTAAGTTCCTGAGATAGTATAATTTCGCTCTTCTTACCCTGCCGCGTGTCTTCACTTCAATCTTCTGGATAATTGGTGAGTGGAGCGGGAATATCCTCTCCACGCCTATAGCGTACGATACTTTTCGTACGGTAATGGATGACCTGACACCGGCGTTGCGCATAGCGATGACAACACCCTCAAATACCTGGATACGCTCTTTCGCGCCCTCGATGATCCGCACGTGCACCCGCACTGTATCTCCGGCTTTGAACTGCGGGATGTCATCCCTTAAATGCTCTTTCTCTAATTCTCTTATTATATTACTCATCTTCCCCTCCAAAGAAACTACTTAGAAAATAATCTATCTAATATTATCGCTACCGCGCTGCGAACGGATAGATGATTGTAGTCAGTCCGCCCGATAACCGGTTCTAATATGTAATCAGCGCTGCTTATTATCGACTTTTCAAGCCCCCAACCGGTACCAAACAGCAACAAATAATCATCGCCCCGGCTCGAAATAACTTCCTTCAAATCCAGGTAGCTTATGCTTTTAGCATATTTTTTCGCCGCTGTCACTATTATTTTTGGTTTTTTTGCAGTTTTTTTTTCAATATCCTCTACTAAGGCTGCAATGTCGTCTTTCACGTCAACAAGTTCAAGCGCCCTTTGCCGGTCAGAGTTATATTTCGCGCCATAACCATCTGTCCAGTGCCTGATGATCTTCTTCACTAAAACGGCCTGCTCCTCAAGCGGTGTGACAATGTAATACTTGCTGATACCATAGGTCTTCGCGCAACGGGCAATATCGTGAATATCCAGATTCGTAACGGCAGACGCTATCACCTCATTCGATTTATTATAAACCGGGTAATGCACAAGCGCCAAATAGACTGATGAACCATTCTTGACCAATTATTTCTTTTCCCTTGACAGGCGCACCTGTTTTTATTGAGCTCGCCTGTTTTTTGCCGTGGGTTTACTTCCCCGCAACTTGCGCGGGGTAGTTCATTTTCTCAAGCAGTTTACGATCATCTTCAGATAACTTATCTGTATCGACCATATCCGGCCTTACTTTCAGCGTCCGGACAAGAGCGTCAGCCCTGCGAAATTCTTCGATCTTCTTGTGGTCGCCGGACAAAAGCACCTCGGGCACCTTCAGCCCCATAAACTC
>JAJRZU010000135.1 GCA_024275075.1 Deltaproteobacteria bacterium | reverse complement strand
TTAAAGACGAACATTATCACACGCCCCTTTTTTGTTCATTAGCTTTTTGCTCAGTAACTATTCAAATATTATCGGGTTTAAAGCCGCCTTGGATTTGACTACGCGAAACCCGAGATCGGCGTAACTGACGTAACCGTAATTCGTGTCGGTATGGTATGTTGTCCAGTAGTAATTGTTCGCGTAGTAGAGCCAGCCGCCGCCCCTTCTTTGCCGGTACACTCCAGAGGAATCGTTTACCGGGTCGGTCTGCGCCGCGCCCTCATACTGCGCGTAGAAGTCCTGACACCATTCAGAGACGTTCCCGACAAGATTGTAAATCCCCAGGTCGCTCACCCCTGCGGCAAAGCTGTCCACGTCGGTAGTATCCGCGTCAGCGCTGTCGTTGTTAAAATTCGCATAGATACCGCTGGCAATATCAGTATCTAACGCCACCCACATTTCATAGTCAGACTCTGCCGGGTCGTATGCCCGCCACGGCACCGCCCGTCCGTCGGGGTACCTTGCGGCCATCTCCCACTCAGCCTCTGTCGGAATCCTGTACCCGAGCCCTCCGTCAAGGTTTATCCGCCAGTCAGTGAGGTCATAGTAGCTTATCAGCCCGGCCTCCTCACTCAACATGTTCGTATAGAATGCCGCTCCGTACCAGGTTACATATCTGACAGGGCGGCGTTCCATCCCGTCATCCACCACGAACTTGTCGCCGTCAAAGGATATCTGACATCTTTTCCCCTCATAGCCGGCGTCTAAGTCAAGCAGTTCCTGAGAATCGCCATCTTTGTTTTTAACGGTGATATTGTTCTGGTAGTCTCCGGTCAGATAACCCGTCTCCAGGGCATAATTAAGCATGGATGCGTACTCATCGTTCGTTATCTCATATTTACCGATTTCATAATCGCTTACAGTCACGTCATGTGCCGGGCCCGAGGTGTTGTCATCATCCCCGAAACCCATCGGGAAAGTCCCGCCGGGCACCTGTACCATTACCGGCTTTGTAATCGCGGGGAGATCGGCGTCTGTCTGCTCATAACTACCGTCATCAGCACAGCCGGCCAGCATACCGGCTATCAGCATCACGACCAATATTAATCTATGGTTTAACCTGTTTCCCGCTCTCATTATGCTCATGTTCCTCTCCTTTTACCGCCATCTGTTTTTGATAAATCCTGTCCACAAACACATACAAAAGGGGTACAAGAACAGCCCACGCGATCGCTATTATTGCGATACCTGTCATGCCGTAGTTTGGCAGCGTTATTATGTCGTTTCTTGCCGCGCCTCCATAAACCATAAAGGCGTATACGAACCCCACGATAGCGGATATTATGTGCCGGCCTCTCATCATAGACATATAATTCGGCATTATCAGCCCGAAATTAAGCCACAGAGCAAGAACCCACTCAGGGGATACCGGGGCTGGTATGATCCACCTCGCGGTACC
Organism: Deltaproteobacteria bacterium; assembly: GCA_024275075.1. Taxonomy (GTDB): domain Bacteria; phylum Desulfobacterota; class JAJRXV01; order JAJRXV01; family JAJRXV01; genus JAJRZU01. Next base: position 7,077 of record JAJRZU010000135.1, on the reverse strand, counting down.
CTCCAGGGCGTATATCCCCGCGGCTATCAGCACGGTGTCCAGCACCAGCCCTATTGCCCCTACGAAGAGGACGAGCGTCAACCTTTGCCGCTTACCGGTCATAAGGGGCAGCAAGATGAGAAGCTCAAGGGCAAAGAAGGCCGCCCCCAGCCACGGCATCCCGCGCATTGCCCCCTGATAGCTGGCTATAGAGGTGATTATGAAGGCCGCGGTGCTTATTATCCCAACAGTTCTTGGTTTCATACTCTTCCTCTGGCTATTCTGAGTCGTACATCTTGAACGGGATGATAGAGTCCGGTTCGATTATTACATCTATAATGGAGGGTTTATCAGAAGCCAGCGCTTCCTTGAAGGCTCCCTGGAAATCCTTGAGCTTTTCGATCCTGTAGCCGTTTGCCCCGCACGCCTCGGCGTACTTCGCAAAATCCGGCACACTGTAGCGGTTGTATACTTCCTTGTTGAATTTTGCAAGGTGGAAGAGCCTTATAATGTTAAACTCCGCGTTGTTGAATATGACCCAGATTATCGGCATCTTGTTATCTACCGCCGTCATCAGCTCAAAGCCGGACATCAGGTAGCCACCGTCACCGCACACTGCGATTACCCTGCGGTCAGGGTTCGCTATCTGTACGCCGACAGCGGCGTTGACGTTAGAGGCCATCGGCCCGAAACTGCCCGGGTTCTTGTAGTTCTGCCCACCGCTTAGCTCCATGTACGCGCTCAGCCATATCATGTGCGCACCCGCGTCACCAAGCACGATGCTCCTGTCAGGCAGGTTCTTGGAAATCTCCTTTGCGAGCAACGCCGGGTGCACCTTGTCGCCATCATAATCTATCTCTTTCAGATAGTGTTTGTCTACTGTCAGCTCCGCTTTCTCCACCTGCCCGAGCTCACCGGCCATCTCCTTGGTGAGCGCCTTTATCGCGGGCTTTACATCTGATACCATAGCGTAATCCGCCTTGTACACCTTGCTTATCTCCATTTTCGAGATGTTGATGTGCAAGAGCGTCTTGTCGTCGAAAAGCCCCTCCTGGAACTTCCAGACCTGCCACTTCGCGAATGAATTACCAATACCGATGATGACTTCGGCGTCTTTGTACGCCTGGCGGGCAGACGGGTCGGCGGATATGCCGCCTATCCCTAATGACAGCGGGTGGTTCTCCCTTATGATGCCCTTGGCGTCCATCGATGTGATGAAAGGTATCTGGAATCTCTCAACGAATTCAAGCAGTTCGTCAGCCGCGCGGCTCCTCACGGAACCGAAACCGATTACCGCCAGCAGCTTTTTCTTTGATTTAATGGCCGATGAAAGCACCTTTGCAAATAATTTAACGTCCTTATCCTGGGGCAGAACCGGTTTGATATCCAGCACAATGTCCCTGTGATGAGTCGCCTCCATATCCATTATGTCGTACGGCATGTCGATGTGAACCGGGCCAGGCCTGCCATCGTAGGCAAGGTTTATCGCCTCTTCAAATACATCAGAGATAAACTTAGGCTTCTCAATGAGGAAAGCCCCCTTGGAGGTGGCGCCAAACATCTTCTGGTGATCGGGCGTTCGGGAGAGCCCCGTGCACTCGCCAAGGTCGCCCATCCCCCTCCACTTCACCGGCGTGTATGACGAAAGCGATAGAAGCGGTATCGAATCTGAAAGCGCGACAGCCAATCCTGAGAACATGTTGAACGCTCCGGGGCCGCCTTGGGCATTGCAGACACCGAGTTTGTTGGTATACATCGAATAACCGCAGGCCATGAAAGACGCCGCCTGCTCGTTTTTCACGACAATGGTTTTCAGCTTCTCAGACTCGGCAAGCGCGAACATAAAATCCCCGGGGCCCTGCCCTGAGCCGGTGAACACCGCATCCACACCGATGTTCTCTAACATTTTGACTATAGATTGGCATACATTCATTTTCTATCTCCCTCGTTGATGGTATATACTTATATATTATTATCTGGCAGCGCTGAGCACAAATCTATTTCGAGTTCAATATCTCGACGAGCTTCTCGCCATACGCGATCGACGACTCAACGGAAAGCGCTGTGACAAACGGCCAATCGTAGACTACGCACGGGTTCTCCCTGTTCGCCTTCTCGTCGTGTACGCACTGTCCGTCAGGCCCCACCGCATCAGTTATAACGTCTTGAATCGGTAACAGGAATCCTGGTGTGACCACGTCCGTACCCGTGTTGTCTGCGGATTTACCGGCCAGATCATAGGCTAACTCAAAATCGAAATCCCATGCTCGCGGATGAGCCGTAGATTTCTTACCGTAAATAACACTCTTGAAATCGTTATCAGGGTTGCGCGTGAACGCCAGCGCACCGACAGAGTAGCAGATAGCCCCTATGAGCTTATCGCTATTTAGCGCGTCAAGTATGAGCGCGTGTACTTTCATATTGTTTGTTATATCAAGGCATACGCCCGGGCCACCGGTAAGGACTATAGCATCGTAATCCTCCATTTTGGCGTCTTCAATCTTGATCGGATTGTTCCATTCATCGCCATCGAGTATTTCTTTCACCCGTTGGCATACTTCTGGCGGATTAACCTTGTAACCCTGAAGGGGGTCGACAAAATCAGGGTCAACGCTGATTACGAAAGGTAAGGGCTTCTTCCCCTGAGGTGTCGCCATCGTGACTTTGAAACCCGCCTTATTCAACGCATCCCATGGAGCCTGGAGCTCTTCCGCCCACGCCCCGTAATTTGTAGCTAATAACAATACTTTCTTGCTCATAATATTCTCCTTTTTCAGTTTAAAACGTTCATAAGATTTATGCTTCACTAACTACTTTTTCCATGGGAAGTTTGTGCGCACCGGACTGAAGACATCAATTGCCTCGGTCTCTTTGATCGCAGTGAACTTGTGCGGGACATCCGGCGGGATAAAATAGCAGTCCCCTTCTTTGAGAATTGCGGTCTCATCTCCGATGACCATCTCAAATCCGCCTTTGATGACGTACCCGAACTGTTCATGGGGATGGTGGTGTTCAGGCACTGTGCTCTTGTCGGCCATGTCCCAGTGAAGCACCGTCAAATTCTCACCGCTGCCAAGGTCTTTTAATGTTATATCATCACTTATTTCTGTAGGTGTTATTTTATCAAGAAAACGATACATAATAATCCTTTATTTAATTAATATATATCACAGGGCATGACGCCCGATCTAATTTAAGCGGCAAGTGCAAGGTTACCCACTTAGAGCCGTGTTTCGCAGCCTGTGAATTTTATGGATATGTTGTGAACAATCACCATGGAACATATCCATGAGCTGTATTCCCTTATTGAACCGGCGTATTTATAAACAAAATGGAACTTGTTTGTTATATATGCAAATTCCAGAAGGTGCGAACCTATTAAGACGGCAACTAAATAAGTATGCTTTCTGGTCAAAAAATATAGTCGGTTGTCATTCCTGCGAAAGCAGGAACCCAGTTGTTATTATCAGCTTTATGGATCCCCACTTTCGCGGGGATGACGTGTCGTAAAAGCACACCGTTTGATTGCCGGATTAATAACTACACGCTTCCTCCAAGTTATAGCTTGAAACTTATACTAATATGAATATGTAACACAAAACGGCGCATTGTCAATAAAAAAAATAAATTCTTCAAATCGCTTTAATCGAAAGAATTCCTCGATGCTCTGCATCGGGGTAAATCTTCCCCGCTCCTCCTTGATGGGCATGTTGCCCAATGCAATAAAGGGAATTTGTACTGTAAAGAAATTCCCCGTTTACCCCCGCTCACGGCGCCCCATTTTTTCAATAACTTACAAGCGTTACTTTTTTTGAAACAGGGATATTTTTCTATTTGGCTTAAGTCCTGTTAATCGGGGAGCGACCGGATAAATTATATTTGATGACGGAGTCGGTAATGAATAGAAGAATTGCCGAGAAACGGCTAACGCCTATCTCGACCTACCCGACTCTTCGTGCCCTCTGTGCTCTCTGTGGTGAAACAAATCACACTGCAATGAAAAATCCTTTACAAGATTTAAAAAAAATGTTAAAGGTGGATTTCATTATCATTTCTTGATAGCTGGGTCCTGTACAACAAGAGCCTGCCAACTCCGTCAGGTCCGGAAGGAAGCAGCGGCCGCAGCCGCTTATGTGTGTTACAGGGGTGCCTAGCTATCAAGAAAAGGGAACTGGTCAGAGTATCAGTTCCTTATTGTTTGATTTACCCTCCCCTTTTTTACAGGGAATCCGCATCGATGAAAGTGAGGCTATGTCGTATTTAGTTCTGGCGAGAAAGTGGCGGCCTGCAAAATTTGAGGATATTGTCGGGCAGGGTTTCGTCACGAAGACCCTGCAAAACGCTATAACCTCGGGCAGAGTCGCGCACGCGTTCTTGTTCACCGGTGCCAGGGGCGTCGGGAAGACCTCTATGGCGCGGATACTCGCGAAATCGCTGAACTGTGAAAATGGCCCTACCGTATCGCCGTGCAATGAATGCGAGAACTGCAAGGAGATAACGGCGGGCAATTGCATCGACGTGCTCGAGATAGACGGCGCGTCCAACCGCGGCATCGACGAGGTGCGTGAGCTCCGGGAGAATATCAAGTACTTCCCCTCAAAGTCCAGGAACAAGATATATATAATCGATGAAGTCCACATGCTCACGAAAGAGGCTTTCAATGCCCTGCTCAAGACGCTGGAGGAGCCGCCGGCGCACGCGGTCTTTATCTTCGCGACCACTGAGCCGCACAAGATACCAATAACTATATTATCACGGTGCCAGCGTTTTGACTTCAAGAAGATATCCCTAAAGGACATCTGTGCGCACCTGAAGTTCATCTTGGGCAAGGAGGGTGTAAAGCTGAGTGACGCGTCCATCCTGCAGGTAGCGAAAGCCGCGAACGGTAGTATGCGCGACAGCCAGAGCATTTTAGACCAGATCATATCATTCGGCGGCGCGAACATATCTGACGAGGACGTGAACAACATATTAGGCGTCATCGACCGCTCGATCATCTACTCTTTGGTTAAGGCAGTCCTGCAAAAAGATGCCGGCATGGCGTTTCAGGTGATCAACAACATATACAATTACGGTTATGACATCAACCAGTTTTGCTTTAACATATTAGAGACATTTCGGGATATCATCGCGTTCAAGGTGTCCAAAGACCCAAAAGAGCTACTTGACCTGTCTGACGGTGAATTGAGCGAGATAGAAGGGTTCGCGAAGGATATCGATGTGAACGAGCTGTTGCTCATCTTCAATATACTTTACAAGGCCGAGGAGGATATCACCAAATCATTGACGCCGAAGATGATCCTTGAGATGAGCGTCATGAAGATGATCAACCGGTTCCCTGTGATGCCGCTCGCCGCGCTGATGAAAAAGATATCACTGTTAGAGAAGAGACTCCCCCGTAACTCAGGGAATGTCATCGATATGGCAAACTACCCACCGAAAACAGTGAAGAGCGGTGGGGAGAAAAGACCGGTGAGTATAGCCCCACCCGCACCCAGGGCAGGCGCCAGCACCAAAGATTTCCTGGAATTTTTGAAGGATAAGAGCATCCTCATATATTCACATGTAGAATCATTGAAGGCTTTTGATGTTAAAGGTGATGAGATAATCATAACGCCGACTAACAGTTATACCACCGAATACTTTGAATCAAGCGAGATACAAAGCGACTTAAAGCAGTTCGCGCACGATTTTTTTAGAAGAAATTTTCAAATACTAATAAAAAAAGTTGAAAAAAAAGGTGAAAATAGTTTATATAGTAATAATGGCAGGAAATCGAATGCTTCAAAGAGCTCTCAACGGATGGAGCGGGTCTTGAAAGGTGAGGGCATGGACCCTGTATTTTCGCAGGTGAAAGAGCTGTTTGAAGGCGAGATAATAGACTTTAAGTACCTGTAATATAAACAGGTTAGAAACAAATCATGGTCAGGAGGATTTAGATGAAGGGTGGAATCGGGAACATCATGAAGCAGGCCCAGCGGATGCAGGCGAAGATGATGAAGGTGCAAGAGGAGCTTGCGGGCAAAACGGTCGAGGCGTCTTCGGGCGGCGGCATGGTCACCGTTGTAGTCAATGGCAAAAACGAAGTAGTCAAGATAAATATCGAAAAAGAGGTAGTGAGCCCTGACGATATAGAGATGTTGCAGGATCTGGTGCTGGCGGCTGTGAACGAAGGGATACGAAAGTCTCAGGAGATGGCGCAAGAAGAGATGAGTAAGGTGAGTAAGGGGTTGAATATACCCGGTATGCCCGGCCTCTTCTAACAGGCTCGCCTGTTTTTGCGGGTATCACAATTTCCCGCTCCATTGATGGAGAAGGGACAAAATTGACCTTAGGGAACTTGATGAGTAATCTCACGAAGTCTATCGAGGAAGTCATTAAGCAGTTCAAAAGATTTCCGACAGTCGGTGAAAAATCGGCAACGCGTTTCGCTTACTTTCTGATGAGACAGCCTAAGGGTGAAGTAAAGAAGCTGCTCTCCGCGATTGTCGCTATTACGAAGGACGTAAAATTCTGCGGAAGTTGCAATAATCTGGATGACAGAGACCCATGCGGAATATGCAGCAACCCGAAGAGGGACGCATCGACCGTGTGCGTGGTGGAATCGGCGGTTGACCTGCGGGCAATCGAGCGCACGAAGAAGTACAATGGCCGGTACTTTGTGCTACACGGCGTGCTTTCACCGTTAGACGGCGTGGCGCCAAAGGATCTTAAGATAAACAAGCTCATCGAGCTTGTCAAAAATAACAAGGTGAAAGAGGTCATATTGGCGACAAACCCGAGAGTACAAGGGGAAACGACCGCGAATTACATAAAGGGGCAGCTGTCAGGGTCAGAAGTAAAGGTATCGCGCATCGCGTACGGCATACCTGTCGGCGGCGAGCTCGAGTTCATAGACTCAGTATCGCTTGTCAGGTCTTTAGAAGGCAGAAGGCGCTATTGATTAATGTAAATCACGCTGTCCGGTTAAACATAATGGTTTGCATTGATTCTGCTTTTAAAACATATAGTTAGGTTGCTTTAGCAGCGTTATCGATTTCAAATGCCATCGAAAAAAATGTTACGCTAAATCAATAAGTTAGAACTCAAAATGTGGCA
>JAJRZU010000134.1 GCA_024275075.1 Deltaproteobacteria bacterium | reverse complement strand
TGTTATGGGTATTGATGGGAGTCATCCGTGACTCTTGCCCGTTGGGCGGCTGGCGCCCTCCAAATCCACTATGCTGTGGATTTGTGTTTGACTTATTGCATTACAAGGGGAGGGCTACATGGGAACAACATATCAAAAAAATATACCGGGTGGATGCTTTTCACTCTTTTGTTAGTTGTCCTGTCTGTGCTGACGTTGTTTTTTATAAGTTGTACCTCTTACACTGATTTTGACGGCAGTTCTGATGGCGCTCCAAAGTATTACAGGGATGCTGACGGTGACGGGTACGGAGACGCTAACGATACCGGAGTCGCATTTGATGAAGACCCCGGGCTGGGCTACTCGCTTGACAACACTGACTGCAATGACGCTGACTCAACAGTAAGCCCGGACGCCGAAGAGCTATGCGACGAGATCGACAACAACTGTGACGGCCTGATAGATGAGGGGGACGCATGCGGTGGTACCTTAACAGTTGCGCCATTTGGTGACGGTTCTATTGTAAGCGATGTAGCGGGGATAGACTGCGGGGATGATTGTGATGAGTTTTACGCCGGGGATACGGTTACATTGACCGCGACACCTGCCGAGGGTTTTGAGTTTTACGCGTGGGCGGGCGACTACGATTCAGTGAACGGGGATGAGTGTACAGTAACTGTGGACGGGTATAAGACGGTCTACCCGACATTTACCTCGATTGAGGTCGAGCTTAATAGTGATACTGTAATCTTAACTGAAGAGACTGTCGGTTATATAATCAGCCAGGACGATACCAAATACTATTTTGATCCCGCGGCGACGCAGATCAGCAATCTTAATGTTGGTGATATTATCGTGAACGCCGCAATGGGGTTGCTTCGCCGGGTAACATCGGTGACTGTGCAGGCTGACGGATTAATCGAAGTGGACACTACAGACGCTACATTAGAAGAAGCTCTTGATAATGGCGTTATAGCTTACACCGGCACTCTGACTAATGATGACCTTGAATCCGCCAAGTTTCATGTACAAGGTGCGAGGCTTAGAAGCGCGCCGCCATCATACAGCAAATTTACGATAGATTTTGACGACCTCGTTCTTTATGACAGGGACGGTAGAGAAGAGACCACCAACGATCAGGTAAAAGTTCAAGGCAGCGTTGTATTGGAAGTTACGCCAGACTTTGCTGTTCGTTTCAACCTTGACGACGGCCTTGCAGAACTCAAGGCAGTTGTAAATATTGAAAATAATAACTCTATTACGTTGGTTGCAGGGGGCAGTCTTAATTTTGAGAAGAAAAAGAGAATCGCGACTATGACATTCGCCCCTATCCCTGTGGGCGGTATAATCGTTTTGATACCGACATTCAATGTATATGTAGGCATTGAGGGGGGTATCGGTGGTAAAGTGACAGTAGGAACATCATTAGAGATTTCTGCGGAAACTGGGATGTGGTACAAAAGCGACACTGGCTGGTCACAGGTAAAAGATGTCAACAAGACCTTTAGTATTATTGGACCCGTATTTGAAGCTTATGCCTACTCAAAAGCTTATGCTTCCGCAGATATTGCGCTTAAGGTCAATGGTATTGCAGGCCCCTATTTTGGTTTGACCGGGGCAGTGGAAGCGAATGCGAATGCACAGTATTTTGCTCAGACAGATCAAACCTGCCTTGCCTGGGACACGAGTATCGGTATCGGCGCTTATGCCGGCGTAAGATTAGAGATACTTAGTATAACGCTCGCTGAAATAGAGTATGACCTGTTTTCCTACAGTTATCCCTTAGCTAATGGTTCAATGTGCACTTACTATAGAGATAATGATAGTGACGGATATGGAAATCCTGACGACATTGCGTCAGTAGGGCTTGGTAATCCCCCGGCAGGCATGACCTCTGACAATGATGACTGTGATGATAACGATCCAGATGAACACCCGGGGCAAATGTGGTATGGAGACGCCGATAACGATGGGTGGCCTGACGGTGGCTATTCCATTCGTTGTGAAAGGCCAACCGGACACAAACTCTATGATGAACTGACCCACCCCACCGGTATGGACTGTAACGATGATGACCCTGCCATACACCCTGGAGCTCCAGAGCTATGCGACGGTATTGATAACGACTGCGACGGTCAGATAGATGAATGGCTTTTCACACTTTATTTTCCTGATGGTGACGGAGATGGATACGGACGCGAAGATTGGGTCAATTATATTACTACTTGTACGGCTCCTCCAAGCGGTTATGTTCAAGTCACCAATGGCAATTATGACTGTAACGACTCTGATAGTAGTATATATCCTGGTGCAGACGAGACATGCGACGGTATAGACAATGACTGCGACATTGCTGTTGATGAAGGTTTCGATTTTTATACTTACATAATAGATGCAGACGGAGACGGGGCTGGCGACCCTAACGGCGCATCAGAATTGAACTGCTCCGCACCCGCTGGTTATGTTCAGGATGTCGGTACCAATTATGACTGTGATGACTCAGATAGTAATATAAATCCAGACGCAAACGAGATATGCGACGGGGTTGACAATAACTGCAACGGTGTTATAGATCTTGATACGCCAGGATATGCTAACTATTATGGTGATGCTGACGGTGATGGCTATGGTAACCCAACAGACTTGAAAATAATAAGCGGTTGCGAATCAACGGCCGGTTATGTCTTGGACAACACCGACTGTAACGATGCGAATGCGGCTGTCTACCCGGGTGCGCCGTTAGTCGATAACGCTACCGATAACGACTGTGACGGTCTGGTAGAAACCACATATTACCCCGATGCCGATGGCGATAGTTACGGTGACTCGTCAAGCAGCGGTAGTGTGCTGAACTCACCTGACTCTACTTATGTAATCACCGACAACACCGACTGCGACGACAGTGACGCAGGTGTAAACCCCGGAGCCCAAGAGATACTAAACGACGGTATCGACAATGACTGCGACGGTACTGCCCAGACGGGTGATACATACTATCGTGACGCTGACGGTGACGGGTTTGGCGACCCTAACAACCCAACCACGGCGCTATCGCAGCCAAGTGGGTATGTCGTCGACAACACCGACTGCAACGACAACGACTACGGAATTTACCCAGGGCAGGTTGAATGGTGCAACGACGGGGTTGACAACAACTGCGACGGCCTGATAGATGATGCCTGTTAATGTGCCTGATATGTTATGCTGAGCGGTTCACTATTTTGTATTGACTTTTCAATAAAAAGTAATTAGTTTACTACTTAACAGGCTCGCCTGATTTTTTCTGCGAGTTAATTTCCCTTGGCTTGCAATGATATTTAACCCGATACCTATCTGTTTGCTACGGGGTAGTTCATTTAAGTACGATTATTAATCGCAGTTAATGATTGTCTTTTGGTTATATGTCTGTATGCTTAATTTAATGGTGTAAAATCTACGATGCGAGAGTGGCGGAACTGGCAGACGCACTGGACTTAGGATCCAGCGGGCAACCGTGGGGGTTCGACTCCCCCCTTTCGCACCAAAAAAAAGGAAACAGTCTATGGAGATAAGCGTAAATGATATCAGCTCGGTGGAGAAGGAGCTGACAGTAACGGTAAGTAAAGATATAGTGGAGAAGGAGCATAACAAGATCGTCTCTACTATTGCGAAGAAGGCGGCAATCAAGGGGTTTCGGCGCGGTAAGGCACCAAAATCGCTGGTGGAGAAGGTCTACCCTGAGAAGATACGGGAGGATCTGCTGTCAAAGCTACTTGACAGCACCTATGAGAAGGCTGTCGCTGAGCAGGGGCTAAAACCGATAACGCAGCCAAGAATCGCGGTGGAGAAGTTTGAAAATGGAGAGGATTTTGTCTACAAGATCATCATCGAGCTGTTACCCGAGTTTGAGCCGGCGGACTTCACCGGTTTTCAGTTAACAAGGAAGGGTGTTACAGTAGATGATTCTGACGTCGATAGCGCGCTCAAGGAGCTACGCGCCCAGCAGGCGACATTCAAAGAGGCGCCTGACGGCAAAGAGATCCAGGACAGCGACATGGTACTGTTTGATTTTAAAGGGTCTTTATCGAACGGCGAGCTCATCAAGGGCGGAGAGATAGAGAACTATTCGATAATCATCGGGTCGCAAAAATTGATACCCGGCTTTGAGGATAACCTTATCGGTATGAAGAAGGGTGATGAGAATGATTTTGTGTTGACGTTCCCAGACAACTATTTTGAGAAGGAGTATGCCGGTCAGGATGTCAAGTTCCAGATAAAGATAAATGAGATCAAGTTGCGGGAGCTGCCCGAGCTCGATGACAATTTCGCGAAGGATACCGGTCATGATACGCTTGACGAGCTGAAATCGTTCGTCAGGAAACGGCTCACGAGCAAGAAGGAGCATGAAAGCAGGCAAGACCTTCGTGAGCAGGTGATAGAGGAGTTGATCAAGCGAAATGAGTTTGATGTGCCTGGCAGCATTGTAAAGAGCCAGATCGACGCGATGGTGGAGGAGACGAAGCAGCGGCTCCAGGGGAGTAATGCGGACGCGGAACAGAATATGCGGGAGAATTTCAAGGAGATCGCTGCCAAGATAGTGAAGAAGGATCTGATAATGATGCGTATAATCAAGAAAGAGAGCCTGGAAGCAACGGCGTCTGAGCTCGAGAGCAAGTACGAAGAGATAGCGAAGAGCATGAACAAACCCGTTGATGAAGTGAAGAGCTATTACAAGAAGCTTAAGGCTGAGCCACGGCTGAAAGAAGAGATTCTCAGCGACAAAGTGTTTGACATGATTATAGAAAAAGCAGAGGTCAAGGAGGCGTAGATGAACTTAGTACCGATAGTCGTTTAACAGACAAGCAGGGGCGAGCGAGCTTATGATATATATTCAAGGCTACTCAAAGACCGGATAATCTTCCTGGGAAGCCCGATCAATGATGATGTGGCGAACCTTGTGATCGCGCAGATGCTGTTTTTAGAAGCGGAAGACCCTGAAAAAGAGATACACCTGTACGTCAACTCACCCGGTGGCATTGTCTCAAGCGGTCTTGCGATCTATGATACGATGCAATATATCAGGCCGGACGTCTCTACGCTGTGCATGGGGCAGGCTGCCTCGATGGGCGCGCTTTTGCTTACCGCCGGTACGCATGGCAAACGTTACGCGCTACCACATTCCCGGATAATGATACACCAGCCGCTCGGCGGGTTCCAGGGTCAGGCGACTGATATCGAGATCCACGCCAGGGAGATCTTGCAACTGAAAGACACATTAAATAAAATTTTAGTCAAACACTCGAAACAACCGATAGATAAGATAGAGAAGGATACCGACCGCGATTTCTTCATGTCCGGTAAGCAGGCGGTCAAATATGGAATAATTGATGAAGTAGTAGAAAAACCTTTGAAACATAAGTGAGAATCTGCTATAATGTTATTATGGAGGTAAGTGTAAATGGCAAAGAAAAGTACTTATAGCAGCTTAGTCTGCTCTTTCTGCGGGAAGAGCCAGGATAAGGTCAAGAAGCTGATAGCAGGGCATACCGTTTATATATGCAATGAATGCATCGAGCTTTGTAATGAGATAATTACTGAGGAGTATGAGAAAGAGGAGCGCTTAAACAGCAAGCTCAACATACCGAAACCTAAAGAGATCAAGAAGATATTAGATGAATACGTTATCGGTCAGGAGCGCGCGAAGAAAATCCTGTCTGTCGCGGTGCACAACCATTACAAGAGGATCGAGGCGAAGATATCCCCTGACGAGGTTGAGCTTCAAAAGAGCAACATACTGCTCGTAGGCCCGACAGGCTCGGGGAAGACTCTGTTGGCGCAGACGCTTGCGAAGCTGCTTAACGTACCGTTCACTATCGCGGACGCTACTACCCTGACAGAAGCCGGTTATGTCGGTGAGGATGTCGAGAATATCATCCTTAATCTCTTGCAGGCGGCGGATTATGATATTGAGAAGGCGTCTAAAGGTATCGTATACATTGACGAAATCGACAAGATATCCAAGAAGTCAGATAACATGTCCATAACCCGTGACGTGTCCGGTGAAGGCGTGCAGCAGGCGCTCCTGAAGATAATTGAGGGTACGATGGCGAATGTACCACCGAAGGGTGGCCGGAAGCATCCTCAGCAGGAATGCCTGCGCGTTGATACAACTAACGTCCTGTTTATTTGCGGTGGTGCGTTTAATGGCCTCGAGAAGGTCATCGAGCACCGGAAAGGCACAAAAGCCTTAGGCTTCAAGGCCGACATAAAGGTGCGGCGTGAGAAGAAGATCGGTGAGACACTTTCGATGGCTCAACCAGAGGATCTGATAAAGTTCGGGCTGATACCCGAGTTTGTCGGGCGCCTGCCCGTTGTAGCCTCGATGGATGAACTTGATGAAGGCGCGCTTATAAAGGTGTTGCAGCAGCCGAAGAACGCGCTTGTCAAACAATACAAAAAACTGTTTGAATTAGAGGACATAAAGCTGGAGTTCACTCAAGGTGCATTAAAAGCGATTGCCAGGGAAGCGATAAGCAGGAAATCCGGCGCCCGCGGCCTGAGGTCTATCCTTGAGAACATATTGTTAGAGATAATGTACGAGATACCCTCTCAAACAAATATTAAGGAATGCATTATTAATGAAGATGTCGTTGAGCATAAAGAGAACCCGATAATCGTTTATGAGAAGAAGGCTCGATCGGCATAAGAAGTAAGAGGGGGGTAGTAAATTGACTAACATATTTCATTCTGATAAAAAGAATGATGACGCGACTGAAGTAAAAAAAACATCTAATGTTCTGCCTTTGCTCCCATTAAGGGACATAATCGTATTCCCATACATGGTGGTACCGCTTTTCGTCGGCAGGGAGAAATCCGTTAATGCGCTTGAAGTAGCATTAAAAGCTGAGCGGGAGATTCTGTTGATCTCTCAAAAACAGGCGAAAGTGAACAACCCGACCGAAAAAGATATCTACCAGGTAGGTACTATCGGGACTATTATCCAGCTACTGAGACTCCCTGACGGCACAGTAAAAGTTCTGATAGAGAGTAAGCAGCGGGCTAAGATCAAAAAATTCTTACCGAATAAAGAGTATTTCCTGGTCGAGGTGGAAAAAGTGACCGAGAAGGGTCTGCATTCCGCACAAGAGGAAGCGTTGATACGTACAATCAAGTCAGCGTTCGAGACTTTTGTCAAGCTTAACGGTAAGATACCGCCTGAGATGATATCGTCGATAGCAGCTATGGATGAAGCGCCGCGTCTCGCGGACACGGTAGTAGTGCACCTCTCGCTAAAATTAGAGGAGAAGCAGGCGATATTGGAGCTGACGGATTCGCAATAGAGGTTAGAGAAGCTGTTAGCGTCTATAGAATCTGAGATAGAGATACTCCAGGTCGAGCGAAGGATAAAAACGCGCGTGAAGAAGCAGATGGAGCACACGCAAAAGGACTACTATTTGAATGAGCAGATGAAAGCCATTCAAAAGGAGTTAGGTGAGAAAGACGATTATAAAAGCGAGATGATGGAGTTAGAGAAACTCCTTTCCAAGAAGAAGATGTCTAAGGAGGCTGAGGAGAAATCCAAAAAAGAGCTGAAGAAACTCAAGTTTATGCCGCCGATGTCCGCGGAGGCCGCGGTCATACGGAACTATATCGATTGGTTCCTCTCGCTCCCGTGGCAGGAGAAGACCCAGCAGGAGCTGAACCTTGATAAAGCGTTAGCCATACTCGATGAAGACCATTATGGTCTGCACAAAGTGAAGGAGCGCATATTAGAGTACCTTGCCGTACAGACATTAGTCGAGAAGATGAAGGCGCCGATCCTTTGCCTTATCGGTCCGCCCGGCGTCGGGAAGACCTCCCTGGCGAAATCGATCGCACGGGCGACAGGTCGGAACTTCATCAAGCTGTCATTGGGTGGGGTCAAGGACGAGGCGGAGATACGCGGTCACAGAAGAACATATATCGGCGCTATGCCCGGCAAGATAATCCAGTCATTGAAGAAAGCGAGTTCAAACAACCCTGTCTTTTTGATGGATGAGGTTGACAAGATGAGCGCTGACTTTCGGGGGGACCCCTCATCCGCACTGTTAGAGGTCTTGGATCCCGAGCAGAATCACGCGTTTAACGACCATTACATGGATGTGGACTATGACTTGTCTGACATCCTGTTCATCACTACGGCGAACACTATACACCGGATTCCGCCACCGCTCTTAGACAGGATGGAGACTATCCGCCTGCCCGGTTACACAGAGGAAGAGAAGTTTAACATCGCGAAGATATATCTGGTAAAGAAGGAGACGGAAGCTAACGGCATCACTGACGATATAAGGTTTACAGATCAGGCTATTTACCGGTTGATAAGAAACTATACCCGTGAAGCGGGCGTGAGGAACCTTCAGCGCTCGATCGCCGGTATCTGCCGGAAAGTCGCACGGGAAGTCGTGAAAAATGGACATGGTAAAAGGATAACAGTAGGCGCCAGGAAAGTCGGTACATATTTAGGGGCGAAGAAGTTCCGCTACAAAAAGGTGGAAGATGAAAACGTTGTCGGTATGGTGAATGGTCTCGCATGGACAGAGGCAGGCGGCGAGCTCTTGCCTGCGGAAGTCGCTATCTTGAGCGGCAAGGGTAATCTTATTGTCACCGGTCAGCTCGGTGATGTGATGAAAGAGTCCGCACAGGCGGCGCTCAGCTATGCACGCTCCAGAGCCGCGCACCTGGGGCTGAAACCCGATTTCTACCAAAAGCTCGATATACACGTGCACATACCAGAGGGCGCCATCCCAAAAGATGGTCCGTCCGCGGGAATAACTATGGCGACCGCAATAATATCCGCACTTACCGGTCAGCCCGTCAAGAAGGACCTCGCCATGACCGGCTAGATAACACTGCGCGGGCGCGTGTTACCGATAGGCGGCCTGAAGGAGAAGATCCTCGCGGCACACAGGGGTCAGATCAAGACAGTGATCATCCCGAAGGATAATGAGAAGGATCTTTGTGACATA
Source organism: Deltaproteobacteria bacterium (assembly GCA_024275075.1). Taxonomy (GTDB): domain Bacteria; phylum Desulfobacterota; class JAJRXV01; order JAJRXV01; family JAJRXV01; genus JAJRZU01. Next base: position 14,334 of record JAJRZU010000134.1, on the reverse strand, counting down.
CCCAAAAAGATACTGAATAACCTAACGGTAAAGGCCGTTGACCACATGGATGAAGTATTAGAGATATCCCTGATGAAAGATCCCGAACACAGGGTTGTGTCACACATCATAGACGATAGCGAGAAGTTCAATAGAGGCAACAGCACCGCTTCGGGCATAACGGCACATTAGCGCCTGTTCAAGCAAGCAATAATTTTTTGTGGAATATATCTTAAGGAACACCTTTTAGGGGACACCTCCTGAAGGCGGCAGACGCCGCTTTTACACGGTGCTCTGTTTTGGAGACAACTAAGCAGTATGGGGCTGAAAAAACGGACATCCAAGGGGATTTTTTTTAGAAAGATATCCGTCTTTACGCAGGCGGGCATCGAATTCCTTGTCACCGTTATCCTCGCGAAACTGCTTGCCCCCACCGATTTCGGGCTGATCGCCATAGCGTCACTCTTCACGATCTTCATATCAAGGATAAATGAGCTCGGGCTCGGACAGGCGCTCATCCAGAAGCAGAAACTCAGCTACGAAGAGATATCGACTTCCTTCTGGTTAAACCTCGCGAGCGGGCTGATCTTCTTCGCGCTCATCGCGTCTACCTCCCCGCTTACCGAAGCGTTCTTCAAGATGCCCGGTCTCGCGCCGCTGCTCGCGGTACTCTCCATCAACCTGATCCTGAGCGCACTCAGCGTAATACCGCGCACGCTCCTGGAAAAAAAGCTTGAGTTCAAAAAGCTCGCTTATTTTGAAATCAAGTCTATTGTCATATTTGCCGCCGCCGCATCAGCTTTCGCCTATTACGGTTTTGGTGCGTTCAGCATCGTCTACGGCAGGATCGCCCAAAGGGGCGTCATGCTCATACTGCTCTGGCGCGGCTGCGACTTTGCCCCTTCAACTGTCTTTGATTTCAACAAGTTCCGTAAGCTTTTGCGCTTCGGTATAAACGTCATGCTCGAGGAGATAGTCAGCTTCTTCTACGCGAACACGGATTATATCGTGATCGGTAAGCTGCTTGGCGCGACTGCGCTCGGTTATTACACGATAGCGTATCAGATCGTCACAATGCCGAACCAGAAGATATCGATCGCGATCCTCTCTGTAATATACCCTGCTTTTTGTCAGGCGCAGGGCGACAACGCGAAGCTGAAAAGCGGATTCCTGAAAGTAGTCAGGTACTTGTCGCTGATAATTTTCCCAGTGCTCACCGGGTACCTTGCCGTGTCAGATATCCTGATCCTCTCGATTTTCTGTGCGAAGTGGCAGGCGTGCATCCTGCCGTCGCAGATCCTTGTCGTGGCGGGCATGACAAAAGCGGTTGGCGCACCGATCAGCTCAATATTCAAATCGAAGGGAAGACCGGATATCTCGCTGAAGTTCAATCTCGCGTCGTTCGCGCTCACCCTGCTGGCGATCTTCGCGCTGGTCAGGTACGGTATCGCCGGTATCGCCGCCGCGGTACTAATCGCCTCTGTCATCTCATTCCTCGCGGCTCAGTATGTATGTAATATTATGTTGGATTCCACCTACGGCGAGTATCTTGGCAACCTTAAGCTGTCGCTGATATCGTCGGTCACGATGTCCGCTTTAGTTTTCGGGATCAAGCGCGCGCTACTTACGAATACCACTCTTGGCGGGCTCCCGCTTCTCGCTGCTCTGGTCGTCACCGGTATCCTGATATACCTGATTTTGCTGTACATAATCGATAAATCGGTGTATAAAGAGGTCAGCGAGATCTATAAAGAGGTGAGAACGTAACTTTATGACCAACCGGTTTCAAATACTTGACAGTGAAAAATATGATAAGTTCTTGAACAAAAAGACTTTTTATGCCTTGCTGATAATCGCCGCCGCTCTCTTCCTGCTCGTCATAAACAGGCAGTTGAATATCTCTGGTGACAATGCCCGGTACATCATCCTGTCAGAATCTATCGCTAATTCGGGCACTTATACGAACAGCATGGGGGTGGAGCCAGTGCCGGAGACGCACTATCCCTTCTTTTACCCGCTCGTACTATCACCCCTGACGAAGGTGTTCGGCATCAATTTCGTCGCCTACAGGGCGCTCAACGCTGTGTTCGGTATACTTTGCGGGCTCGTTCTCTTTTCGTTCTATGGGAAGGAGAGCAAGGGCGCCGGCATGATAGTGGCCGCCTTGACGGTACTGAACCCGCTATTTCTCTCATACATCAACATCGAGATGACCGAGGTGATATATACATTCCTGTCATGCCTCACACTGTTGGCCGCTTCTCGATACGATGCGGCAAAGGGCGGCGGCGCTGGTAATATCGGCCGCTTCCTCATCCTGATGTTCCTTCTCGTCGCGTCATTTTATACCCGCACGATAGGCATCGCCCTTTTGTTGGCGGTCGTCACTTACGATTTCATACACAAGCGGTACAAGAGCTGTGCTATCGTTATGATATCATTCATCATACTGATACTGCCGTGGAGTATCCGCAGCATGAACCTGGGGATGGGATACGTCCACGAGTTCACGTCGCGCTCTACCGACCTCGCATTTGTTATCGACAGGACTATCAATAATTTCAATATATTATTCTTAGACCTCACCGATCTTTTGTATTACCCGTTCTTTACTATAATCAAGAAAGGGTAGTCGATATATTTCATCAAGACGATCGCGAACCTCATGGTCGTTTCATTCTTCTTCGCCGGTATTATCATCCGGCTGACAAAAAATGGGCATGGAAATAATACTATCTTAAACATACTAAAGCGTTTCGAGTTGATAGACTTCTATTTCATCGCTTTCGCCGCGGCATGTATCCTGTGGACTGTCAGCTATAACCGGTACATGCTGCCTGTCATACCGTATATCTGGTACAATATCCTGATTACGATCTCCTACGTTCTGGGCAGGCTGCTGAAATCGAAAGAGAAGATTGCCGCGACTCTGTTCACGCTCTTTTTGTCGCTCACCCTGCTCTCATGCCTCTTGGGCGGCACGCGCGAGGTGTACAAACGCCGCACGAATTACCAGAGCCCAGCGCAAAGCGCGTTTGTCGACGCCGCGAGCTGGATAAATGACAACACCGCGAAAGATGACGTTATAATGAGCAAAGTACCCGCGTGGATATACCTTGTCACCGGTAGGCACGGGTTCGAGTATATCGGTGAGGCCGACCCGGCAGTGAACTGGTCTCTGATAACGAAAAGGGAACCGGATTATCTGATGTACGATAACATGACTCCGGGGGGATACAGCACCGCGAAGTTCTTAGCGCCGGTACTAAACAGTCGCCCGGACAGCTTTGAAAAGGCGTATACCACTGAAATAAAACCAGAAACTATTGTCTATAAGGTGATAGCCCCACGGTAGGTTTCTACTTTGCGCCCTGCTCCTTCAAGAACGGCGCGTACTGCATATCAGTGCCAAGGATGTGGTTTGATAGCCAGTCTTTCAGAAAGTTCATCGTACTAAGGGTGATAGCTATTGAGCTCCCGCGTTCAAGGTTGTGTTTTATATTTGACACCTGCTTCGCAAAGTACTCATGCTCCACTTTGTGCTTCCCAAGATCGGGGTAGTGGTAGATATTCATCAGGTTCTCCTCTGACGAAAAGTGAGTGTAAGTATATTCGACCAGCTCGTCGAGCGTCTCTTCCATCACCTCGGAGCCCTCACCAAGACTCATAGCCTCATGCAGCTCATTGATAAGAGCTATCAGCTTTTTGTGCTGATCATCGACTATCTCGATACCAACACGGTACTTCTCTCCCCAAGTGAATAGCATTATTAAGTTTTCTCCTTTGACAGTATACTTATATTTATACCATAATTTTGCGATGTGTCAAGCCAAAATCGCACAGTGTGCGTATCTGGTCTAAAAATAGTATGTACATTTTTTTTATACTCTGGTAACATTACGCGAAATAAAGGCTTTGCAATATTGTAAAATATTGATATATTTACATTGACGTCAAATTGCACGGTTTTTGGGGATATAGATGATAATCAGTAACGCCAAGCGGGTATTGGAGATTGAAGCGAACGCGATCATGGGCATGATCAGCGTGATCGATGATGATTTCAAGAAGGCGGTCGAGTATATCCTGCACTCGAAGGGTAAAGTGGTCGTCACCGGTATCGGTAAGTCGGGCATCATCTGCAAGAAGATCGCGTCCACGCTCGCCAGCACCGGTACGCCGGCGATATTCCTGCACCCCGCGGAAGCGGCGCACGGTGACCTTGGTATGATCGTACGCGGCGACATCATCATCGCGGTATCTTACAGCGGCGAATCGCAGGAGCTTGTGAACATCCTGCCGGTGATCAAGAGGATGGGCATAAAGCTTATCTGCATCACCGGTAATAAAAGCTCCACATTATCGCGGTTCGGTGATGTTGTACTCGCCGTCAACGTGAAGGAGGAGGCGTGTCCGCTGGGGCTCGCACCGACAGCGAGCACGACCGCGACACTTGCGCTGGGCGACGCGATCGCTATATCGCTCTTGCAGGAGCGCAATTGCGATGAGGAGGATTTCTCGCGCGTGCACCCTGGCGGCAGTCTTGGCAGGAAGTTGCTCCTGACGGTCGGTGATATGATGCATACCGGTGATGATATCCCGATGGTGCGCGATGATACTCTGGTGAAGGATGCCCTGTTCGAGATCACGTCGAAGCGGGTCGGCGCTGCCGGCGTCCTTGATGGCAGCTCACACCTCATCGGTATTATCACAGACGGCGACCTTCGGCGCGCGCTGGAGAAGGATACGAATATTCTGAATAAAAACGCGCGTGATATCATGACGATCGCCCCGAAAGTCATTGCGCCGGACGCTTTGGCGGCGAAGGCGTTGCATGAGATGGAGAAACACTCGATCACGACCCTTTTTGTCTGCAAAGATGGGAAGACGGTCGAAGGTATCGTACATATTCACGATCTGTTAAAGAAAGGGGTGGTCTGATTGATGACCGATGAAGAGATATTTATGCACGCGAAAAAGGTGGAGGTGCTGATAATGGACGTCGATGGCGTCCTGACCGACGGTAGCATCATCTATGACGGTAAGGACGCGGAACTAAAAGCGTTTAACGTGAGAGACGGGCACGGCATGAAGCTTCTGCAACGGAGCGGCATCAAGGTGGCGCTTATTACCGGCAGGGAGTCTGATGTTGTGAAACGGCGCGCCAAGGAGCTGGGAATCGAGCATGTGTACCAGAAAGCGACTGACAAGCTCGTCGCCTACGAGGATCTGAAGGGCAGGCTTGGGCTGGATGATAAATGTTTCGGTTACATCGGTGACGATCTCCTTGACATACCGATCGCGAAGCGGGTCGGCCTGTCCGTAGCGGTGGCCGACGCGAATGATGAGCTAAAGAGCCACGCAATGATAATCACCAAGGCAAGGGGCGGACGGGGCGCCGTGAGAGAAGTATGCGAGATGATATTGAAGTCAAAGGGGCTCTGGCAGGAGGTACTAAGCAAGTATGACAGGTGAAAGATACGGTTTAATCACAAAGAACATAGAGGAAAGGAGTGTAATATGCCGGTAATATTTTTCGAGGGGCCGAAGCTCCCGTTAGAGAAGAAAGCCGAGATGATCAAAGGTTTTACCGAAGTAGCCAACGGTGTTCTGCCAAGGATACCCAAGGAAGCGTTTGTCGTTATCCTGAAGGAAAACCACATAGATAACGTTGGGGTCGGCGGAGAGCTACTCTCTGTTATGAAAAAGAGACATCGGGAAGAGGCGGGGTAAAGCGCGGCTCTGCCAGTTATTCAAACGGCATTTGCTGGGCGCATATCATGTCGTATTCTCTGGCTTTGTTCATATAGGTCTCGGCGTTCAAGAGGTCTTTCTCTCCTTTGTACGCGTCTGCCAAAGAGAGGTACGCTCCCTTTAAGTGCTTGTAATAATTGATTTCTTCAAATATCTTAATCGCATACTTCGCGTACTTCTTACCTTTTGCAAAGTTGTTCATCTTATTGTAAATGTTTGAAATATTTACCAGCGCGAGCCCTTGCCCCTTCTTTATGCCCAGACCGCGGTAGAGGTTAAAAGAGTCATGATAGTAATCAAGTGATTTCTCATAGTCGCCTTTGTGCGAGAATACATTCCCGACATTAAATAACGAATACGCCTCCATTTTCCTGTCTTGAATCTTACGAGCCAGAGAAAGAGCATTCTCATAATAATATAAAGCGACCGAGTATAGCTCATCTTTTGAATAAATATTGCCGATGCTAAGCTTTATTGACATTACATTACTGTAATCATTGAAGTTATCAGACATAACGAGCGCTTCCTTGTAATAATTTACCGCGGACTTAAACTCACCGATCTCCTCATAAACCCTGCCGATATCTTTCAGGTTCTTGGCAACCTCGATCGACATGTTGTGATCCTTCGCTTTCGTTAACGATTTATTGTAGTATTGCAGCGCTTTCTCAAATTCGCACAGCTCTGAATATATAACTCCCAGGCTATTGAACAAAGCGCAGTCCTCTGTACCCTCTTGTACATTAGCCTCGAGCATGGAAAGGACGTCCTGGGCAGTCTCATAATCACCGGTCTCCGCGTAAATGATCGCAATATTGTTCTTTATATCCTTTACCTTGTTGCTCTTGTCATTGATCATATAGACGATCATCGCGTTTTGCAAATACTTCAGCGCTTTCTTATAGTCACCTAAATAATAATATATAGCCGCGATATTATTGATGATTTCGCCCTTGCCTTCCACCAGCCCCTCGTCGAGATAGTACTGCAAAATATTCTCATAGTTCTCTAAGGCGATGTAGTAGTTTCTCGCGTAAACATTTATAATCCCTAAGAAATTGTAAGTAGCAAGCTTGTTCTCAATGTCATCGGTCTGGATACTTTTATTCAATAACTGCATGGAATAATAAGTCGCCTTATCTAGTTTACTGTTTTTTATTAAAGCGGCGATAAGGTTATAAAGCACTAATTTCGCCTTATTCGTATCATCAAGCAGTTCAAACTTCTTCAGCGCCTTCTCATAATACGGGATAGCTTCATCATATACTCCCTTTTGGTACATAATCGTACCGATATTGTAGAGCGCGGCGGCTTCACAAAACGCGTTCTCCGCCTTCTTACACTCAGCGGCTACCCTTTTATACTCAGGGATACCGGCCTTTTTGGGTAATTTCCCCCATTTATTACTTGATATAGCATACGCATAGTATGCCTTTTCCGTGTTATCTAATTGAAATGATACGGCGAATGAGCTTTCATAGGTGAGCAAAAGAGCAAGAGTGATAAAGAGAATGTTAAAGGTCACCTTATAGCACCAGTCATTTTTTTTCATCTCAATGCCCCTCATATCCGGTATCTGATAATATTATCGGCACAGTACAGCCATTTACCGAAAATATTTTTACCCTTAATCATATTTAGTACTATTATAAGCAAAATAAGTTTCATAATTTTTAAATAAATAGAGCCTAACCCATATCTTTTTATAATCACTTTGATTTCACGACAACCCTTTGGTAACAGCCTTGAGTTTTGTGTCAATATTAACACAAAATCAGCGACACTAAGTTAGAGCTACTCCCCATAAAAACCATCTTGATGGCCTTTATTTTACTTGACTATCAAAACTCCTTTTGTTAGTCTGACGCTAAAGTACATCTTATTAATTATACACTATTTTCAGTATTAAATCAATATTCAGGTAAAACATGGTCGGCGAAAAGATATTAATAGTAGATGATGAAAGAGGGATGCTAAGCCTTCTTGACAAGGTGCTCTCAAAAGAGGGGTACTATATTAAAACGGCTATCGATGCAGAAGGCGCTCTTGAGCTGATCCATGAGGAAGTGTTTGACCTTATCGTAACTGATATTGACATGCCAAGGAAGGACGGCATAGAGCTTCTTCAGGATATCAAGTCATACAATGAGAACATAACTGTCATAATGATAACGGCCTATGCGACCGTCGAGTCCGCGATCAACGCGATGAAACTCGGTGCGTATGATTATATCACGAAACCATTCCAGATAGATGAAATAAAGCTTGTAATAAAGAAGGCGTTAGAGCGCGAAAACCTGATCACCCAAAATAAGTACCTGCTCAATGAGCTTAAGATCGGGCGGGATTTCAGCGGCGTGAGGGGGAAGTCACCTGTCATGCAAAACGCTTTTGAGCTTGCCTTGTCCGTCGCGGCGAGCAACGCGAATGTACTCATAGAGGGGGAGTCGGGCACCGGTAAGGAGCTAATCGCGCGGTTCATCCACTACAGTAGCCCCCGTGCGAACAAGCCGTTCATCGTACTGAACTGCAACGCGTTATCCGAGGGCGTCTTAGAGAGCGAGCTGTTCGGGCATGAGAAGGGTTCTTTCACCGGTGCGCTTACTCAAAGGAAGGGGCGCTTTGAGCTTGCTCACAGAGGAACGATTTTCATAGACGAGGTCGGGGAGCTGCCCCCCCACGCGCAGATCAAGCTGCTTAGAGTCACCCAGGAGCATGAATTTGAGAGGGTCGGCGGCACAAGAACGATCAAGACCGATGTCAGGATCATCGCCGCTACAAACAAGAAACTTATTGATGAAGTACAGAAAGGCGCCTTCAGGGAAGATTTATACTACCGGTTGAACGTGGTCAATATCGAGATGCCGCCCCTGAGGGACCGCAAGGAGGATATACCTGAACTCGCTGGGTATTTCATACAAAAATACTCAAAGGAGATGAACAAAAAAGTAACCGGCTTGGCAAAGGAGACCCTTAAAACCATCAAAAAATATAATTGGCCTGGTAACGTGCGCGAGCTTGAAAATGTCATCGAAAGAGGAGTCGTGTTAGCGAAGGGTGAGTTGATCTCACCTGAGGAACTGCCTATTGGTATCAGGGAATCTGACGCGAACAAACTTACCATTTCTGATAAGAAGAAGAACCTTACCGATATCTTAGATGACCTCGAGGCGCAATTGATCCTGAAAACGCTGGTCAAATACAGCTACTCGCAGACAAAGACCGCGAAGAGTCTGGGGATTAAGAGGACGACTCTGCGCTATAAGATGGAGAAATACGAGCTTATGGCTCATAAGGATACTGATGAGATCGATGAGATAGACGAAAACTTGACGGGAACAGACAAAATAATAAATAATTTTTAGGACTTACATCCTTCTTGCCTGACCATGACCGGGAAAGGTGCAATCAAATCGCACACCTCTACATAAATCGGTGCGGATGCTTTCTGGCACGCAATTTGCTCATTAAGACGTCGATGAAAGATAACATTAAATTAATAGCTGTCGTTGTATCGTTTCTTGTGATTACATATATTTTTTTCGCCGCCACAGGGTGCAAAAAAGTATATTCTGATAAATTGTACGCCATCAAACTGGCAAAGCCGCCGACAGATACCGACTGGGGCAATGCCGTGCCGTTGATCGTCACCGCGTCTAACGGGAACTTCCACGACATAAGCAAGGTCAGGGAAGGCGCGGCAAAAGATATCGATAAAGATACCGTCCACACATCGTCGGCCTCCTGCCATCACGGTACGCCGGCGCCGCCACCGGTAAAAATATATCTAAAGGCGTACTATACTGACAGTGAGCTCTTTATGCGCGTGTCATGGGGTGACGCGACGAAGGACGACAGGATGTACGAATTTGCGTACAATAATGATATGTGGCGTTCTTCCAGACAGTTAGAGGATGCCCTTGGTATCATGTGGGATATGAGTGGCGGCGAGAAACCGTTCAATTGCGCGCAGGCGTGCCACGCGACTAACTGGCAGCTGAAAAATTTTAACATGGTGGCGAAATTCAGGATGCAGACTCTGGCGGACGATAAAGTAGATTTGTGGAACTGGAAGGCATACCGGACAAATTCGCTCAATTTCGCGGACGATAAGTATATCGACGAAAAAGGTATCGCACCTGACACGCCGGCGAAGATATATTTTTACAACTCGACATTGAAGGATAACGCGCCCTTGGACAACCTGGCGCTCGAGGTCGCGCCGATGGAAGAGGGCGACTCACCTTCGTATGACTATAACGGGATGCCTGTAAAAAAAGGGTACTGGATGATAACGGGCACCGCGCCGGGCGTCAGGGTGTTCATGCCGTCAGGCCGGCGGGCTGATGTGAAGGCGCGCGGCGAGTACAAACGCGGCGCTTGGGAAGTGACGTTGAACCGGAAACTGATAACTAACGACAGTAAAGATGTAACTTTTGATATAAAAAGAAATAATAGATATAGGTTTGGGATCTCTGTCATGGATAATACCCTGACAAATCACTACGCCGCAAAAGAGACCCTGGAGCTGGTCTTTATTGACTCGTAGCCACAAAGGTTACAAAAACGCTACTAACCGCGGAGCGCACAGAGTTCACACAGAACGATCTTTAAAAGTAATTCTCTGAGTTCACTGTGCGCACTCTGTGCCCTCTGTGGTTAACTGGAGGAAGAATGACAAAAAAGAGATTATCATGTTTTATCATTACCGCTTTCTTGGCGGCGGCGCTACTGATATCGTGCGGCCAACCGACACAAAGCGGTAAGGGTGAGGCTGTAAACGCCACAGTAAAAGGCGCGGTCATGGCGCCGCTTGAAAAAGCGCTGGTATACGTCTACAAAGCGGGTATGGATCTAAGGGGGCCGCCGCTTGTCACTATCGAGACGGCCGAGCTTACCGGTGAGTTTGCCGTCGACCTGCCCGCAGGCACATACTTCTTCGTCGCGAGGAAGCGCGTGAACGATGAGTCTATCGGGCTTATCGTACCCGGTGATTACAAGAGCAATACTATCGGCCCCGTCGAGATAACGAAAAGCGGTGAGATGATACTTGACATGACGGCGCGAAGGAAGATCGGTGACACGAAGGAGAATATCGCCAGCGACGTCAAGTCGAACACGAGCTTCTCAGGCACCATCTATGACAGCGACGGCGCACCCTTAGCGGGCGTGAGGATACACGTATACGACCACATCCAGATGTCTGAGCGACCGAAATTCGTGTCCGACAAAACAGGCCCCGACGGACGCTACAGGCTCTATCTGCCCGAAGGCGGGACGTATTATATATGCGCGCGCGACAGGTTCGGCGGGCCGCCGAAGGTCGGTGACATGTACGGCAGATACGACCAGGGCACGATAGACCAGTCGGCGATCATGCTAAAGAACGGCGAGCACTTGACAGATATCGACATCACAGCGCATAAGGTATGGTAGTAAATATGAAAAAAACAATCATTGCGCTCAGTATTATTATGATATTTATGATATCGCTTTGCTCTTGCTACAAAGAGGAGTTCGTCTCCGTTGAGATGCTGAAGAACAAAGCGCTCTCCGGTGACGAAGCCGCGGTAAGAAAGCTCATCGACCTTGTTGACGCGAACGATATCAAAACGCAGAGCGAAGCTTATGAAGCTATTATAAGCGTCGGCGCCAAAGCCGTTGAGATCCTCATGGATGAGTTAGAGAAAGCCGGTGGTGAGAAGAAGGAATATATTGTCGCCGCGCTTGGTATGATAAAGGACAAGAAGGCGGTCGGCAAACTCGTCGCCATTCTCAAGGGAAATGACAAGAGGCGTTACGCCGCGGCATTCGCCTTAGGGCATATCGCGGATACGAAGGCGGTCAGAGCGTTGGTGGACGCGCTCGACGACAATGACGCGGAAGTGAAGAAATACGCCGCTATCTCGCTTATAAAGATAAACAACTCCGATACCGGGATGGCTAACACCGATATCATCATCAAAGAGCTGACGCGGTTCTTCGGTTCCACTGATGTGTTAGACAAAAATTTCGCGCTCTCTGTCGCCGGAGAAATAAAGGATGGCCGTATATTTGACGCCGTCCTGAAAGAAGTGGGTGGCAGGCACAAAGAGCAGGCGATATGGGCGTTGGGCAAGCTGAAAGACACCAGGGCGGTTAAAGTCCTTGCGAAGGAGCTGACTGACCCTGACTGGAGGATACGCGTCGCGGCGGCGAGGAGCCTTGGCAGCATACACAGCGAAGACGCCGTAACCGCGCTGGAGCGAAACCTTAGCGACAAAAACGTGTTTGTTCGGGAGTGGGCGGCAAGAGCGTTAGAAGACATTACCGGCAGGGATTATGAATACACTGACGAGGAGGGCAAAGCGATCATACCGACATCACTTTACAGATAGACGCGGTGAAGGCGATGCGGCGTGAAAACCGGCTTATGATGAAAATTGGTGCGAACAAAAAAGAGACCCTGCTAAACCGCCTTATGAGGGTACCGTTTCTGCTAAGCGGCATCCGTATGCTCAGCCTTGCGATTCTGCTTGTAATGGTATACTACTCGTACAATTACCGCGGGATAAACGGCGTCAGCGTCAGCGACCCGCTGATGTACACCAACATAGCGACATTCCTGTTCTGGGTGCTCTGGCTGATGGTGGTCGTGCTCTCCGTGCTCTTGTTCGGCAGGATGTGGTGTACGATCTGCCCGCTCGGCTGGCTGCACGGCGTATTCTCGATGAATTGCCTGAAAAAAGATTATCCTGCCGGTCTTAAGAATAATTTCCTGTTGATTGTGTTCACTTTCCTCGTACTGTTCGGGGCCATGTCGCTAAATGTGCACCGGTTCCCGGACATGACCGCGAAGCTTATCCTGATATTCCTGATCATCGTCATCATCCTTGGGAGCATCTTCAAAAAGAGGGTCTTTTGCCGGTACATGTGCCCCATCGGGGGGATGCTCGGGCTGTACAGCCGCACAGGCCCCGTTGAGCTCTATGTGAAGGATAATAACATCTGCGGCAAATGCGCTAACACCCAGTGCATAAACGGCGACACAAAATGGTATAAGCTGACGATGAAAAAAGCGGTGCTGATGTATAAAACCGAAAAGGATGGCTGCCCGCTGGGCCTCGTACCAAACGACCTCGAAGATAAAAGCGCCTGCGATCTGTGCATGAACTGCTTCGAGGTGTGCCCGTATAAGAACCTGAATGTGCGGTACCGAAAAGGTATGCCCGACATCGCGGTAAACAGGCCGCAGGTCGGAAACGCGCTGTTCGCCGTCATCCTCATGGGGCTTGTCAGCATCAACTTCTTCAAAGTATTCCCGAAACTGCGCGGCGGGATCATGGCGCCGGCGGACTATCTCATAGCGGTTATCGGTGGGTTCACGGCGCCCGCGGCGGAACTTTTCAAAGCAATATACGGGAGTGTCCTTTTACCGCTCCTCTTCGTCGGCGCAATAAGCTACGTCACGCTCTTGATTACCAGAGCGAACATAATGACCGTTGATATCTCCAAAGAGAGCGACATACCAAAAGAGCTCGCCAAGGTGAAAAAAGGGGCAGGTGCGGCGCCGGACAAGCCAGGCTTCGCGGCGCTCTTCACCGCGGCGGCGTTCTCGCTCATACCGCTCATATTCAGCGCGCATATCGTTCTCGCGCTTGTCAAGCTAAACACGAAACTTAAATATTTCCCATACATTTTTATGGACCCGACGGGTGTAAAGACATATCTCTCATTCAACGTTTTCAAGAACTTCGAGCAGCCGGGCGTAATCATCGCCCTTGCTCAGCTCAAATGGATAATCACAGCTGTCATCGCCGCCGGTTTCGCATTCAGCCTGATCGCGGCGAAAAAGATAACGGACACAACTATGCAAAGCAGCGCGAAGATCGGGAAGAAGGGGTTCGCCGTATTTGCCGCGGCGGCGCTCATCATGGCGGTACTGTACCTGCTGACAGTGTATAACTGGTTGTTCGTGATGGGCATGTAACGGAATGAAAATAATATGTTTTATACTAATTATCATTGCCGCCCTCACCTTCCAGCTGTCAGCCGCTCATGCCTGCTTCGGTGACAAGCTTGGTATCGGGTACGTGAAAGGCGGCGTGGAGGATGAGTTTGCCGCGCACCTGATCGCTATATATATCAAGGAGAAGACCGGTATCGATTCGCTCGTAAACGAATTCAAGAGCGCCGCATCCATAGAGGGCTCGATGAAGAAGGGGGAGACGGACATCATCGTCTGGAGAGGAAGCGCGGCCGGACTTGACACCGACAGACTCGCGGCCGAGAAAACGTGGGGGAGGTTCTTTCCGCTGGTAGAGACCGGCGGCGGCAAGGTGGTCTTCGAGGTATCGAAAAAACTGCTCGAAGATATCGAGTTCTTCACATTGAACAAGGTCATGGAACGCGCGGGCAGGCTGATAAGCCCCGCTGATTTCACAAAGGCCATATCCCTTATAAAGGATGGGGAGAAATTCTCCAAACAGGCGGCGAGGGAGTACCTGCTCGCCAAGGACTTGATCTGACATGAAAAAATTTAAATTATACATAATGGCCCTCATGCTGCTGACCGGTTGTCACAGCGGGCAGATAGCCGCGGACAAAGGCGCCGCAAAGCCG